>NZ_JBIWEL010000009.1:0-231602 GCF_044762525.1 Pseudomonas sp. NPDC096950 | reverse complement strand
TTCGGCCTTTCGCACCTAGTATGCCCGTTGCTGGCCAATAAGACCGTCAACTCGCTGTCCCACTACACCGACTGGACCATCGGCCACGTACACGCCGGCGCGCTCGGCTGGGTAGCGATGATCTCGATCGGCGCGATCTACCACATGATCCCGAAACTGTTCGGTCGCGTGCAGATGCACAGCATCGGCCTGATCAACACGCACTTCTGGCTCGCGACCATCGGTACCGTTCTGTACATCGCTTCGATGTGGGTCAACGGCATCACCCAGGGTCTGATGTGGCGTGCAATCAACGACGACGGCACCCTCACCTACTCGTTCGTCGAAGCGCTGCAAGCCAGCCACCCTGGCTACATCGTTCGCGCCCTGGGCGGTGCGTTCTTTGCCAGCGGCATGCTGTTCATGGCCTACAACGTATGGCGTACCGTACGTGCCTCGAACCCGGCTGAAGCCGAAGCCGCCGCTCAGATTGCTGTAGTTGGAGCTCACTGATGAAGCATGAAGCAGTCGAGAAGAACATTGGCCTGCTGGCCTTCTTCATGGTCATCGCCGTCAGCATCGGCGGCCTGACCCAGATCGTCCCGCTGTTTTTCCAGGACGTTACCAACAAGCCGGTCGAAGGCATGAAGCCTCGCCCGGCGCTTGAAGTCGAAGGACGCGACGTCTTTATCGCCAACGGTTGTGTCGGCTGCCACTCGCAGATGATCCGCCCGTTCCGTGCTGAAACCGAACGTTACGGCCACTACTCGGTCGCCGGTGAAAGCGTCTGGGACCACCCGTTCCTGTGGGGTTCCAAGCGTACCGGTCCGGACCTGGCCCGTGTCGGCGGTCGTTACTCCGATGACTGGCAGCGTGCGCACTTGTACAACCCGCGCAACGTGGTGCCCGAGTCGAAAATGCCGGCCTACCCGTTCCTCGTGGAAAACAAGCTCGACGGCAAAGACACCGCCAAGAAACTGGAAGTCTTGCGCACGCTCGGCGTCCCTTACACCGACGAAGACATCGCCGGCGCCAAGGATGCTGTGAAGGGCAAAACCGAAATGGACGCGCTGGTGGCCTATCTGCAAGGCCTGGGCACCATCATCAAAAGCAAACGGTGATTTAGATGGATATCGGGATGATTCGTGGCCTGGGCACCGTTGTTGTGATGGTGGCCTTCATCGGTCTGGCGTTGTGGGTGTTCAGCCCCAAGCGCAAGTCGGAGTTTGAAGACGCGACCTTGCTGCCTTTCGCGGATGATCCCGAAGCCATCAAGCACGTCGAGCAAGCTTCTAGGAGTAACAAAGAATGACTACGTTCTGGAGTCTGTACGTCACAGTCCTCAGTCTGGGTACTATCTTCGCCCTGACCTGGCTGCTGCTGTCTACCCGCAAGGGCCAGCGCAGCGAAGCCACCGAAGAGACTGTTGGCCACTCCTTCGACGGGATCGAGGAGTACGACAACCCACTGCCGAAATGGTGGTTCATGCTGTTCGTGGGCACCATCATCTTCGCCCTGGGCTACCTGGTGCTGTATCCAGGCCTGGGTAACTGGAAAGGCCTGCTGCCAGGCTACAACTACCTCGATAACGACAAGCAGACCGCGTTCGCCAATGGCCAGACCGGCTGGACCGGCGTGCACGAGTGGGAAAAGGAAATGGCCAAGTCGGACGCCAAGTTCGGCCCGATCTTCGCCAAGTTCGCTTCCATGCCGATCGAAGAAGTCGCCAAGGACCCGCAAGCCCTGAAGATGGGTGGCCGCCTGTTCGCCTCCAACTGCTCGGTCTGCCACGGTTCCGACGCCAAGGGCGCTTATGGCTTCCCGAATCTGACCGACGCCGACTGGCGTTGGGGCGGCGAGCCGGAAACCATCAAGACCACCATCATGGGTGGCCGTCATGCGGTCATGCCGGCGTGGGCTGAAGTGATCGGCGAGCAAGGCGTGGCGGATGTTGCCTCGTTCGTGCTGACCAACCTCGATGGCCGCAAACTGCCGGAAGGCACCAAGGCCGACCCGGCTGCCGGGCAGAAACTGTTCGCCGCCAACTGCGCCGTGTGCCACGGTCCGGAAGGCAAAGGCACCCCAGCGATGGGCGCGCCGAACCTGACCCACCCGGCGGCGTTCATCTACGGTTCGAGCTTCGCTCAACTGCAGCAGACCATCCGTTACGGCCGCCAGGGCCAGATGCCTGCGCAAGAACAGCTGCAAGGCAACGACAAGGTTCACCTGCTGGCCGCTTACGTCTACAGCTTGTCTCACGGTGAGAAAGCTCCGGCGGCGGACGCCCAATAAGGCAAACGCTTGAAGCAACAAAAAACGGCCCCGCCAATGTGAATTGGCGGGGCCGTTTTGTTTATGGCTACTCATGCCCATGGCGACCGGAGGTAGCGGCTCTCTTCCCTCGCGGCTTGCGAGACGGGCTATTGAGTAGTAACGTTTCTACAAAGTACTTTCAAGAGGGGGCCGCCATGATGGCCATCACCACGATTTCCAGCCGTGAATTCAACCAGGACACAAGTAGTGCCAAAAAAGCCACACGTCAGGGCCCGGTAATCATCACCGACCGTGGCAAGCCTGCTCACGTGCTGCTAAGCATTGAGGAGTACCAAAAGCTGACCGGTACCAACGCCAATATTGTCGACCTGCTCGTCATGCCAGAAGCGGCAGATATCGACTTCGAAACCGAGCGCGCCGTGATCACCCATCGACCTGTGGACTTGTCTTGATGTTTCTACTCGACACCAATGTGATTTCTGAACTGCGTAAACCCCAGGCTGACGCTAACGTTGTCGCCTGGGCCAAAAGTGTCATTGCTCCCCGCCTGTTTATTTCGGCTATTACCTTGAAGGAACTGGAGACAGGTGTACTTCGAATGGAGCGTCGTGACCCCGCCCAGGGGAAGGTCCTGCGCACCTGGCTGAAGCACCACGTTATACCGGCCTTCGATGCCAGAATCCTGCCAGTCGATGCCGCCGTAGCACTGCGCTGTGCCAGCTTGCATGTTCCGGATCAAGCAAATGAAAGCGATGCTCTGATCGCTGCGACTGCACTTGTTCATGGCCTGACCGTGGTCACTCGAAACATCGGTGATTTTCAATCCAGCGGTGTCGCATTGATCAATCCATGGGATGAATGAACTCGCCGCACCGGCAAAACCGTCCATAATTCACAAGTCAATTGATTCAAGTCATTACACCATCAATTGATTTCTCCCAACGCGACCAAAGGTCGCACCCTTGAGATAGAGCGACAGGCGTATCATTGCGCCACTGCAACACCTCTTTTTGACCGCGGTCGGCACGTACTGACCGAGGCATTTTTCCACTGCCGTGGGATGCAATGATGAGCAATCAGATTCCGGTACACGACGTTACCCCGCCTGCCAAGAACGCGAACAACAGCGTCGATCTCTACGCTTCTCGAGAAAAGATCTACACCCGCGCCTTCACCGGTTTGTTTCGCAACCTGCGGATGATGGGCGGGGCCGGTTTGTTCCTGCTGTATTTCGGTACGGTGTGGCTGAACTGGGGTGGCCACCAGGCCGTCTGGTGGAACCTGCCGGAACGTAAATTCTTCATTTTTGGCGCGACCTTCTGGCCCCAGGATTTCATCCTGCTCTCGGGCCTGCTGATCATCAGCGCCTTCGGCCTGTTCTTCATTACGGTGTATGCCGGGCGTGTCTGGTGCGGCTATACCTGCCCGCAAAGCGTCTGGACCTGGATTTTCATGTGGTGCGAGAAGGTCACCGAAGGCGACCGTAACCAGCGCATCAAGCTCGACAAGGCGCCGATGAGCGCCAACAAATTCCTGCGCAAATTCAGTAAACACAGCCTGTGGCTGTTGATCGGTTTTGTCACCGGCATGACCTTCGTCGGGTACTTCTCGCCGATCCGCGAGTTGACCATTGATTTCTTCACCGGCGAGGCCGATGGCTGGTCGTACTTCTGGGTCGGTTTCTTCACCCTCGCCACCTACGGCAATGCCGGCTGGTTGCGCGAGCAGGTGTGCATCTACATGTGTCCGTATGCGCGCTTCCAGAGCGTGATGTTCGACAAGGACACCCTGATCGTTTCCTACGACCCGCGCCGTGGCGAGTCCCGTGGCCCGCGCAAGAAAGGCGTGGACTACAAGGCCCAGGGCCTGGGCGATTGCATCGACTGCACCATGTGCGTCCAGGTCTGCCCGACCGGTATCGACATCCGTGACGGCCTGCAAATCGAGTGCATCGGTTGCGCCGCGTGCATTGATGCCTGCGACAGCATCATGGACAAGATGGACTACCCCCGCGGCCTCATCAGCTACACCACCGAACACAACCTGTCCGGGCAGAAAACCCATAAACTGCGCCCGCGCCTGATCGGCTATGCCGTGGTGCTGCTAACCATGATCGGCTTACTGGTGACTGCGTTCTTCATGCGTTCGCTGGTGGGGTTCGACGTCAGCAAGGACCGCGTGCTGTACCGCGAGAACGCCGAAGGCCGGATCGAGAACGTCTACAGCCTGAAGATCATGAACAAGGACCAGCGCGACCACACCTACCTGCTGGAAGCCAGCGGCCTGCCGGACCTCAAGCTGCAAGGCAAGCGCGAAATCAAAGTCGCCGCCGGGGAAATTTTCAGCCAGCCGGTGGAGCTGTCCAGCGCGCCGGAGCAATTGCCATCGAGCACCAATGAGGTGAAATTCACCCTCAAGGATGCCGATGACGACAGCGTCCACGTTGAAGCCAAGAGCCGATTCATCGGCCCACAAATTCGTTGAGAGAAGTGATCATGCCCGCAGCAACTGCCGCAAGCCCTTGGTACAAGCATCTTTGGCCGTGGATCATCATCGGGATTCTGGCCTGCTCGGTGACCCTGACCCTGTCCATGGTGACCATCGCCGTGAACAACCCGGACAACCTGGTCAACGACAACTATTACGAGGCCGGCAAAGGCATCAACCGCTCCCTGGACCGTGAGCTGCTGGCCCAGACCCTGCAATTGCGCGCCAACGTGCATCTGGATGAACTGACCGGCGAAGTCGACCTGCGCCTGAGCGGCAACAGCCAGCCCAAGACCGTGGAGCTGAATCTGATCTCGCCGACCCAACCGGAGAAGGATCGCAAAATCACCCTGACCCGCAGCGAAACCGAACAGGGCCGCTACATCGGCCAGATGAGCGACAAGGTCGAGGGCCGTCGGTTTGTCGAATTGCTGGGCGTGCAGGACGACAAGACCTGGCGCATGTTCGAAGAAGAACAGGTCAGCCATGACAAAGACTTATTGCTGGGCGATGAGCCGCTGCAAGGCGCGGAAGACCTGAAGAAGTAAGCATCACCTGATCGTTCCCACGCTCTGCGTGGGAACGCAGCCAGGGACGCTCCGCGTCCCAGCCGAAGCGGACGCGGAGCGTCCGGGGAGGCATTCCCACGCAGAGCGTGGGAACGATCATCGGACAACACCCTGTGAAAACCCCATGACCACCCCAACCCCCTGCTACCACTGCGCCCTGCCCGTCCCGGCCGGCAGCCGCTTCACCGCCGTCGTCCTCGGTGAAACCCGTGAGCTTTGCTGCCCGGGTTGCCAGGCCGTGGCTGAAGCCATCGTGGCTGGAGGTCTGGAAAGTTATTACCAGCATCGCAGCGAGGCCTCGGCCAACCCCGAATCCTTGCCCGTGCAACTGGTAGACGAACTGGCGCTGTACGACCGCGCCGATGTGCAGCAACCCTTCGTCCGTCACCAAGGTGAACTCGCTGAAACCACACTGTTAATGGAAGGCATCAGCTGTGCCGCTTGCGGCTGGCTGATCGAGAAACACCTGCGCGGCTTGCCGGCGGTGGCCGAGGCACGGTTGAACCTGTCCAACCATCGCCTGCACGTGCGCTGGGCCGACGCTCAATTGCCACTGAGCCAGGTGCTCGGCGAATTGCGCCACATCGGTTACGTCGCCCACCCTTATCAGGCCGACCGCGCCAGTGAACAACTGGCTAGCGAAAACCGCCTGGCCCTGCGCCAGCTCGGCGTCGCCGGACTGCTGTGGTTCCAGGCAATGATGGCGACCATGGCCACCTGGCCGGAATTCAATATCGATCTCAGCCCGGAACTGCACACCATCCTGCGCTGGGTCGCGCTGTTCCTGACCACGCCCATCATCTTCTACAGCTGCGCGCCCTTCTTCAAAGGCGCGATGCGCGACCTGCGCACCCGTCACCTGACCATGGACGTTTCGGTGTCGCTGGCGATCGGCAGCGCGTATCTCGCCGGGATATGGACCTCGATCACCGGGGTCGGCGAACTGTATTTCGATGCCGTCGGCATGTTCGCGCTGTTCCTGCTGGCCGGGCGCTACCTGGAACGCCGCGCCCGGGAACGCACCGCCGCAGCCACCGCACAACTCGTCAACCTGTTACCCGCTTCGTGCCTGCGCCTGAGTGCTGACGGCCAGAGCGAGCGAATCCTGCTCAGCGAACTGCGCATCGGCGATCAGGTGCTGGTGCACCCCGGTGCGGTCCTGCCGGCCGATGGCAAGATCCTCGACGGCCAGTCGAGCATCGACGAATCCCTGCTCACCGGCGAATACCTGCCACAACCGCGCACCTTGGGCGATGCCGTCACGGCGGGCACCCTGAACGTTGAGGGCGCGTTGACCGTGGAAGTATTGGCCCTGGGCCATGACACGCGACTCTCCGCGATTGTTCGCCTGCTCGACCGCGCCCAAGCTGAGAAACCGCGCCTGGCGGAAATCGCCGACCGCGCCGCCCAATGGTTCCTGTTGTTGTCGCTGATCGCTGCCGCCGCCATCGGCCTGTTGTGGTGGGAACTGGATTCGTCGCGGGCGTTCTGGATCGTGCTGGCGATGCTCGTCGCGACCTGTCCGTGCGCCTTGTCCCTGGCTACGCCGACCGCGCTGACAACCGCCACCGGCACGCTGCACAAACTCGGTTTGCTGCTGACCCGCGGCCATGTGCTGGAAGGCCTGAATCAGATCGACACGGTGATTTTCGACAAGACCGGCACGTTGACGGAGGGTCGGCTGGCCCTGCGTTCGATTCGCCCACTCGGCTCACTCGGCAGCGATGAATGCCTGAGTCTCGCGGCAGCGCTGGAGAACCGTTCCGAACACCCGATCGCCCGGGCATTTGGCCGCGCGCCCTTGGCCGCCGAAGAAGTCCTCAGTACGCCGGGGCTCGGCCTTGAAGGCCTGGTCGGCGAACAGCGCCTGCGCATCGGTCAGCCGGGTTTTGTCTGCGAACTCAGCGGTGCCAGCGTGCCGTTGATGCCGGATGAGGCCGGACAATGGCTGCTGCTCGGTGACAGCTTCGGGCCGCTGGCGTGGTTTGTCCTCGACGACCGCTTGCGCGCCGACGCCCCGGCTCTGCTCGCGGCGTGCAAGGCGCGCGGCTGGCGCACGTTGTTGCTGTCCGGCGACAGTTCGCCGATGGTCGCCAGCGTCGCCACCGAACTGGGTATCGACGAGGCCCGTGGCGGCCTGCGGCCCGATGACAAGTTGCAAGTGCTGCAACAGCTGCACAAGGAAGGTCGCAAGGTGTTGATGCTCGGTGACGGGGTCAACGATGTGCCGGTGCTGGCGGCGGCTGATATCAGCGTGGCCATGGGTTCGGCCACTGATCTGGCGAAAACCAGCGCTGACGCGGTGCTGCTGTCCAACCGCCTCGAAGCCCTGGTGCAAGCCTTCAGCCTGGCGCGGCGCACCCGTCGGGTAATCATCGAGAACCTGCTGTGGGCCGGGCTGTACAATGGCCTCATGTTGCCGTTCGCCGCCCTCGGCTGGATCACCCCGGTGTGGGCCGCGGTCGGCATGTCGATCAGTTCGTTGACCGTGGTGCTCAATGCCCTGCGCCTGACTCGGATGCCGAGCACGCCCAAGGTCCGCGCCACGCCAGAAACCCGCCCGCTGCCGGCCTGAGCCGCGCGGGCATGGAGTCTTCCCATGCCAGCTCTTTACGTGATGATCCCGGCGGCGCTGCTGATCGTGGCCATCGCTGTCTACATTTTCTTCTGGGCGGTCGACAGCGGTCAGTACGACGACCTCGACGGCCCGGCCCACAGCATTCTGTTCGACGACCAGGACCCGAACCACACGGCGGCAGTCGATGAGGCCAGCGGCCATCCGGCCAAACCGGACGATAAGGCACCACCCCATGCTTGAACTGGCGCCACTGCTGGTGTCGGCGGTGATCCTCGGACTGCTCGGCGGCGGTCATTGCCTGGGCATGTGCGGCGGCTTGATGGGCGCGCTGACCCTGGCGATTCCCAAGGAACAACGCAGCCGTCGCTTCCACTTATTGCTGGCTTACAACCTTGGGCGAATTCTCAGCTACGCCACCGCCGGCCTGCTGATCGGCCTGGCCGGCTGGGCAGTGGCCAACAGCCCGGCGGCGATGTTCATGCGCGTCATCGCCGGGTTGCTGCTGATCAGCATGGGCCTGTACCTGGCCGGCTGGTGGAGCGGCCTGACCCGCATCGAAAGCCTTGGTCGCGGCCTCTGGCGGCATATCCAGCCGGTTGCCAACAAACTGCTGCCAGTATCGAGCCTGCCCCGCGCCCTGCTGCTGGGCGCCCTCTGGGGCTGGTTGCCGTGCGGGCTGGTTTACAGCACCTTGCTGTGGGCGGCGAGCCAGGGCAATGCGGTGGATAGTGGGTTGTTGATGTTGGCGTTTGGGCTGGGGACATGGCCGGTTTTATTGGCCACGGGACTCGCGGCCGAACGCGTGACGGCGTTGTTGCGCAAACGCAGTGTGCGGATGAGTGGCGGGTTGCTGGTGATTCTGTTCGGGATCTGGACATTGCCGGGGCCGCATCAGCATTGGCTCATGGGGCATTAGATTGGCGGTGCGCCCTTCGCGAGCAAGCCCGCTCCCACATTGAAATGCATTCCCCTGTGGGAGCGGGCTTGCTCGCGAAGGCGCCGGCACTGCCAACCCCGATCGACCGTTGATGCAAATCAAGATGCCCCAACGCCGCACCCCATAGACTCGCAGCCACTGCAAGCCTATCCGGGGGAATGCCCGCATGCTCGACGCCATTCGTTGGGACACCGATCTGATTCGCCGTTACGACCTGTCGGGGCCGCGCTACACCTCGTACCCGACCGCCGTTCAATTCAACAGCCAGGTCGGCACGTTCGACCTGTTCCATGCCCTGCGCGACAGCCGTAAAGCGCTGCGGCCGCTGTCGCTGTATGTGCACGTGCCGTTCTGCGCGAACATTTGCTACTACTGCGCCTGCAACAAGGTCATCACCAAGGACCGTGGCCGCGCACTCCCCTACTTGCAGCGCCTGGAGCAGGAGATCCAGTTGATCGCCTGCCACCTCGATCCCGCTCAGAAAGTCGAGCAACTGCATTTCGGTGGTGGCACACCGACCTTTCTCAGCCACGACGAACTGCGCCAGTTGATGGCGCAGTTGCGCAAGCATTTCAATCTGCTGGACGACGATTCCGGCGACTACGGCATCGAGATCGACCCCCGTGAAGCCGACTGGTCAACCATGGGCCTGTTGCGGGAATTGGGTTTCAACCGGGTCAGCATCGGCCTGCAAGACCTCGATCCCGCCGTGCAACGCGCGGTCAATCGCCTGCAAAGCCTGGAAGAAACCCGCGCCGTGATCGACGCCGCGCGGACCTTGCAGTTTCGCTCGATCAACATCGACCTGATCTATGGCTTGCCGCGCCAGACACCGGAAAACTTCGCCCGCACAGTGGATGAAGTCATCGCCCTGCAACCGGACCGTCTCTCGGTATTCAACTATGCGCACCTGCCGGAACGCTTCATGCCGCAGCGGCGGATCAACAGCGCCGAACTGCCAACCCCGGCGCAGAAACTGGAGATGCTCCAGGGCACCATCGAACAGTTGACCAAGGCCGGCTACCGCTACATCGGCATGGACCACTTCGCCCTGCCCGACGACGAACTGGCGATTGCCCAGGAAGAATCGACCCTGCAACGCAACTTCCAGGGCTACACCACTCACGGACATTGCGATTTGATCGGGCTTGGGGTTTCGGCGATCAGCCAGATTGGCGACCTGTACTGCCAGAACACCAGTGATTTGAACCTGTACCAAAACACCTTGGCTTCGGCGCAACTGGCGACTAATCGTGGCTTGCTGTGCAACGCCGACGATCGTCTGCGGCGGGCGGTGATTCAGCAATTGATCTGCCATTTCAGCCTGGAATTCGCCGGAATCGAACAGGCCTTCAACATCGATTTCCGTGGCTACTTCAGTGAACTCTGGCCGCAGTTGCAGGCGATGGCCAAGGACGGCCTGATCGAACTGGACAGCGAGCGGATCACTGTTTTACCGGCCGGACGCTTGCTGGTGCGCTCGGTGTGCATGGTGTTCGATGCCTACCTCGAGCAGCAGAATCGTCAGCGCTTTTCCCGGGTGATTTAGGACTTCATGGCCAGCGACGCCGCCTTGAGGACTTGCTCCGGCGTCAGGCCCGCTTGCTTCATGGCTTTACTGAGCGCGTTGTTGGCGACGATCAAGCCACCGTTGAGGTTGTTGATAAACGCTTGCAAGGCGCCGAGCTTGGCTTTTCTTTCTTCGGGGCTCAGCCGTTTATCTTTCATCACCGCCTGCATTTCGGCGAGTTTTTCGGCGATCTGCTGCTGCAATTTACGAATCATCTTCAGGATCTGCTGAATGTTGTCCGGCAAACCGCTTTCTTCGATGTCGCTGTTTTCGCCCTTGGCCCCGGCGGCTTTTTCAATGCCAGCGCCGGACAGCGACACTTTGACGCCTTCGACTTTAGTCGGGGTGTCGACACTCGGTGTCGTGACATCCGCGTCATTGACCGCAGGAAGTTTCGAGGTGTCGAGCAACGACGACAAGCTGCTGTTACCGGGGTTCAGCGTGCCTATGGCGGACATGAATGCGGTTCCTTGCAGGCGATCAGTTGACAGGTTATCGGCCAACCAAGCGCAGCCTTTACCGGCCTGCGGCAAAATCGCCGTGCGCTGGCCTGAATGTCCTCCCGTGAGTTACCCTTACGTCTTATGTGTGTTTTTCCCACAAGGATTGAAGAAATGTCCGAGCCAGTAAAGCTGCGCGCTCACAGTCAGGCCCATTGCAAGGATTGCAGCCTGGCCCCCCTCTGCTTGCCACTTTCTCTGAATCTGGAAGACATGGATGCGCTGGACGACATCGTTAAACGTGGTCGCCCGTTGAAAAAAGGCGAGTTCCTGTTCCGCCAAGGCGACACGTTCGATTCCGTTTATGCAGTACGCTCCGGCGCCCTGAAGACCTTCAGCCTCAGCGATGGCGGCGAAGAACAGCTCACCGGTTTCCACCTGCCGAGTGAACTGGTCGGCCTGTCGGGCATGGACACTGAAAAGCACCCTGTGTCGGCGCAAGCGCTGGAAACCACATCGGTCTGCGAAATTCCTTTCGAGCGCCTCGACGAACTGGCCATTCAACTGCCGCAACTGCGTCGCCAGTTGATGCGCGTCATGAGCCGCGAGATTCGTGACGATCAGCAAATGATGTTGCTGCTGTCGAAGAAAACCGCCGACGAGCGTATCGCCACATTCTTGGTCAACCTGTCCGCGCGCTTCCGCGCCCGGGGTTTCTCGGCCAACCAGTTCCGCCTGAGCATGTCGCGTAACGAAATCGGCAACTACCTGGGCCTGGCGGTGGAAACCGTGTCCCGGGTGTTCACGCGCTTCCAGCAAAACGAACTGATCGCCGCCGAGGGCAAGGAAATCCATATTCTCGACCCGATCCAGCTCTGCGCCCTGGCTGGCGGCTCCCTCGACTAGTGCAATTGCGGCTGAGCGAAACGGTTCAGCCGCCGTTATACTGCGACGTTTGCAGCCCTGCCAGGACAACTCGACGATGGTCTTCGACTCCTTCGACATCAAATCCCTGATCCGCCCCGTGATCGACTTCCCCAAACCGGGCGTGATCTTTCGCGACATCACCCCGCTGTTCCAATCGCCCACGGCCCTGCGCCTGGTGATGGACACTTTCGCTCATCGTTACGTCGAGGCCGACTTCACCCACATCGGCGCAATGGACGCCCGTGGCTTCCTGATCGGCTCGGTGTTGGCGTATCAGTTGAACAAGCCGCTGGTGCTGTTCCGCAAGCAAGGCAAACTGCCGGCGGACGTGTTGGCCGAAGGTTATGCCACCGAGTACGGCGAAGCCTTCCTCGAAGTGCATGCCGACAGTCTGTGCGAGGGCGATTCGGTGGTGATGTTCGATGACCTGATTGCCACCGGCGGCACCTTGATCGCTGCGGCGAACCTGATTCGTCGCATGGGCGCGCGGGTACATGAAGCGGCGGCGATTATTGACTTGCCGGAGCTGGGTGGGTCGCAGCGGCTGGAAGATATGGGGATTCCCACCTTCTGCCTGACGCAGTTTGCGTTGTCGGAAAAGTAAGCGGCGTCTGGGCTGGCGCCTTCGCGAGCAAGCCCGCTCCCACATTGGATTTGTGTGCACCGCAGATCCCCTGTGGGAGCGGGCTTGCCCGCGAAGACGTCAGCCGCCACACCACAAAAATCAAAGTCCCATCTGCTTGCTGATAATCTCGTTCATCACTTCCCGCGTCCCGCCGCCAATCGACAGAATCCGGTTATCCCGATACAAGCGCTCTACCAGACTCTCGCGCATATAGCCCAATCCCCCCAGAATCTGCACCGCATCGTTGGTGATGCGATCCGCCGTGTCAGTGGCAAAGTTCTTGGCCATGGAAATCTCTTTGATCACGCTCTGCCCCGCCGCCATTTTCGCGGCCTGGCGGTAGGTGAATTCCCGTGACACTTCCAGCGCCGTGGCCATTTCGGCGAGGCGATGCTTGAGCACCTGGAACTTGCCGATCGGTTTACCGAAAGCCTCACGCTGACGCGCCCATTTCAGGCTTTCTTCAAGGGCCAACTGCGCGGTCATGTTGGCCATCAGCGCCAGGGCCAGGCGTTCGCTCTGGAAGTTGCCCATGATGCAGGCGAAACCCATATTTTCGGCACCGATCAGATTTCCTACGGGCACTCGGCAATTATCAAAGAACAACTCAGCGGTGTCCGACGCCCACCAGCCCATTTTCTTCAACTGCCGGCCGACGGTGAAACCGGGGGTGCCCTTCTCGATCAACAACAGGCTGATACCGCCAAATCCGGGCTCGCCGGTGCGCACCGCCACGGTGTAGAAATCCGCACGCACGCCGCTGGTGATAAAGGTTTTGCTGCCGCTGACCCGATAGAAGTCGCCGTCGCGCACGGCGCGGGTTTGCAGGTTGGCCACATCGGAGCCGCCGCTGGGTTCAGTGATGGCCAGGGCGCTGATTTTCTCGCCGGACAGCACTTGCGGCACCACCCGGTCGCGGACTTCGGGCCGGGCCCATTTGAGGATTGGCGGCAGGCCGATGTCCAGGGAACCAAGACCCGCGACCAAACCGCCGGAGCCACAACGCATCAATTCTTCGCTGGCGGCGACCTTGGCGAACAGATCGCCTTCGTGGCTGCCGCCCAGGGCTTCGGGGTAACCGATACCGAGGATTCCGGCGGCACCGGCCTTGAGGTAGAGCTCCTGGGGAAAGCTTTCGGCTTCTTCCCACTCATCGATACCCGGCAGGATCTCGCGCTCGACGAAACGCCTCACGCTGTCGCGAACCAATTGGTGGCTGGGATCGAAGTATTCCTGAAAGGCAGGCATCGGCGAACTCCACTGAAGGGTTCAGCGACGTTAACCGAGCGCTTGCTTGGTTTTCAACAGGATTGTGTGAGTCAGGTGGACCGAGGTGCGCTCATTCGCGAGCAAGCCCGCTCCCACATTGGATTCGTGCACACCGCAAATCCCCTGTGGGAGCGGGCTTGCTCGCGAAGGCGTCGGTTCAAACGCTACAAGGCAATCGGCTTACGCCCCGCAAACGAATGCGCCAACGTCCCGCCATCCACCAATTCCAGCTCGCCACCCAACGGCACGCCATGGGCGATCCGCGAGGCGACCAGGCCTTTGTTGCTGAGCAACTGGGCGATGTAATGCGCGGTGGCTTCACCTTCCACCGTCGGGTTGGTGGCCAGGATCACTTCGGTAAACGTGCCGGCTTCTTCGATCCGCGCGAGCAATTGCGGAATGCCGATGGCTTCAGGCCCGAGGCCGTCGAGTGGCGACAAATGGCCCTTGAGCACGAAGTAGCGACCCCGGAATCCGGTCTGCTCCACCGCGTAGACGTCCATCGGCCCTTCCACCACGCACAGCAAGGTGTCGTCACGCCGGGTGTCGGCGCATTGCGGGCAGAGGTCGTCTTCGGTCAGCGTGCGGCACAAACGGCAGTGACCGACCCCTTCCATCGCCTGGCTCAGGGCCAGGGCCAGGCGCGAGCCGCCGCTGCGATCGCGCTCGAGCAGTTGCAACGCCATGCGCTGGGCGGTTTTCTGACCCACGCCCGGCAACGTTCGCAGGGCATCGATCAGTTGGCGAATCAGAGGGCTGAAGCTCATGGGGAAAAGTCCGACAAAACAACGAGACGCGGTTTATACCCGCGCCTCTGGCCAGCGTCAAATACTCAGTCCTGGGCGACCCGCACTACCAGTTTGCCGAAGTTGCGTCCTTCCAGCAGACCGATGAACGCCTCGGGCGCCTGTTCCAGGCCATCGACGATGTCCTCGCGGAATTTGACCTTGCCGTCGCGTACCCACGGCGCCATGGCGCTGACAAATTCCGGCTGGCGATCACCATAGTCATCGAACACGATAAAGCCCTGGATGCGCACCCGTTTGGTCAATAAAGTCCGTTGCAATTGCGGCAGACGATCCGGACCGCTCGGCGCTTCATGGGCGTTGTAACCAGCAATCAGGCCACAGAGCGGAATCCGCGCCTTCGAGTTGAGCAACGGGATGATCGCGTCGAAGACCTTGCCGCCGACGTTCTCGTAGTAGATATCAACGCCTTTGGGACAGGCCAGCGCCAGGTCATTGGCAAAGTCCGGGCTCTTATGGTCGATGCAGGCGTCGAAGCCCAGTTCCTCGACCACGTAGCGACACTTCTCGGCACCACCGGCCACGCCGACCACCCGCAGGCCCTTGATCTTCGCCACCTGGCCGACCACCGAACCCACGGCACCGGACGCGGCGGCGACCACCAGGGTTTCACCGGACTTGGGTTGACCGATGTCCATCAGGCCCATGTAGGCCGTCATGCCCGGCATGCCGAGTACACCCAACGCCATCGACGGACTCGGCAGCCCGGACGGGATCGGGATGATGTTGCGCCCATCGCTGATGCTGTGGCTCTGCCAGCCTGTGGCGCCGACCACCAGATCACCTTCGTGAAACTTCGGATTCAGTGAACGCTCGACGCGGCTGACCGCGCCACCGGTCATCACTTCGTCGATTTCCACCGGCGCGGCGTAGGACGGTGCGTCACTCATGCGACCGCGCATGTAGGGGTCGAGGGACAGATAAAGGGTCTTGAGCAACACCTGGCCGTCGGCCAGGTCCGGCAGCGCCACGCGCTCCAGGCGGAAATTCTCCGGGGTCGGCGCGCCCACCGGGCGGGACACCAGGACGATACGTTGGTTGAGGGTCAATGCTTGCGGCATGTGAGCGTCTCCTTTGATCGATGAATTCAGCGGTATAGGGAGCAGACCTTTATGGGCCAGGCGCGTTCGATGTTTCTGCCCCGATCGTTCCCACGCTCTGCGTGGGAATGCAGCCCGGGACGCTCCGCGTCCCAACAGCGGACGCAGAGCGTCCATTGAGGCATTCCCACGCAGAGCGTGGGAACGATCAGTGTGCGCCAGAAACAAAAATGCCAGGCGCAATGCCTGGCATTTTTTGTAGCCCATCCGACGCGCCTTGGCGAATCAGAATGGCAGTTTCATACCCGGTGGCAGCTGCATGCCAGCGGTTACGCTGCCCATCTTGTCCTGGCTGTTGGCTTCGATCTTGCGCACGGCATCGTTGACGGCGGCGGCGAATACGGCCTCCAGCATCTCTTTGTCGTCTTCGCTCAGGCCTTCCACCAGGCTTGGGTCAATGGTCACGCGCTTGACGTCGTGACGACCGGTCATTACCACGGTGACCATATCGCCACCGGCCTTACCGGTGACTTCGGCGTTGGCCAGTTCTTCCTGCATCTTGGCCATTTTTTCCTGCATCTGCTGTGCCTGCTTCATCAGGCCGGCCATGCCACCTTTCATCATGGTAATCACCTCAAAGTACTTGGATAAAAACAGTGTCCGGCGACGGTCGCCGAACGCCTTCAGTTATTAGCCCTGAGTGACCAGGGCTTCGACAGGTTCAATAGTATCGTTACGGATCACCGCACCGAACTGCTCCATCATCTGCTGGATGAACGGATCACCGTGGATCGACTCCTCGGCCTCGCGCTGACGGTTCACACGACGACGGGACGCGGCCTGGGCCGGGGTTTCCTGCTCGGGCTTGATCAGTTCCATGCTCAGGTTCAGCGTACGCCCGTGAAACTGGTTCAACGCATCGTTGAGACGACGTTGCTGGGTCGCGTTGAACAAGGCGCTGTGGGCCGGATCCAGGTGCAGCAACCAATTGTCGCCATCGACCGCGATCAGCGTGCAGTTGGCGGCGATGCTGCCGGTCATGCCGGAAATCGGCAGTTTCGGGAACAGCTCCAGCCATTGCAGCGCCAGACCGGTGGCCGGCATTGCAGCAGGCTCGGGCTCAGGTTCGGGCGTCGGCTCGGCGGTGTGCTCGCTGGCCAGTTCGTCGAGATAACTGTACGCCGAGTCGATGTCCGGCTCGATGTAATCCTCGTCCAGCGGCGGCTCGTCATCCAGATCGATGCCCGGCGTGGCGGCATCGACTTCGGCCACGGACGGTTCCGGAATCGGCGCAGCGGCCCACTCCGGCGCGTCCGGCACCACGCTGTCAGGCGTTGGCGTCGGCATCGGTGGCAATTCGGGTTGTTCGCTGGTGGTTTCCAGCACCGGCTCGGCCGCTGGCTGCTGAACGACTTCGGGTTCAACCGGGTCATTCCACGGCAGGTCAACGACGGCTTCGACCGCCACCGCTTCAACCACAGGCTCGGGCACGATAACTGGCGCAACCGGCTCAGGTTCAGGCACTGGAGCCGGCGCAATTTGCGCAGCAACCGGCGCCGCTACAACAGGTGCAACTGCCGCAGGAGCTACCGGCGCGACTTTAGGCGCGGTAGCCACTGAATTTGCGGAATCAACTGTGGCCTGGCTGATCCCCACTGGCTTTAGCGGTTGCCTCGGGACATCCGCCGTATCCGCCGGCCGGAACGCGAGCATGCGCAGCAGGACCATTTCGAAGCCACCACGCGGGTCCGGTGCCAGCGGCAAGTCGCGGCGCCCGATCAGGCCCATCTGGTAATAAAACTGCACGTCTTCGGCCGGCAATGCCTGGGCCAGGGCCAGCACCCGATCACGGTCGCCGTGGCCGTTGTCGACGCCTTCAGGCAAGGCCTGGGCGATGGCGACACGATGCAGCACGTTGAGAATTTCCGAGAGCACGCCGTTCCAGTCCGGGCCTTGTTCGGCCAGATGACGGACGGCTTCGAGCAACGCCTTGGCGTCGCCTTCGATCAGCGAATGCAGGACATCAAACACCTGGCCATGATCCAGCGTGCCGAGCATCGCCCGCACGTCGGCGGCCATGACCTTGCCTTCACCAAAGGCGATGGCCTGGTCGGTGAGGCTCATGGCGTCACGCATCGAACCATCGGCGGCGCGACCCAGCAACCACAGTGCATCGTCTTCGAACGGCACTTGTTCGACACCCAGCACGTGGGTCAAATGCTCGACCACCCGTTCCGGAGTCATGTTCTTCAGGGAGAACTGCAGGCACCGGGAAAGAATCGTTGCCGGAAGTTTCTGCGGATCCGTGGTCGCCAGGATGAACTTGACGTAGGGCGGCGGCTCTTCGAGGGTTTTCAACAGCGCATTGAAGGAATGGCTGGAGAGCATGTGCACTTCGTCGATCAGGTAGACCTTGAAGCGCCCGCGGCTCGGGGCGTACTGCACGTTGTCGAGCAGCTCGCGGGTGTCCTCGACCTTGGTCCGGCTCGCGGCGTCGATCTCGATCAAGTCGACAAAGCGCCCTTCATCGATCTCACGGCACACCGAGCACTCGCCGCAGGGCGTTGAAGTGATACCTGTTTCACAGTTCAGGCATTTGGCGATGATTCGTGCGATGGTGGTCTTGCCGACCCCACGGGTACCGGTAAACAGGTAGGCGTGGTGCAGCCGCTGGCTGTCCAAGGCATTGATCAGAGCCTTGAGCACATGGGTCTGGCCGACCATTTCGCGGAACGAGCGCGGACGCCATTTACGTGCAAGAACCTGATAACTCATCGAAAACCGTCGCAACTAAGGAACAGAAGCGGCTAATGCTAGCGGAGCAGGCCCGAAATTGCATCCGGTGTGCTCGTCTAATCTGACTAAGCTGCAATTGGGGGGCTATTTTCGGCTCGGGTTTCATCAGTACCGGAGCGTTTATGCGGTTGGCCTTGGGGGCATTGTTGTGGATCAGCCTGAACGTCGCAGCCGCCGACGCGCCTGTGCGCTTCGTCATGGCCGACAGTTGGGCCATGCCGATGGTGCAACTGGATCGCGGCCGACCGACCCAGGGCATCCTTTACGACATCATGCTCAGCCTCGCCACCCAGGTCGGGGTGCCGGCCGAATTTCATGTGCTGCCCCGGGCGCGGGTGCAGGGCGCCATGGAACACGGCGAAGTCGATGTGCGCTGCTATGCCGCACAGTCATGGCTGCCGAACCAGTCCGGGGATTACATCTGGAGCATTCCACTGTTTCTGCAACGGGATCTGCTGGTCAGCCGGCAAGGTCCGCCCGGGCCGATTGTCCCGGCCAGCCTGAAACATGAATCCATCGGCACGGTGCTCGGCTATATCTATCCGACGTTGCAACCGTTGTTCGATAACGGCCAGTTACAACGGGAAGACGCGCGCAATCAGGAACAGGTTCTGGATAAACTCATGGTCGGACGCTATCGCTACGCCGTCACCAATCAATGGACCCTGGACTGGTTCAACCAGCGCCTGATGCCCGGTCGGCAGTTGCAAACGGTCGCGGTGTTGCAGGAGCAGAATGTTGGCTGCTATGTGCGCAACGACCCGAAGGTGCCGGTGCAGCGGATTTTGCGCACGTTGCTGCGGATGAAAATGTCTGGGGAGATTGATGACATTATTGGGCTCTATACCGGCGCGGAGCCCAGTACGCCTTGAACAACACGGAAACCCTGTGGGAGCGGGCTTGCTCGCGAATGCGGTGTGTCATTCAGCAATGATGTCGACTGTTCCACCGCTTTCGCGAGCAAGCCCGCTCCCACAGGGGATTGGTGGTGATTACAAAACTTCAGCCAACCTGATCCAGCACTTGCCACTCCACCGGTGCAACAAACCCCGCGACCCAACCCGGCACCTCGGCGGGCGGCATCGGCTTGGCGATGAAATAACCCTGGGCCACTTCGCAGCCCAGTTCCAGCAACAATCGACCATGCTCGACACTCTCCAGTCCTTCGGCAATCACTTGTCGGCCAAACGCCCGGGCCAGGCCGATCACCGCCGTGGTCAGGGCCAGATCGTCGCGGTCATGGAGAATGTCGCGCACAAAGGATTTATCGATCTTGATTGTTTGCGTGCGCAGGCGCTTGAGATAACTCAGGGACGAATAACCCGTGCCGAAATCCCCCAGCGAAAACTGCACCCCGAGCGCCTGGCAGGCCTGCAAACAGGCGCTGACATGCTGGATGTTCTCGACGGCCACCGACTCGACGATTTCCAGGTCCAGCAATTGTGGATCGACCTGGGCATGCCGGGCGAGCACCTGCTTGAGTCGCTCGACAAAATCCGCCCGCTGAAAATGCCGCGCCGCGATATTGATGCTGATCGGCCAGCCCTGCCCTGCCTGCTGCCAGCGGTGCAATTGCGATAAGACTTGATCCATCACCCACTCACCAATGTCGATGATCAGGTCGGTTTCCTCCACCAGCGGCAGGAATTCCCGCGGCGGCACCAGACCGTTTTGCGGGTGCTGCCAACGCAACAACGCCTCGAAACCCACCACCTCGCCGCGGCGCATGTTCACCTTGGGCTGGAAATACAGGCGCAGTTCGCCAGCGGCCAGCGCCTGGCGGACGCGCTCGACGGTCTGGTGCGTGACCTTGACTTCCAAGTCCCGGGACACATCGAATAGATGAAAACGGTTGCGCCCGCGCTGCTTGGCCACGTACATCGCCTGATCGGCGTGACGCAACAAAGTTTCGGCATCTTCGTGGTCATAGGGGAACAGCGTCACGCCAATGCTGGCAAACACGTTGACGTCCTTGCCGTGCAGCGAATACGGGGCCGAGATCGCCCCCAGCACTCGATTCAGCGCCGCGCGCAATTCCGGCAGATCCCGCACGTAACGCAGCACCAGCACAAACTCGTCGCCGGCCAGCCGCGCCACCACGTCTTCGCCTCGCACTATGGTGCGCAACCGCTTGGCCACTTCCACCAGCAACAGATCGCCACTGGCATGACCGTAGCCATCGTTGACGGCCTTGAAGCCATCGAGGTCGAGCATACAGACCGCCAACGGGATGTTTTCCTGGCGGGAAAACTCCAGCGCCTGATCCAGCAGGTCCGAGAGGAAGGCTCGATTGGGCAGGCCCGTCAGCACGTCATGCCCGACCCGCCATTGCAGGGAATGCAACAATTGGCGTTTTTCGCTGATGTCGAAGCGAATCGATAAATAGCGGTCAACCCGCCCGGTGGCGTCGTTCAGCACCGGCACCATGGTGCTGTCGACCCAGTACAGGCTGCCATCCTTGGCGCGATTACAGATCTCGCCCTTCCAGACGCTGCCCAAGGCGATAGTGCGCCATAGCGTGGCGAAAAAATCGGCGGAGTGCAGGCCGGAATTCAGCAGGCGATGGTTCTGCCCGATCAGTTCCTCGCGGCTATAGCCGGAGATGGCGCAAAACTGGTCGTTGACGTAAGTGATCCGGCCGCTCAGATCCGTTTCGGAAAAAATGGCGGCGGCGTCCACGGCCCTGCGGTATTTCTCATCCATGAGTCAGGCTCGCTGTCGCTAGCGGTGGTACCGCTCGACCAGCACACAATGCCCGGAAGAGATGTTTTGAGACGGACTGCGCAGAGACACTCGGTTACTCCATGACAGCATTTGATGGCCCCGGGACAGTCGAAGATCAACTAGGCTCAAAGGCCTCGGCGAAATCGGAAACAGCGATCCAGGCAGCATTTTGCAAGGCACCGGACCACTCGTGGCGCCTCCGCACACCCGGTGCTGGAACGCAACGCTGGCTGTTCCATAGCGCCTTAACTTCTGGAAGCAGGTCACCAAATGCCCCCTCTGAGCGGCGATTCTACGAAATGCATCACATTTTGCAAAGCAAGGTGATGGATCATGCAGTTGTCTAATGCAAAAATCTATCGTTAAGTTCTTGATTCTAAATGGGAATTGAGCGATGCAAATTTCAAGTTTGGGTCCGGCCATCCGACGCTATCGCAAGGTCGCGGGGCTTACTCAGGCTGAACTCGGCGAAAAAACCGGTTTTGACCCCAAAACCATCAGCCGCTTCGAAACCGGCACCTATACCCCCAGCGTGGAAGCATTGTTCCTGCTTGCCGATGTGCTGGGCGTGAAGCTGAAAGCGTTTTTCGCAGATATGGGCGATGAAGACGAACAGCGGGCGTACCTGTTCAGCGTCATACACAAAGCCACCTCAAAGGATCTGGGAAAGCTGATCGCTGCGGTTGACCAGGCCTTGTCCAAGCCTTAGTGCCAGTAATGAAAAAGGCAGATTTGTCGAAATCGATAAATCTGCCTTTTGTGTTTATCAGCGCCTGAAAACCGTACGACTTGAACGTCGAACAACGTGCATCGATAGTGGCCATCCGATATTCTCCGCACGAAATTAATTCAAAATGTAAGGGAATACGATGAAACACCTCCGCCCAATCCTCATGGCCGCGTTGTTGCTCGCACTGCACAACCCCGCCCACGCCGCGAGCAATCCCCCGGCAGCCCCAACCGAAGCGGCCCAGGTCGAGCAATCGCCCGCACAGTTTCTCGCCTCCTTGAAGCAACAGCACGGCACTATCACCCTGCCGTCTGGCATCGCCACGTTGAAACTCAACGATGAGTTTTACTACCTGGACCCGAAAGACACCGAACGCTTGCTGACCGAAGGCTGGGGCAACCCGCCCGGCCACAAGACCTTGGGCATGATCATCCCAAAAGCCGTTAACCCACTGGCCGCCAGTGGTTGGGGCGTGATTGTCAGCTACAACGACGACGGGCATATTTCCGACGAAGACGCGGCAAAAATCGACTACGCAGACCTGCTCAAACAAATGCAGGAAGAGGATGAGGAAGACAACAAGGCGCGTCAGAAACAGGGCTATGCCGCCCTGCACCTGCTGGGCTGGGCCGAGCAGCCGCATTACGACGAAACCAGCCACAAAATGTACTGGGCCCGGGAACTGAAATCTGATGACGCGGAGGACAGCACGCTGAACTACAGCATTCGGGTGTTGGGCCGCAAAGGCGTCCTCGAATTGAACGCCGTCGCTGCCATGGCCGACCTGCCGACCATCAAGCAAGAACTGCCTAAAGTCATCGCCTTCACCAACTTCACCGACGGCAACCTCTACACCGACTACAGCCCCGGCACCGACAAACTGGCCTCTTATGGCCTGGCCGCACTGGTGGGCGGTGGCCTGGCGGCCAAAGCAGGGTTATTTGCCAAGATCGGCATCTTCCTGCTGGCCGCGAAGAAATTCCTGATTGTCGGTTTGGTGGTGATTGCGGGGTTTGTGCGTAAGTTGTTCAGTCGCAACAAAGCTTAAGACCATAGCCTGTCTGTGCTGCCGGGTAACACTGGCAGCGCAGAATCCACGAACCGCAGGCATGGCAAAACCGCCGCATCAAGCGCAGCAGACAAACAAAAAAGGTTTTTAAACGAGAGGTATCGGAGAGTACTGCGCGCTCAACTCTTCGAATCCGAAGAGAGGGCGTTATGGAGGCAACCCCACCAGCCACACCCCGGCACACAATGTTCCCGCTGTGGCTGCTTCCTTCCGGATCTGACCAGGTTCACGGGTAATCGTTGCGGGGGGACCGATGGAGTCACCATAACGACATTCACCTGACGGCGAACGGCGCCATTGTACCTATCTGAGTCGAAGTTACAACCGTTCGATCCAGATTAAAAATATGAATCAGGTCAAGGACATGCGCGGGCCCTGAAAAGCCGGGCTATTGAGCCAACACCTCATCCGCCCTGCCGCCCTCTTGCTGGATCACCAGATGGATAAAGTGCAGCTTGGCGATCACCGCGGGTGGCAGGACGAACGGATAGAAATCCGGCTGGCCCATGCTGCGCGACAATTCGTTGAGCATGCCGGCCAGTTCGATCCACGCATTGACGAACGACAGGAATGCCGCGCCGCCGGGATGCTGCGGGTCGTAGAGGGTGCTGGACGGGAATGGCTGGTAATCGAAATCCATTTCCCGGGCGCTCATGCCGAAGCCCAGGGCGGTGTCCACCGCGTCCATCATGTGCAGGTAGTGCGCCCAGGTTTCGGCCCAGTCTTCCCACGGGTGCATCGTCGCGTAGGCGCTGACGGAGTGTTGCTGCCAGTCCAGCGGCGCGCCTTGCTGGTAGTGCCGCTCGAGGGCGTCGGCGTAGCTGGCGCGCTCGTCGCCGAACAGGCCACGGAACGGTTCCAGCCAGTGACTGTTGGCGATCAACCGATCCCAGTAGTAATGCCCGACTTCGTGACGAAAATGCCCGAGCAACGTGCGATACGGCTCGTGCATTTGCACGCGGATCTGTTCTCGGTGAGCGTCGTCGGCTTCCTTGATGTCGAGGGTGATCAGCCCGTTGGCGTGACCGGTGGTGGGCGGTTTGCCTTCCAGATCGACACCGATGAAATCGAAGGCCAGGCCGGTTTCTTCGTCCACGGTTTTCGGGATCACCTGCAAACCGAGGCTGACCAGTTGCGCAATCAGACGCCGCTTGGCCGTTTCGACCTTGCGCCAGCGTTCAGGGTTTTCGGGAATCGAGAGATCAGGGATGGTGTGATTCAGGCTACAGGCGATGCACAACGCATCGTGGTCGTTGGCCGGCAGCAGCCAGTTGCACGCGGCCGGTGAATCGAGATTGGCGCAGCGGCGAAACACACCGGCCTCGGGATCGGCGTCGAGCAGCCAGGTGTCCGCTTGCGGGCCGGATTGCAGGGACGACAGGCGACTCTGTTCCGGCTGATAGCCCAACGCCGCCGAGCAGGCCAGGCACTGGCTGTTGCGAAAGAACAGGGACTGGCCGCAGCGGCACTGCCATACCTTGCTGTTGCGCGAACTCTCGCCGATGAAAGGCGCGGCGATGCGGGAACTGAGCTGTTCGAAGAAACGGTACATGGCGAACTCTCCCTGAGGGGTGCCAAGACTAGATCATTTCAGCCTCGCGATCGTTCCGGTTTTTTTGCGCAATGGCCGACATCGCCTTCGCGAGCAAGCCCGCTCCCACAGGATTGCGCGGACCATGTGGGAGCGGGCTTGCTCGCGAAAGGCGTCACACTGGAATGTCGTACTTGCGCAGAAACTCGACAAATGCCTCTTCATCCAGCACCTTCAACCCCAGTTCATTGGCCTTGGCCAACTTCGAGCCCGCCCCCGGCCCCGCGACCACGCAATGGGTCTTGGCGGACACCGAACCCGCCACTTTGGCGCCTAGACCCTCAAGCTTCTCCTTGGCCACATCACGGCTCATCAACTCCAGCGAACCGGTCAGCACCCAGGTCTGCCCGGCCAGTGGCAAGCCTTCGACGACTTTCTTCTCGCTCAACCAATGCATGCCAAAATCACGCAACTGCTTTTCGGCTGCTTCTGCAATCTGGCGATTCTCTGCAATCGCAAAAAACTCGCGAACCGAATTCGCCTGTTTCTCCGGCAGCGCCTGACGCATGTCCAGCCAGTCAGCGTTGAACACGCCTTCCAGCGAACCAAACTTGTCCGCCAGTTTCTGCGCCCCGCCCGGCCCTACCGAGGGAATGTGCAGCTTGTCGAGGAACCCGCCGAGCGTAGTGCTCGCGGAAAACTCGGCGCCCAACTCGCCTTGGTCCTGAATCTGCAAACCGTGCTTGAGCAGTTCCGCGATCACCTGCTGGTTGTGCGCATCTTCAAAGAAACTGTGAATCTCATACGCCACTTCCAGGCCGACATCCGGCAGGTACGTCAACACTTGCGGCAACGCCTGCTGAACCCGCTCCAGCGAGCCCAGGGAGCGCGCCAGCACCTTGGCCGTCTCCTCGCCGACATCGGGAATCCCGAGGGCATAAATGAAGCGTGCCAGGCTCGGCTGCTTGCTGTCTTCGATGGCGCAGAGCAGCTTTTTACTCGACAGCTCGGCAAAGCCTTCCAGGTCGACAATGTCTTCGAACTTCAGGGCATACAGATCTGCCGGCGAACTCACCAGGCCTTCATCGACCAATTGCTCGACGCTCTTGTCGCCCAGGCCTTCGATGTCCATGGCGCGACGGGAGACGAAGTGGATGATCGCTTGCTTCAGCTGCGCGCCACAGGCCAGACGTCCGACGCAGCGATACACCGCGCCTTCGCTGACGGTCTCGCGCCCTTTGCTGCGCTTGACCAGTTGCGTGCGCTCGACGTGTGAGCCGCACACCGGGCACTGCTCGGGAATCTGCACCGCTCGCGCATTTTCCGGACGACGCTCCAGGACCACTTGCACCACTTGCGGAATCACGTCCCCCGCGCGGCGAATGATCACGGTGTCGCCAATCATCAGACCCAGGCGCGCAACTTCGTCCATGTTGTGCAACGTCGCGTTGGCCACGGTGACGCCGGCCACTTTGACCGGTTTCAAGCGCGCAACCGGCGTTACGGCGCCGGTGCGGCCAACCTGGAATTCCACGTCGAGCAACTCGGTGAGTTCTTCCATCGCCGGGAATTTGTGGGCAATCGCCCAACGTGGCTCGCGGGCGCGGAAACCCAGCTCACGCTGAGAAGCGATGCTGTTGACCTTGAACACCACGCCATCGATTTCATAGCCCAGCGCGTTGCGGCGCTCGCCAATGTCGCGGTAGTAATCCAGGCATTCGCCGATGCCGTGCGCCAGTTTCAGTTCATGACTGATCGGCATGCCCCAGACCTGCAACTGCTTGAGATTGCCGATATGAGTGTCGGCAATATCCGCCGAAATCTGGCCGATGCCGTAGCAGCAGAATTCCAGCGGACGATTAGCGGTGATCTTCGAATCCAGCTGACGCAAGCTGCCGGCCGCCGCGTTACGCGGGTTGGCGAAGGTCTTGCCGCCGACTTCCAGTTGTGTGGCATTCAGCCGTTCGAAACCAGCCTTGGACATGAACACTTCGCCGCGCACTTCCAGGGTCGCCGGCCAGCCGGTGCCGTGCAGCTTGAGCGGAATGTTGCGCACGGTGCGCACATTGACGCTGATGTCTTCGCCGGTGGTGCCGTCGCCGCGTGTCGCGCCGCGCACCAGTACGCCGTCCTGATACAGCAGGCTGACCGCCAGGCCATCGAGTTTCGGTTCGCAGCTGTATTCAACCGCCGCGCCGCCACCAAACAGATCACCGACGGGCAGATCCAGACCTTCGGTAACGCGGCGATCGAACTCACGCATGTCGGTTTCTTCGAAGGCGTTGCCGAGGCTGAGCATCGGCACTTCGTGGCGCACCTGGGTGAACGCCGACAGGGCTGCGCTGCCGACGCGCTGGGTGGGCGAGTCGCTGGTGATCAGTTCGGGATTGGCCGCTTCGAGGGCCTTGAGCTCATGGAACAACCGATCGTACTCGGCGTCCGGAATGCTCGGCTCGTCCATCACGTGATAGCGATAGTTGTGCTGATCCAGCTCAGCGCGCAGCTCTAGAATGCGGGTTTTGGCGGCGGTCATGGGTGTTCTCTCATAAAGCAAAAGAGCAGCCGAGGCTGCTCAATTTTCTAGATACAGTAGCTTAAAGATATGGACACTGTGGCGAGGGAGCTTGCTCCCGCTCGGCTGCGAAGCAGTCGTAAAACCAGCGAAATGCGGAGTGTCTGAATATTTAAGGTTGTTGCTTGAATGGGGCCGCTTCGCAGCCCAACGGGAGCAAGCTCCCTCGCCACAAGAGCCCACCCCATTCATCTGAATTAGCGTTTCTGGGTCAACGCACGACGTTCGAATTCAACGATGCGCTGACGGTAGTGCTCAATCGTCTGGGCGGTCAGCACGCTGCGCTGGTCGTCTTTCAGTTCGCCGTTCAGCTCCTGGGACAGTTTGCGCGCCGCGGCCACCATCACGTCGAAGGCTTGCTTCGGATGACGCGGGCCTGGCAGGCCGAGGAAGAAGCTCACCGCCGGGGTGCTGAAGTGGTCGATGTCGTCCAGATCAAAGATGCCCGGCTTGACCGCATTGGCCATGGAGAACAGCACTTCACCGTTGCCGGCCATGCTTTCGTGGCGGTGGAAAATATCCATCTCGCCGAAACGCAGACCGCTTTCCAGAATGTTCTGCAACAGCGCCGGGCCTTTGAAGCCGGCAGCGTCGCGGCAGATCACGCTGATCACCAGCACTTCTTCGGCTTGCGGTTGTTCTTTGTCGCTGACCGATGGCGAAGACTTGGTGTCATCCGGGAAGTCATCGTCACGGCTGCTGAAGCTCGGGCCGCCGTCCAGGTCCAGGCTGAGGTTCATGTCGCCCTGGGATGGCTCGGAATGGCCACGCTTGCCGCGTTTGGAACCCGACTCACGGGGCTCCCGGGCCGGCATGCTCACCGACGGCAGATCGTGCTCGTCCAGCTGCGGCTCTTTATGGGTATCCAGCACCCGAGGCGGGCCCAACAGCTCGGCGCTGGTGTCCTCGTCCGGCAGGTTGGACAGACTTCGATCAAGACGGAATTTCAGTTTTCCCTTGCCGCCGCGCATGCGACGCCAGCCATCGAAAAGAATACCGGCAATGACAATAATGCCGATGACGATCAGCCACTCGCGCAGACCGATTTCCATGTAATCCCGTGCCTCTATAAAAAATGCTGAAAAATAAGGGGTTTACAACGTGCAAACCGCTTTAAAACGTGGCGCCAACTCTATGTTCTGACAGGCGTTTTGCCCACGTATACGAAAAATTGACATTAAACTAGCACGACCAAAGGCAACTTTACACCGTCTGTCACAATGGCTTCAGCGAATATGTCGATTGGCCAGCAAGTAAAGGGCGCGTAAATAAGCCTACAGCGCATAAATACTTGCCTTACAAGCGCCGGTTCAGGCATCCACCATCGCCATCGCCTCCTCGACATCCACTGCCACCAAGCGTGAGCAACCCGGTTCGTGCATCGTCACCCCCATCAGTTGATCGGCCATTTCCATGGCGATCTTGTTGTGGGTGATGTAGATGAACTGCACCGTCTGCGACATCTCTTTGACCAGCCGCGCGTAGCGTCCAACGTTAGCGTCATCCAGTGGCGCGTCAACTTCATCGAGCATGCAGAACGGCGCCGGGTTCAACTTGAAGATCGCAAAAACCAGGGCCAATGCGGTCAGGGCTTTTTCGCCACCGGAGAGCAAATGGATGGTGCTGTTCTTCTTTCCTGGCGGTCGCGCCATGATCGTTACCCCTGTATCGAGTAGATCTTCGCCCGTCAGTTCCAAATACGCGCTGCCGCCACCGAAAACTTTTGGGAAAAGTGCCTGAATTCCGGCATTGATCTGATCAAAGGTATCTTTGAAGCGGTTTCGCGTCTCTTTGTCGATCTTGCGAATCACGTTTTCCAACGTATCCAGCGCTTCCACCAGATCGTCGTTCTGGGCATCCAGATAACGTTTACGCTCGGATTGTTGCGTGTATTCGTCGATGGCCGCCAAGTTGATCGCACCGAGTCGAGCAATGCGCGCGGCGATGCGCTCCAGTTCTTCCTCGGCCTCTTTCTCGTTGGCCTCGGCCACCAGGGTCGCGATCACGCCGTGGAGGTCGTAGCCGTCTTCCAGCAGTTGATCTTCCAGGGTCTTGCGCCGCACGGTCAGGGCTTGCCATTCCATGCGCTGGTGTTCGAGTTGGCCGCGGATTAATTGCGATTGCTGCTCGGCCTGATTGCGGCGTTTCTCGGCGTCGCGCAATTCGCGGTCGGCATCTTCCATGGCGGTTTGCGCGGTCTTGAGTTCTTCGTCGACGGTCATGCGCTTGTCGAGCAACTCTTCGAGTTTGAGGCGCAGTTCTTCCAGCGGCGCCTCGCCCTCCTCCAGGTTCAGACTGAGCTGCTCGCGCTTCTCGGTCAGGCGCTCGGATTGCATCTCCAAACGCTCCAGGGCCTGGCGCGTGGAATCGTGTTGAGCCTTGAGCGAACCCAGGCGCACCGCCAATTGATGCGCGTGATCCTTGTGCTGCCGGGCTTCCTGGCGCACCCGATCGAGGCGCTCGCGCAAGCTGTCGCGCTGGGCCAGCAGCAACTCGCGCTGCTCGGTGTCCAGCGCCATGCTGTCGAGGGCTTCCTGCAATTGCAGACGCGCTTCGCCGATGTTTTCGTGTTCCAGCGCCCGTTGCTCGCCCAACTCGGTGAGTTCTTCATCGAGACGGGTACGGCGCAGGGTCAGTTGTTCGGCCTTGGCTTTTCCGGCGGACAACTGCGCTTTCAATTCACCTTGCTGACGGGCTTCGTCTTGCAGCAGACGGCGCAAATGTTCGCGACCGTTTTCCTGCTGACGCTGTTGTGCCCGCAAGTTTTGCAGCTGGGTTTCCAGGGTTTCGACCGTGGCTTCGCGCTCTTCGCGCTCAAGGCCCAGTTGCTGGATTTCCTGGCCACGGGCGAGCACGCCGCTTTCCGCTTCACTGGCGCGACGCACGCGTAAAAAGTGTCGGGCGACCCAGTAACCATCGCGGCTGATCAGGCTTTCACCAGGCTTCAATTGACCGCGCAAGGCCAAGGCCTGCTCGAGGCTGTCCACCGGTTTGACCTGCCCCAACCATGGCGACAAATCAATCTGCGCCTCGACCTTATCGAGCAAGCTGCCGGCCACGCGCACGCCATCGCTGGCGGGGCTGAGCAAGCGCAAATCGCCCTGGGCAAAACCGGCCAGATCAAAGTCGCCGAAGTCATCCACCAGCACCGCTTGCAGGTCGGCACCGAGCACGGTTTCTACCGCCAGCTCCCAACCGGCCTCGACCTTCAGGCCTTCGGCCAGGCGCGGACGCTCTGCCAGATTCTGTTCACGCAGCCATTCAGCAGTGCCGGTGCCCGGATCGAGCGCGGCTTGCTGCAAGGCTTCAAGGGACGCGAGACGCCCGTTGAGGCGCTGCAAATCGCCCTGAGCTTGCTGTTGCGCGGTCAATGCGTGCTGCAACTCCTGACGCAGTTGTTCAAGCTTTTCGACCTGAGCCTGTTCACTGGTCTGCAAATCCTCAAGCGTCGCTTCGGATTCAGCGAGCTGCTCGCTGAGTTGCATGATCGCCGCGTCTTCCGGGTCGGCCGAGAGCAACGCGCGCTCTTCGCCTAGACGCTTCTGGCGATCGGCCAGACGCTCCATGCTGGTTTCCAACTGCTGGATTCGCGATTGCTGCACTTCGGACTGACGACGGGGTTCGGCGGCGGTGAGGTTGAAGGTGTCCCACTGCTCCTGCCACGCATGCATGGTGGTTTCGGATTCTTCCAGCGCGGCGGCAGCCTCTTCGGCGGCGGCGCTGGTGACCTCCTGCTCTGGCGTGAGCATGTCCAACTCTTCGCCGAGGGTCAGCAGCAGAGTGCGGTCGTGACCCAAGTGCGATTCGGTTTCCAGACGCGCGCGCTCGGCTTCCTTCAAATCGTCCTGCAACTGGCGCAAGCGCTGCTGGCCGTGCTGGATGCTCTGCTCGACCCGGGCAATGTCGCCACCGACCGAATAGAAGCGCCCCTGCACCAGATTGAAGCGCTCGGACAGGTCATGGTGACCGTCACGCAGGCGTTCAATCGCCGCATCGGCGTTGCGCTGTTCAGCGACCAAGGCTTCGAAAGTGATTTCCTGGTTGCCGATGATCGCTTCGCGCTGCCCGACCTGTTCGTTCAACGCCTGCCAGCGCAGGGCAGACAACTGGGCCTTGAGCTGACGTTCTTCGCCCTTGTATTCCTGATACTTCTTCGCCGACTCGGCCTGGCGATGCAAGCGCTCAAGTTGACGCTCAAGCTCTTCACGCAAGTCAGTCAGGCGCGCCAGATTTTCGTGGGTACGGCGGATGCGGTTTTCAGTCTCGCGCCGACGCTCCTTGTACTTGGAGATCCCCGCCGCTTCTTCAATAAAGTTACGCAGGTCTTCGGGCTTGGCTTCGATCAGCTTGGAGATCATGCCCTGCTCGATGATCGAGTAGCTGCGCGGGCCCAGGCCGGTGCCGAGGAAGATGTCGGTGATGTCGCGACGACGGCATTTGGTGCCGTTCAGGTAGTAGCTGTTCTGGCTGTCGCGGGTGACTTTGCGGCGTATCGAGATTTCCGCGTAGGCCGCGTATTCGCCGACCAGGGTGCCGTCGGAGTTGTCGAACACCAGTTCGATGCTCGCCTGGCTCACCGGTTTGCGGCTGGTGGAACCGTTGAAGATGACGTCGGTCATCGACTCGCCGCGCAGGTTCTTGGCCGAGCTCTCGCCCATCACCCAACGCACGGCGTCGATGATGTTCGACTTGCCGCAACCATTGGGCCCGACCACCGCCGCCATGTTACTGGGGAAGTTCACCGTGGTCGGGTCGACGAAGGATTTGAACCCCGCCAGTTTGATGCACTTGAGCCGCACGCTTAAGCGACCGTCAGGGCGGAAATCACCAGATCGCAGCTGCGCTGGGCATACGCCGTCAGCACCACGCGAATCTGCGGAAAGTCACGGGCGATCACGGCCGCGAGCAAACGCTCGAACAGCTCCAGGAATTCGCTCATCTCGGCCTTGCGCTGTTCCAGGGCGAGGAAATACGCGCGGCTCATGGCCGGTTGCAGGTTCTCGACGGTTTCCTGCAAGTACGGGTTGTTGGCGAACGGGTACGCGGCGCGCATCACGCTGAAGCTGTCGTCGACGAACGTGCGGATGTCCTGGCGCTCGTAGCTGGCGGTCAGGCGCTGCTGAATCTGCACGAACGGCGCCAGGTCGGCCTGGACTTGCCAGCCAGTGGCCACGGCGTTGCCGAGCAAGATGTACAACTCGCTCATCAGCGTGCACAGGCTCTGGACCTTGTGCGCGGTAAGTTCGGTCACGTGGGCGCCACGTCGCGGCAGGATCGCGATCAGGTGGCGGCGCTCAAGGATCAGCAAGGCCTCACGGACCGAACCGCGGCTGACATTGAGGGCCAGCGTGACCTTCTGTTCCTGGATGCGCTCTCCCGGCTTCATTTCGCCGCGAATGATACGTTCGGCGAGGTGGTGAGCGATTTGCTCGGCGAGGCTGTCCGGCGCCTTGAACGTCATGGTTGTCCTTCAAACTCTTCGATCTGCACAAGCGGCGCAGTGTAGCGCAATTGGTACGTCATGGCGGAGTGCCCACCCGGCGGTTTTTGGCACGAATTAAGCAAAAAGCAAGCTATCGCGTCAGGGTCAATACTGATGAAACGCGCAGTTGATCGCCAAAACGGGCTTTCCTGACCTTTAAGTCAGAAAATCATTGACCGAAAAGTCAGACCTGATAAATTCGGCTCAATCGGTTAACAACAATAATGAGTCTGCGAGGCCTTCCGTGATCCAGTTTTTACTAAACCAGGAACTCCGTAGCGAGCACGCCCTGGACCCGAACCTGACCGTGCTCAATTACTTGCGCGACCATGTGGGCAAACCCGGCACCAAAGAAGGCTGCGCCAGCGGCGACTGTGGCGCGTGCACCGTGGTAGTCGGCGAGTTGCAAACGGATGACGACGGCCGCGAACACATTCGCTATCGCAGCCTCAACTCGTGCCTGACCTTCGTTTCGTCGCTGCATGGCAAACAACTGATCAGCGTCGAAGACCTCAAGCACAAGGGCGAACTGCACAGCGTGCAGAAAGCCATGGTCGAGTGCCACGGCTCGCAATGCGGCTTTTGTACGCCCGGCTTCGTGATGTCGCTGTTCGCGTTGCAAAAGAACAGCGACGAACCGGATTCCCATAAAGCCCACGAAGCGCTGGCGGGCAACCTCTGTCGTTGCACCGGCTATCGGCCGATCCTGCAAGCCGCCGAGCAGTCCTGCTGCGGCAAGCAACCGGATCAGTTCGACGCCCGCGAGGCCGACACCATTGCGCGCCTGAAAGCCATCGCCCCCACCGACATCGGTGAACTCAACAGTGGCGACAAACGCTGCCTGGTGCCACTGACCGTCGCCGACCTGGCCGACCTCTACGACGCTTATCCACAAGCACGATTGCTGGCCGGCGGCACCGACCTGGCGCTGGAAGTCACGCAGTTCCACCGCACCTTGCCGGTGATGATCTACGTCGGCAACGTCGCCGAGATGAAGCGCATCGAAACCTTTGATGACCGCATCGAAATCGGCGCCGCCACCGCACTGTCCGACTGCTACGAAGCGCTGAACGCCGAGTACCCGGATTTCGGCGAACTGCTGCACCGTTTCGCGTCGCTGCAAATCCGCAACCAGGGCACCCTGGGCGGCAATATCGGCAACGCTTCGCCGATTGGTGACTCGCCACCGCTGCTGATCGCGCTCGGCGCGCAGGTTGTGTTGTGCAAGGGTGAAACCCGACGCACGCTGAACCTCGACGATTACTTCATCGATTACAAAGTGACTGCGCGTCAGGAAAGCGAATTCATCGAAAAGATCATCGTGCCCCGCGCCAGCGCCGAACAATTGTTCCGTGCGTACAAGGTTTCCAAGCGCCTGGACGATGACATTTCCGCCGTCTGCGCCGCGTTCAATCTGCGCGTGGAAAACGGCGTCATCACCGACGCCCGCATCGCTTTCGGCGGCATGGCCGCGATCCCGAAACGCGCCGCCCACTGCGAAGCCGTGCTGATCGGCGCGCCGTTCAATAGTGCGTTGGTCGAACGCGCCTGCGCCGCCCTGGCGGAAGATTTCACGCCACTCTCGGACTTCCGCGCCAGCAAGGAATATCGCCTGCTCAGCGCGCAAAACCTGCTGCGCAAATACTTCATCGAACTGCAAACGCCGCACATCGAGACTCGGGTGACCGCTTATGTCTAATCATCACGCTGTAGAGAAGACCCAAGCCGAACTGGCTGAACTGTTCGCCAAGGACCTGACCACCGGTGTCGGCCGCAGCGTCAAGCACGACAGCGCCGCCAAGCATGTGTCCGGCGAAGCGCAGTACATCGACGACCGGTTGGAATTCCCGAATCAACTGCACGTTTATGCACGCCTGTCGGACCGCGCCCACGCGAAGATCATCAGCATCGACACCAAGCCCTGCTACGCCTTCGAAGGCGTGCGCATCGCCATCACCCACGAAGACGTGCCGGGCCTGAAGGACATCGGCCCGCTGTTGCCAGGTGATCCGCTGCTGGCCATCGATGATGTGCAATTCGTCGGGCAACCGGTGCTCGCCGTCGCGGCGAAAGATCTGGAAACCGCACGCAAAGCCGCGATGGCCGCGATCATCGAATACGAAGACCTCGAACCGGTGCTGGACGTGGTCGAAGCCTTGCGCAAACGCCACTTTGTGCTCGACAGCCATACCCATCAGCGCGGCGATTCGGCCGGTGCATTGGCGACTGCTGAACATCGCATCCAGGGCACGCTGCACATCGGCGGCCAGGAACACTTCTATCTCGAAACCCAGATCTCTTCGGTGATGCCGACTGAAGACGGCGGGATGATCGTCTACTGCTCCACGCAAAACCCGACCGAAGTACAGAAGTTGGTGGCTGAAGTGCTGGACGTGTCGATGAACAAAATCGTCGTCGACATGCGCCGCATGGGCGGTGGTTTCGGCGGCAAGGAAACCCAGGCCGCGAGCCCTGCTTGTCTCTGCGCAGTGGTCGCGCACCTCACCGGCCAGCCGACCAAGATGCGCCTGCCCAGGGTCGAAGACATGCTGATGACCGGCAAGCGTCACCCGTTCTACGTCGAGTATGACGTCGGTTTCGACAGCACCGGTCGCCTGCACGGCATCGCCCTGGAACTGGCCGGCAACTGCGGTTGCTCGCCGGACCTGTCGGCGTCGATTGTCGACCGTGCGATGTTCCACGCCGACAACTCCTACTACCTCGGCGATGCGACCATCAACGGTCATCGCTGCAAAACCAACACCGCGTCGAACACCGCTTACCGTGGCTTCGGCGGCCCGCAAGGCATGGTCGCCATCGAAGAAGTCATGGACGCCATCGCCCGGCATCTGGCCCTCGATCCGCTGGCCGTGCGCAAGGCCAACTACTACGGCAAGACCGAGCGCAACGTCACCCATTACTACCAGACCGTCGAGCACAACATGCTCGAGGAAATGACCGCCGAACTGGAAGAAAGCAGCCAGTACGCCGAGCGCCGTGAAGCGATCCGTCGCTACAACGCCAACAGCCCGATCCTGAAAAAAGGCCTGGCGCTGACCCCGGTGAAATTCGGTATTTCCTTCACCGCGAGTTTCCTCAACCAGGCCGGTGCGCTGGTGCATGTCTACACCGACGGCAGTATCCACTTGAACCACGGTGGCACAGAAATGGGCCAGGGCCTGAACACCAAAGTCGCGCAAGTCGTGGCCGAAGTGTTCCAGGTGGAAATGGACCGCGTACAGATCACTGCGACCAACACCGACAAGGTGCCAAACACCTCGCCGACCGCCGCGTCCAGCGGCGCCGACCTCAACGGTAAAGCTGCGCAAAACGCAGCGGAAATCATCAAGAAACGCTTGGTGGAATTCGCCGCGCGCCACTACAAGGTCAGCGAAGAAGACGTGGAATTCCACAACGGCCATGTGCGGGTTCGCGACCACATCCTGACCTTTGAAGCGCTGATCCAGCAGGCGTATTTCGCCCAGGTGTCGTTGTCGAGCACCGGGTTCTACAAGACCCCGAAAATCTTCTACGACCGCAGCCAGGCCCGGGGGCGTCCGTTCTACTACTACGCCTTCGGTGCGGCGTGCTGCGAAGTGATCGTCGACACCCTGACCGGCGAATACAAAATGCTGCGTACCGACATCCTTCACGACGTCGGCGCCTCGCTGAACCCGGCCATCGACATCGGCCAGGTCGAGGGCGGTTTCATCCAGGGCATGGGGTGGCTGACCATGGAAGAACTGGTGTGGAACAACAAAGGCAAACTCATGACCAACGGCCCGGCGAGCTACAAGATCCCGGCCGTGGCGGACATGCCGCTGGACCTGCGGGTGAAGCTGGTGGAAAACCGCAAGAACCCGGAAGACACGGTGTTCCATTCCAAGGCTGTGGGCGAGCCGCCGTTCATGCTCGGCATCGCCTCGTGGTGTGCGATCAAGGACGCCGTGGCCAGTCTCGGGGACTACAAGCATCAACCGAAGATCGATGCGCCGGCGACCCCGGAGCGGGTGTTGTGGGGTTGTGAACAGATGCGCCAGTTGAAGGTGGCGAAGGCTGTCGAGGCCGAATCGGAAGTGGTGGTTTGATCGTTCCCACGCTCTGCGTGGGAATGCAGCCCGCGACGCTCTGCGTCGCATTGTGAACAGCGGACGCGGAGCGTCCAGAGATGCATCCCACGCGGAGCGTGGGAACGATCTTGAGAGGTGAAACATGTACAACTGGATCGACGCCCTCGCCGACCTGCAATCCCAGGGTGAACCCTGCGTGTTGGTGACCATCATCGAAGAGCTCGGCTCGACGCCGCGCAATGCCGGTTCGAAAATGGTCATCAGCGCCCACCAGACCTTCGACACCATCGGTGGCGGGCATCTGGAATACAAGGCCATGCAGATCGGCCGCGAGATGCTTGCCAGCGGCAAGCAGGACACGCACCTGGAGCGCTTCAGCCTCGGCGCCAGCCTCGGCCAGTGCTGCGGTGGCGTGACCGTGTTGCTGTTCGAACCGATGGGCCAGGTCCAGGCGCAGATTGCCGTGTTCGGCGCCGGGCATGTCGGCCGCGCGCTGGTACCACTGCTCGCCAGCCTGCCCTGCCGGGTGCGCTGGATCGATTCCCGGGACGCGGAATTCCCGGAACTGCTCCCCCACGGCGTGCGTAAAATCGTTGCCGAAGAGCCTGTGGATGAAATCGATAACTTGCCCGCCGGCAGCTACTGCATCGTCATGACCCACAATCACCAACTCGACCTTGAACTCACCGCCGCAATCCTCAAGCGCAACGATTTCACCTACTTCGGCCTGATCGGCTCGAAGACCAAACGGGTGAAGTTCGAACATCGCCTGCGTGATCGCGGTTTCGACAGCGACGTGCTGCAACGCATGCGCTGCCCGATGGGCATCGGCGAAGTCAAAGGCAAGTTGCCTGTGGAAATCGCCATCTCCATCGCCGGCGAAATCATCGCCACCTATAACGCGAATTTCGGCCAGCAAACCGCCAGCGCCGGATCATCGATTGCCAAACTGCTGCCTGCTTCACGCCGCAGCCAAGCCTCTAATTGATAAGCCTAGAACCCGGGAACCCACATGCCTTTCACTCGCAAAGCCTACCGCGCCGCCATCCTGCACAGCATCGCCGACCCCGCCGAAGTGGGGATCGAAGCCTCCTATGAGTATTTCGAGGACGGCTTGCTGGTGGTGGAGAACGGCCAGATCAGCGCCATCGGTCACGCCACCGAACTGTTGGCGACCCTGCCGGCGGACATCGAGATCACCCATTACCAGGATGCGCTGATCACTCCGGGCCTGATCGACACCCACATCCACCTGCCGCAAACCGGGATGGTCGGCGCGTACGGCGAGCAATTGCTGGACTGGCTCAACACCTACACCTTCCCATGCGAAAGTCAGTTCGCCGACAAGGCTCACGCCGATGAAGTCGCGGACATTTTCATCAAGGAACTGCTGCGCAACGGCACCACCACTGCGCTAGTGTTCGGCAGTGTGCACCCGCAATCGGTGAACTCGTTCTTCGAGGCCGCGCAGCAACTGGATCTGCGGATGATCGCCGGCAAGGTGATGATGGACCGCAACGCCCCGGACTACCTGACTGACACCGCCGAATCCAGCTACGTCGAAAGCAAGGCGCTGATCGAGCGCTGGCACGGCAAGGGTCGCTTGCACTACGCGGTCACCCCGCGCTTCGCCCCGACCAGCACCCCGGAACAACTGACCCTCGCCGGCCAGTTGCTTGGCGAATACCCAGACCTGTACATGCAGACCCACATCAGCGAAAACCTGAAAGAAGTCGAGTGGGTCAAGGAACTGTTCCCGGAGCGCAAAGGCTACCTGGACGTTTACGATCACTACCAATTGCTGGGCGAGCGCTCGGTGTTCGCCCACGGCGTGCACCTTTGCGACGACGAGTGCGCGCGGCTGGCGGAAACCGGGTCGGCCATCGCCTTCTGCCCGACCTCGAACTTCTTCCTTGGCAGCGGTTTGTTCAATCTGCCGATGGCCGAGAAGCACAAGTTGAATGTCGGTTTGGGCACGGACGTGGGCGGCGGCACCAGTTTCTCGCTGCTGCAAACGTTGAACGAAGCGTACAAGGTCATGCAACTGCAAGGTGCGCGACTGAGCCCGTTCAAATCGCTATACCTGGCGACCCTCGGCGGTGCGCGGGCGCTGCGTCTGGAAGACAAGATTGGTACGTTGCACCCGGGCACCGATGCGGACTTCCTGGTGCTGGATTACAACGCCACGCCGCTGTTGAGCTATCGCTTGAAACAGGCGAATAACATTGCCGAGACGTTGTTTGTGTTGATGACGCTGGGGGATGACCGGACGGTGTTGCAGACGTATGCGGCGGGAACATTGGTGCATCAGCGCTGAGTTTCTTTCGGGCATAAAAAATCCCCCGCAATCGATGGTTGCGGGGGATTTTTTGTGTTCTTGAGGACGCCTTCGCGAGCAAGCCCACTCCCACATTTGAAATGCATTCTCCTGTGGGAGCGGGCTTGCTCGCGAAGGCCGCGCCGCAGTCTTACTTATAACTTCGCGGTCGACCGCCCAGGCTTCTTGGTCTGCAACAAATGCGAGAACACCGCATGCAAATCATCCGACGCGCTTTCTTCGTCGAGGTTGAGTTTGCTGTCGATGTGATCCATGTGATGCATCATCAAGTCCACCGCCAGCTCACCGTTGCGCGCTTCGATCGCGTCGATCAGTTGGGTGTGTTCATCATAGGAACAGTGCGAGCGGTTGCCGCTTTCGTACTGGGCGATGATCAACGAAGTCTGGGACACCAGGCTGCGCTGGAAGCTGATCAGCGGCGCATTCTTCGCCGCTTCGGCCAGTTTCAGGTGGAACTCGCCCGACAGACGGATGCCGGCGCCGCGATCACCACGGGAGAAGCTGTCGCGTTCGTCGTTGACCATTTGGCGCAACTCGGCAATCTGCTCGGCGGTGGCGTGTTGCACCGCCAGCTCGGTGATCGCGCGCTCCACCAGACGGCGTGCCAGGAACACCTGACGAGCCTCTTCGACGCTTGGGCTGGCGACGACCGCGCCACGGTTCGGCCGCAGCAACACCACGCCTTCATGGGCCAGGCGCGATAGCGCGCGGCGAATGATGGTGCGGCTGACCCCGAAAATTTCCCCCAGCGCTTCTTCGCTCAACTTGGTGCCGGGCGCCAGGCGCTGTTCGAGGATGGCCTCGAAGATATGCGCGTAGACAATATCGTCCTGGGTACCGCTGCGGCCGGCTTTGCCTGCTCGCGGTTGTTTCTTTAGGGGCTGCAACTGTTCGTTCATGGGCACTCGAGTCGGGAGAACTGCGGCGAATAGACCGTGACTGTAATACGGCACAGTGGGTCGCTGGCAAGTATCGCGTAAAAAACACCGCGATTGTACACAATGGATGGTGGCAACACGACTGTATGGCTGAATGCGGCCTCGGCTGTATCGCAACGGTCCGTTACCTTTGAGTTTAGGCTTGAACCCGGAATCCGCCGCTTGAACGCAATTCTCCCCTGTGGGAGCGGGCTTGCTCGCGAAGACGTCGGCACATCCAACATCAATGTCGACTGATACACCGTCTTCGCGAGCAAGCCCGCTCCCACAGGGGTCCAGCGTTGCTGCGGACATCTTCACCAGAACAAGGATCACCGCCGTCATGAACGACGCCACGCAAACGCAGTTGCGCCCCTTGGCCGACACATCGCCTTCGGCCATCGTCGCCGGGTTCATTGCCATGATGACCGGCTACACCAGTTCTCTGGTCCTGATGTTCCAGGCCGGGCAAGCAGCGGGCCTGACCAGCGGGCAGATTTCCTCGTGGATCTGGGCGATCTCGATTGGCATGGCAATCTGTTCGATTGGCCTGTCCCTGCGTTATCGCACGCCGATCACCATTGCCTGGTCCACGCCCGGCGCGGCGTTGCTGATCACCAGCCTCGGCGGTGTGACCTACGGCGAAGCCATCGGCGCTTACATCACCTGCGCGGTGCTGGTGACGATTTGTGGCCTGACCGGCAGCTTCGAACGGCTGGTGAAAAAGATTCCGGCGTCGCTGGCGGCGGCGCTGCTGGCGGGGATTCTGTTCAAGATCGGCAGCGAGATTTTCGTCGCGGCCCAGCATCGCACTGCGCTGGTGTTGGGGATGTTCTTCACTTATCTGGTGATCAAGCGCCTGTCGCCACGCTATGCAGTGCTCGCCGCGCTACTGAACGGCACGGCGCTGTCGGGGTTCATGGGGCTGCTGGATTTCAGTGGTTTCCATCTCGAACTGGCGACACCGGTCTGGACCACGCCGCACTTTTCACTGGCCGCGACCATCAGCATCGGCATCCCGCTGTTCGTGGTGGCGATGACTTCGCAGAACATGCCCGGCATCGCTGTGTTGCGCGCCGACGGCTATAACGTGCCGGCCTCGCCGCTGATCACCACCACCGGCATCGCCTCGTTGCTGCTGGCGCCGTTCGGCTCCCACGGCATCAACCTCGCGGCGATCAGCGCAGCGATTTGCACCGGACCGCATGCCCATGAAGATCGCAACAAGCGCTACACCGCGGCGGTCTGGTGCGGGATTTTCTACGGGATTGCCGGGGTGTTCGGCGCGACGCTGGCGGCGTTGTTTGCCGCGTTGCCGAAAGAACTGGTGCTGTCGATTGCGGCGCTGGCGCTGTTCGGTTCGATCATCAATGGCTTGAGCATTGCCATGAGCGAAGTGAAGGAACGGGAAGCGGCGCTGGTGACGTTTATGGTCACGGCGTCGGGGCTGACGCTGTTTTCGATCGGGTCGGCGTTCTGGGGGATTGTCGCGGGGGTGTTGACGTTGTTGATTTTGAATTGGCGTAAAAGTTAAAAGCACGCAGCCTCGTTTCACTCGACAGCTGCTACAGGGCGACGCAATCCATGTAGCAGCTGTCGAGTGAAACGAGGCTGCGATCATTTAATCCGGGCATAAAAAAACGGCGACCCTTGGGTCGCCGTTTTTTTTAAGACAAAAAGCTATGACATCAAGCTACCGGATTGATCGGCTTTTCCGGGTACCAGACATCGATCAGCGGGCTGACGGTTGCTTCGGTCAGTTCGCTGCGGCCTTTGAGCCAGGCTTCAACAGCAGCGCGCTGCTCTTCGGACACCGAGCCACGTTTCTGCAGGCAAACCAGACCGAAGTCGTCGCCGCCAACATAACCCAGACCGTTGGCTTCCATGGCTTCTTTCAGGAACGCGTCGAGGAAAGCATCAATGGCTTCATCAGCCAAATCTTCTTTGAAATCCAGGTTCAGTTCGAAACCCAGCTCTTGAAATTCATCGACGCACAGTTTTTTGCGCAGACGCTGGGAACGGTTAGTCGCCATTGGAACAATCCTCATAAGTAATAACGGGCGGCACTTTAGCAGTTTAAGGCACTAATTGCCCGCTCTGCGGTAGCGGCCAGCCTACCGTCGGTAAAAAAATAGCGGATTAGAGGGCCGGGGCACGGCCCATGCCGCGTCACCTTGGGGCATAATGCCGACACTTTCATGACCACTGAGGGATTTTATCTTCATGCCCTCGCCTTTTTTCCCCTCGCCCGTAGGGTTTTACTTCATATGATCAAATCTTTGCGTCCACTGTTACTCGCCAGCCTTCTTCTGCCCCTGGCCCTCCCGGTTTCTGCTGCTCAGATCAATACCTCGCTGACGCCCAACGTTGAAAAAGCCCTCAAGGCCAGCAAGTTGCAGGACAGCGCCCTGTCCCTGGTGATGCTCCCGCTCGACGGCCCCGGCACCCCGACCATTTACAACGCGGACGTCTCGGTCAACCCGGCCTCGACCATGAAACTGGTCACCACGTATGCGGCCCTGGAAATGCTCGGCCCGAACCACCAGTGGAAAACCGAGTTCTACACCGACGGCACCCTTAGCGGCGGCATCCTCAACGGCAACCTCTACCTCAAGGGTGGCGGCGATCCGAAACTGAACATGGAAAAACTCTGGCTGCTGATGCGCGACTTGCGGGCCAATGGCGTGACCCAAGTCACCGGCAACCTGGTGCTGGACCGCAGCTTCTTCGTGCAACCGCAACTGCCGGAATTCAATGACGACGGCAATGACGAGAACAAGCCGTTCCTGGTCAAGCCCGACTCACTGATGGTCAACCTCAAGGCCCTGCGCTTTGTCGCCCGCAACGACAACGGCAAGGTGCTGGTGTCGGTGGAGCCGCCGATTGCGACGATTAACATCGATAATCAGGTCAAAGCAGTCAATTCCAAGCAATGCACCGGTGGCGTGCGCTACAACCCGGTGACCCAGGCGGATGGCAGCGTGACTGTGACGGTCGGCGGTCAGTTGGGCGACGGTTGCAGCTCGCAGACCTACCTGTCGCTGCTCGATCACGCGACCTACACCGCTGGCGCCGTGCGGGCGATCTGGAAAGAACTGGGTGGCAGCATCCAGGGCAAGGATGTGCTGGCAGCGACGCCAAAAGACGCCAAGGTGCTGGCGCGGGCGTTCTCGCCGGATCTGGCGGAAATCATTCGCGACATCAACAAATACAGCAACAACACCATGGCCCAGCAGCTGTTCCTGAGCCTGGGCCAGAAGTTTCGCAATGACGCCGATGGCGATGATGCCAAGGCTGCACAGCGTATCGTGCGTCAGTGGCTGGCCCAGAAAGGCATCACCGCACCGCACCTGGTGATGGAGAACGGCTCCGGCCTGTCCCGCGCCGAACGGGTCAGCGCCCGTGAAATGGCCGGCATGCTGCAAGCCGCGTGGCACAGCCCGTACGCCGCCGAGTTCATCAGCTCGCTGCCGATCGCCGGCACCGACGGCACCATGCGCAAACGCCTGAAGACCACCGCCATGCGCGGTGAAGCGCACATCAAGACCGGCACCCTGAACACCGTGCGAGCGATCTCGGGCTTCAGCCGCGACGTCAATGGCAACACTTGGGCGGTGGTGGCGATCCTCAACGACAAGGCACCGTTTGGCGCTTCTTCGGTGCTGGATCAGGTGCTGCTGGACCTGTATCGCCAGCCGAAAGTGGCGGCCACGGCTTCGGTACTCTAAAGCACCACAAATCCAAATGTGGGAGCGGGCTTGCTCGCGAAAGCGGTGTGTTATTCAACATTAATGTCGACTGACACGCCCTCTTCGCGAGCAAGCCCGCTCCCACAATGGATTGTGTGCGCTCCGGCCTAGAGGGGCTGCGCCTCGACCCGATCCCGGCCCGCCTGCTTCGCCGCATACACCCCCGAATCCGCCCGCAGCAACAGCGCATCCGCACCCTCGCCGACTTGCCAACTGGCGATGCCGAAACTGGCGGTCACCGTGCCGACGCCTTCGATCGGCGAGCTGCGCAACGCCTGCCACAGCTGCAAGGCCAGGACGTGCGCGTGTTCGCCGCTGATGTCCGGGCACAGCACCATGAATTCCTCACCGCCCAGGCGACAGAACACGTCGGTGCGGCGCAGGCGATGACCGATGCGTTCACACACCGCTTGCAACACCCGGTCGCCCACTGCGTGGCCGTGCTGGTCGTTGATGCGTTTGAAGTGGTCGATGTCGAGCATGATCACCGACAACTCACCGCCACCGCGTTCGACCCGCGCCATTTCAGTGGTCAGGCGCTCTTGGAAGTAGCGGCGGTTGTGAATGCCGGTCAACGAATCGGTGACCGACAGCGCCCGCAGTTCCTCTTCAACGCGTTTCAGATCAGAGATGTCCGAGATGTAGCCGTGCCAGAGCACGCCGCCACCGGGCAATTCCTCCGGGGTTGCCTCGCCACGCACCCAACGCAGGCCACCCACGGGCAGTTGCACGCGGTATTCCTCGCGCCAAGGGCTGAGGGTGTCCGCCGAGGCACGGATCGAGGCGCGGACCCGGGTCGAGTCCTGTGGATGAATCCGGGTGAAAATCGCTTCGGCGTTGAGCAACAGCACTTCCGGCTCAAGTTCATAGATGTCACGAATGCCGTCACTGGCGTAGATCACGCTGAAACGCCCGTCGAATTCCATCTTGAACTGGTAGATGCCGCCCGGCACATGGGCGCTGAGTTTCTTCAGCAGCAAGTCCCGCGCCGCCAGAGCTTCGTGGACGCGTTTGCGCTCGGTGATGTCGATGCAGATCGCCAGGTGCCCGACCCACAGCCCCTGCTCATCCAGCACCGGGGTGGCCAGCATGTTCACCGTCAAATGGCTGCCATCCTGGCGCACCAGGGTCCACTCCCGGGCTTCGTGACCGCCCTCCTCGCCGCCCTCGACCAGCATCGCCTGGCAAGTCGGGATCAACTTGCCGTAACGGGCGCTCAACTCTGCCGAACGGGCTACCAGCTCCCGTGGGAAATGCAGATTTTCCAGGGTCATGCGCCCGACCACATCCGCGGCGGAATAGCCGAGCATTTGCTCGGCACCGGCGTTAAAGGTGCTGATGACCCCGCGCAGGTCGGTGGCGATAATCGCCACTTGGGTCGCCGCATTCAGCACCCCGCGCAACTGGCCATGGGTGCCGCGCAACTCTTGCTCGCGGGCACGCAATTCCTCGGTGCGCTGCTCAACCATTTTCAGTGCCCGTTGCCGCTGGCTGACCAACACGTAGAGCAAGGCACTGAGCAACAGGCTAAGCAAACCGCCGAGCACCACCAGGCTGCTCACCGACGAATGGTTGGCCGCCAGAAAGGCCTCGCTGGGCTGGATGTCTACTTGATAGTCGTGGTCGGCCAGGCGCAGCAGGCGACTCGCGGACAGTTCACTGGCGGCCGGCGGGTTCGCCGACTCAAACAGCACTTCGTGTTGATCGCTGGTGGACAGGTCGAGAATGCGCACCGTCAGATAATCGCGCCCGGCCTCCGGCAACCCGTCGGCCAGCAACTGGCGCATGCTGATCACGGCCATGACGTAGCCGAACGGCTTGCTCTCCGCCATTTCAGAACCTGAATGGCGTATGACCGGCGCTACCAGCAGCACACCTCGGGCATAAGTCGGCTCGACGCTCACCAAATGCATCGGTTGCGACACCGCCATGCTGCCCCGTCGATCCGCCCGCTCCAGCGTGGCCCGGCGCAACGGCTGGGCCAGCAAGTCGTAACCCAGCGGTGAACCGAGGCGACTTTGCGTCTGGCTATAAAGCACCACCACATACTCATCGCGCTCCGCCGCCAGTTGCAGCTCACCGGCAGGGTTGAGTTCACGAATGGAAAAGTCGTTCAACCCTTGGGCACGCACCTCCTGCTCAAACGCCGGGCGCTCTTCACGGGTCACTCGCTTGGCGAACGAATACGCCTGGGTGCGGTGCAATAAAGGCTGGGTGTAACCGTCAAATTCGGCGCGGGACACCGATTCGGAATTGGCAAAGAACCGGCGCAGGCCGTCGAGGCGCTGTTCCTGATCTTCGAAACGTTCTTCGATACGGCTGTAACGCTCACTGGCCAGCAGTTGGAAGCGTTGCCGCAATTGATGGTGAAACAGATTCAGCGTCGCCCAGGCCAGCAATCCCGTGAGAATCCCGCCAGCGAGCAATACCAGCATCGCGACCAGCCAGGCCGAGACGTCTTCGCTGATAAAACCCAGGATCTTGGGGCGCACGGCGTGCAACGACATAAAACGCAACTCAAAACGCCAGGTGCCGGAAAAGCCCATTGGCCATGGGTTGAGTTATAGCTATTAGCCACTAATTTGGCCAGCCCTGAAAGAATCCAAGAGCCTTTAAAAATCAAGGCTCTGTGGATCCAATCAAGTCAGGTGTCAGCGGGCCGTGATTTTCCAGGCACGATGGATCTTGCCGTTGCGGGCAAAGTCCGGATCGATGGTCTTGTCGGTGATTTCCTCGACCGCGTAACGGGTGGTGAGGTTCTCCTCCAACACGAACTTGCGGAAGTTGTTGGAGAAGTACAAAACGCCGCCCGGCGCCAGGCGCGCCATGGCCAGGTCGATCAACTGCACCTGGTCACGCTGCACGTCGAAGATCCCTTCCATGCGCTTGGAGTTGGAGAAGGTCGGCGGGTCGATGAAGATCAGGTCGTACTCGTCACGGCAGGCGTCGAGCCAGGCCATCACATCGCCCTGCTCCAGGCGGTTCTTGTCGGAGAAACCGTTCAGCGACAGGTTGCGACGCGCCCAGTCCAGGTAAGTTTTCGACAAGTCGACACTGGTGGTGCTGCGGGCGCCCCCCTTGGCCGCGTGGACACTGGCGGTCGCGGTGTAGCAATACAGATTGAGGAAGCGCTTGCCCTCGGCCTCTTTCTGGATGCGCATGCGCATCGGCCGGTGATCGAGGAACAGCCCGGTGTCGAGGTAGTCAGTGAGGTTGACCAGCAGCTTCACGCCGCCTTCATTCACCTCGACAAACTTGCCCTGTGCCGCCTGGCGCTCGTACTGCTTGGTGCCGCTCTGACGCTCGCGACGCTTGACCACCACGCGGCTCTTGTCAATGTTCAGCGCCTGCGGAATGGCCGCCAACGCATCGAACATCCGCGCCGAGGCTTTTTCCGGGTCGATGGATTTCGGCGCGGCGTATTCCTGGACGTGGACCCAATCCTGATACAGGTCGATGGCCATGGAATATTCCGGCATGTCGGCATCGTAGACGCGATAGCAGTCGATGCCTTCACGCTTGACCCACTTGCCCAGAGCCTTGAGGTTCTTTTGCAGGCGATTGGCGAACATCTGCCCGCCTTCGCTCAAGCGCGGTTGCTCGATCACCACCGGGGCCGGTTTGATCGGATTGCCGTTCTTGTTGTACTTCTCGTACTTGCCCGGCGCCACGTCGTTGTCGGCGACTTCGACTTCAGCCTGCTCACGCTCGACCTGACGCTGCTCCGGGGTGCGACGCTCGCCGGTGACGAACTGATCCGGGGTGACCTTGATCAGCAGCAGCTTGCACGGCAACGCGCCGTTCCAGAACGAATACTGTTTGTGGCTGCGGATGCCCATGCGCTTGCCGAGGTCCGGCGCGCCAGTGAACACCGCGGCTTCCCAGTTCAGGCAGGCCTGACGCAGACGCTCGCCGAGGTTCTGGTAGAGGTAGAGCAGGCTCGCCTCGTCACCCAGACGCTCGCCGTACGGCGGGTTGCAGATGACCAGGCCTTTCTGGTTCTGGTCCGGACGCGGCTCAAACGTGCCGACTTCGCCCTGGTAGATCTTGATCCACTCGCTCAGGCCGGCACGCTCGACGTTGTTGCGGCCCGGTTGAATCAGGCGCGGATCGGCTTCGTAGCCGCGAATCCACAACGGAGGCTTGGCCAGACCGGCAGCGCAACGTTCGGTGGCTTCTTCGTGAAGCTTTTTCCACAGCGCCGGGACGTGGCCCAGCCAGGCCGTGAAACCCCACTGCTCGCGACGCAGGTTCGGCGCCATATCGGCGGCGATCATTGCCGCTTCGACGAGGAACGTACCCACACCGCACATCGGGTCAGCCAGCGCGCCGCCTTCGGCCGCAATGCGAGGCCAGCCGGAACGGATCAGGATCGCCGCCGCGAGGTTTTCCTTCAGCGGTGCCGCGCCCTGCTGCAAGCGATAGCCGCGCTGGTGCAGGCTGTGGCCGGACAGGTCGAGGGAGAGGATCGCTTCGCCACGGTCCAGGCGCAGGTGAATGCGCAGGTCCGGGTTGAGCTTGTCGATCGACGGACGGTCGCCTTGCGGGGTGCGCAGTTTGTCGACGATGGCGTCTTTTACTTTCAAGGCGCCGAAGTGGGTGTTGTCGATGCCCGAGCCGTGACCGCTGAATTCGACGGCCAGGGTGCCGTCATTGAGCATGTGGTCTTGCCACTCGATGTCGAGCACGCCGTGGTACAGGTCTTCGGCGTCTTTCATCGGGAAACGCTTGAGCACCAGCAGCACCCGGTTCGCCAGACGCGACCACAGGCACAGGCGATAAGCGGTTTCCATGGTAGCCATGCCGCGCACGGCAGAAGTGTGTTCACGCGCTTCTTCAAGGCCAAGCCCGACGGCTTCCTCGATGAGCAGGCCTTCAAGGCCTTTTGGGCAAGTGAGGAAGATTTCGAATTGATCGGACATTGGAATTTCAGAGCCTTTGGCTAAGTGAACCGACAACGCATTGCCGGTCCGGTTTTCAATCAGGCGCTTTTCTAAAAGAGCGCCCGCGTGGCACGAAGGTGTGCCGTCCCACCCTGACTGCTCGGTTAAAAGAGCTTAGATGCCAGGGCAGATAAAATAGTTGAAGCAACAAAATGTCATAAAGCGACCCTTCGTCGAATAGTACCCCAGCGTAAACGTGGGTCATTCTCACTAAAGGATGAAGCCCGTCATACAGCGCGGAGCTGATCATACCGGGGTTTGGCCAATAAACACGGAGCAAACATCGTGTTACTTATGGCCATAGCATCTTTATGGTTACGTCCTTATGACAAAACGATCATTCCATCAATGTGACGCATTGGTTAGAACTCAACACAGGTTGACGTCGCAACGGCGTCAACACCTTGGCTCGCGACGCCGGCAGCGAGCCGCCAACGGCAGAATTTTTCTGCCAGACCTCGATTGAGGTCGACGCGATAAAAACAGTCAACAAGTGAGGGCAACACCCTATGAGAAGACTTAAGCGTGATCCGTTGGAAAGAGCATTTTTGCGCGGATATCAATATGGCGTTGGTGGCAAATCCCGTGAGCTTTGCCCATTTACTCTACCGTCGGTACGCCAAGCCTGGATTAACGGCTGGCGCGAAGGACGCGGCGACAACTGGGACGGTATGACCGGCACTGCGGGAATCCATAGACTCAACGAACTTCACGCCGTTGGCTAACAAAGGGCCTGACACTGCAACACAATCATCTGACTACGTAACACATTAACCACGCACGTCCCATCCGGACGGCGGGCTCCGGCCCAGGGGCACCTTCGAGGTGCCCTTTTTTATGCCTGCTCAAATCTTGAACCACACACCAATCAACTGTGGGAGCGGGCTTGCTCGCGAAAGCGGTGTGTCATTCAGTGTTGATGTCGACTGATACACCTCATTCGCGAGCAAGCCCGCTCCCACAAGGGCTCAGCGCAAAGCGGCTATGGCGTCGACGGATTCACGAATCAGCGCCGGCCCTTTATAGATGAAGCCCGAATACAGCTGCACCAGGCTCGCACCCGCAGCGATTTTCTCAGCCGCGTGCTTGCCTTCGGTGATGCCACCCACGGCGATGATCGGCAAACGGCCGGCCAACCCTGCCGCCAGGACCTTCACGGTCTGAGTGCTCTTGTCGCGAACCGGCGCGCCGGACAAACCGCCCGCCTCGTCACCATGTTCCAGGCCTTCGACGCCAACCCGGCTCAGGGTGGTGTTGGTGGCAATCACCGCGTCCATCCCGGTTTCGATCAGCGCTTGTGCGACCTGTGCAGTTTCTTCGTCGGTCATGTCCGGGGCGATCTTGATCGCCAGCGGCACATGCTTGCCGTGACGCAACGCCAGTTCGGCGCGGCGCTGGGCCAGGTCGGCGAGCAGTTGCTTGAGCGAATCACCGAACTGCAGGCTACGCAGGCCCGGGGTGTTCGGCGAGCTGACGTTGACCGTCACATAGCTGGCGTGGGCGTAGACCTTGTCCAGGCAGATCAGGTAATCGTCCACCGCTCGTTCAACCGGAGTGTCGAAGTTCTTGCCGATGTTGATGCCGAGTACGCCCTTGTACTTGGCGGCTGCGACTCGAGCCAGCAGGTGATCGACGCCGAGGTTGTTGAAACCCATGCGGTTGATGATCGCCTCGGCTTCCGGCAAGCGGAAAATCCGTGGTTTCGGGTTGCCAGGCTGTGGACGCGGAGTAATGGTGCCGATTTCAACGAAGCCGAAACCCAACTGGGCAAACCCGTCGATGGCCGCGCCGTTCTTGTCCAGACCCGCCGCCAGACCCACCGGGTTCGGAAACTCCAGGCCCATGACCTTCACCGGCTTTTTTGCCGGTGCCTTGCACAGCAAGCCGTTGAGGCCCAAACGCCCGCCCGCGCCGATCAGGTCCAGGGACAGATCGTGGGAGGTTTCCGGGGAAAGTTTGAACAACAGCTGACGGGCCAGGGTGTACATGGGCGGGTTTGACTCGGATGGCGGCGAAATGAGGCGGCGATTATAGCCGGGCATCGGGGTCGCAAGCGAGGCGCACACACAAATCAGCGTTCGATGGCATATGCCTTGCACCGGTATAGGCATCAGCACTCATGCCAACGACGGGATGAGTCGACGGACAATGGCGTCGTCACCCGGTTCTGCTCGCGCGGGGACCTGGGACGACGTTTTTTTTTGCAAGGTGTTTATCGATGAATGAAACCACAGTCGGCCCGCTGGCCTGGGTCAACGGCAGCGATGCCCCGGAAAAGTCCGCGATCAATATCGGCTTCATGGCCCTGACTGACTGCGCCTCGGTGGTGGTCGCCGCCACCCAGGGCTTCGCCCAACCCTATGGCCTGACCCTGAACCTCAAGCGCCAATCGTCCTGGGCCAACCTGCGGGACAAACTGGTCAGCGGCGAACTCGACGCCGCCCACAGTCTCTACGGCCTGATTTATGCGGTGCACCTGGGCATCGGCGGCGTTGCGCCCACGGGCATGGCGGTACTGATGGGCCTGAACCAGAACGGCCAGAGCATCAACCTGTCCCACGGTTTGCAGGCCCAGGGGGTGACCAGTCCTGAAGCACTTCACCTGTGCGTGCACCAAACTCGCCCAAAACTGACCTTCGCCCAGACCTTCCCGACCGGCACCCACGCCATGTGGCTGTATTACTGGCTGGCGAGCCAGGGCATTCATCCGTTGCACGATGTCGATAGCGTGGTGGTGCCGCCGCCGCAAATGGTGGCGCACCTGCAGGCCGGGCGCATCGACGGTTTCTGCGTCGGCGAGCCATGGTGCGCCAGCGCCGTCGATCAGAACCTCGGTTTCACTTTGGCAACGACCCAGAGCATCTGGCCCGATCACCCGGAAAAAGTCCTCGGCTGCACCCGCGCCTTTGTCGAGCAATACCCCAACACTGCCCGGGCGCTGGTGATGGCGATCCTCGAAGCCAGCCGCTTTATCGAAGACAGCCAGGAAAACCGCCGCAGCACCGCGCAACTGTTGAGCGCGCCCGAGTACCTCGATGCGCCTGTGGAGAGCATCGAACCGCGATTGCTGGGGGATTACGCCGATGGCCTGGGCAATCGCTGGCAAGACCCGCACGCCTTGCGTTTCCATGGCGGTGGCGAGGTCAATCTGCCGTATCTGTCCGACGGCATGTGGTTCATGACACAGTTCCGCCGCTGGGGCTTGTTGCGCGAAGACCCGGATTACCTCGGCGTCGCCCGCAAAGTCCAGCAACTCGACTTATACCGTGAGGCCGCGACGGCAGTGGGCGTTGCCGCCTGGGGTCAGGAAATGCGCAGCAGCCAGTTGATCGACGGTAAAGTCTGGGACGGCTCGGACCCGGCCGGCTATGCCCGTGGTTTCAAGCTTCACGCCATGAGCGACAGCTCCCACCGATTGGCCAGCCGCTGACAGGAGCCCGCCCCTATGTTGCGCATCCTGCTGATCAACGACACCGCGAAGAAAGTCGGCCGACTGAAAGCCGCCCTGACCGAAGCCGGGTTCGAGGTGATCGACGAGTCCGGCCTGACCATCGACCTGCCCGCGCGCGTCGAAACGGTGCGCCCGGACGTGATCCTGATCGATACCGAGTCACCCAGCCGCGATGTGATGGAGCAAGTGGTGCTGGTGACCCGCGACCAGCCCCGTCCGATTGTGATGTTTACCGACGAACATGATCCCGGCGTGATGCGTCAGGCGATCAAGTCCGGGGTCAGTGCCTACATCGTCGAAGGTATTCACGCACAACGTTTGCAGCCGATTCTCGACGTGGCCATGGCGCGGTTTGAAAGCGACCAGGCCTTGCGCGCTCAACTCCATGCGCGGGACCAGCAATTGGCCGAGCGCAAGCGCATCGAGCTGGCCAAGGGGCTGTTGATGAAGATGAAGGACTGCAACGAGGAAGAGGCCTACACCCTGATGCGCCGCCAGGCCATGAGCCGCCAGCAGAAGTTGATTCAGGTGGCGGAGCAGATTATTGCCATGAGTGAGTTGCTCGGCTGAATTCCTGTGGAGTCTCTGAGGGCGCTTTCGCGAGCAAGCCCGCTCCCACATTTGAAATGCATTCCCCTGTGGGAGCGGGCTTGCTCGCGAATGGCCGCGACTCGGACTCCTGGTTGGCACAAATCTGGCTAAGTAATCCACACAGGTAACCAACGGCGGTTGCCCCACCTACGACAAAGACGTCGCTCACCTCGTTCGCCCCATGGCGGATCCGGTGGCGGCGTTTTTTTGTTTTGGCCCCGGAGAACGGGGCCGGTGGTGCGGCCGTTGCGGCGCCCCACCTGCAAGCTCATGACTCCTTCTCGAGACGCTTAACAGCTGAGGTGCGCGATGAATTCAAGCTTCTGGAAATCCGGCCATGCCCCGACCTTGTTCGCGGCTTTCCTCTATTTCGACCTGAGCTTCATGGTCTGGTACCTGCTCGGCCCGCTGGCGGTGCAAATTGCCGCCGACCTGCACCTGACCACGCAACAGCGCGGGATGGTGGTGGCCACGCCGATTCTGGCCGGCGCGGTATTGCGCTTTGCCATGGGCTTGCTGGCCGATCGTCTGTCGCCAAAAACCGCCGGGATCATCGGCCAGGTGATCGTCATCAGCGCGCTGTTCGGCGCCTGGAAACTCGGGATCCACAGCTACGAACAGGCGCTGGTGCTGGGGCTGTTCCTCGGTATGGCCGGCGCATCCTTCGCCGTGGCCCTGCCGCTGGCGTCGCAATGGTATCCGCCGCAGCACCAAGGCAAGGCAATGGGCATCGCCGGCGCCGGTAACTCGGGCACGGTCCTCGCCGCGCTGATCGCCCCGGTATTGGCCGCATCGTTCGGCTGGAGCAACGTCTTCGGCTTCGCCCTGATCCCGCTGATCCTGACCCTGATCGTCTTCGCCTGGCTGGCTAAAAACGCGCCGGAACGGCCGAAAGCCAAGTCCATGGCCGATTACCTCAAGGCCCTGGGTGACCGCGACAGCTGGTGGTTCATGTTTTTCTACAGCGTGACGTTCGGTGGCTTTATCGGCCTGGCCAGCGCCCTGCCCGGCTACTTCAACGACCAATATGGCCTGAGCCCGGTCACCGCCGGTTACTACACCGCCGCCTGCGTGTTCGGCGGCAGTCTGATGCGTCCGTTGGGTGGCGCCCTGGCGGATCGATTCGGCGGCATCCGCACCTTGCTCGGGATGTATACGGTGGCGGCGATCTGCATCGCGGCGGTGGGTTTCAACTTGCCAAGTTCCTACGCGGCGCTGGCCCTTTTCGTCTGCACCATGCTCGGTTTGGGGGCGGGTAACGGCGCGGTTTTCCAACTGGTGCCGCAACGTTTTCGTCGGGAGATCGGCGTGATGACCGGTTTGATCGGCATGGCGGGCGGCATTGGTGGCTTCGCCCTCGCGGCGGGCATGGGCGCGATCAAGCAAAGCACAGGCAGCTATCAAATGGCCCTGTGGCTGTTCGCCAGCCTGGGCGTGCTTGCCTGGTTCGGCCTGCACGGCGTGAAACGTCGTTGGAGAACCACTTGGGGTTCGGCAGCGATGACGGCCGCTCGGGTCTGAGGCGTCGTCAATGAGCCTGCAACTGAGTTTCGCCGAAGCCAGCGCCATCGGCCCGCGCGAGGAAAACCAGGACGCCTTGCGCCTGGTGACCCCGGCCCCGGCGCTGGCGGCGAGCAAGGGTTACCTGTTCGCCATCGCCGACGGCGTCAGCCAATGCGCCGATGGCGGCCTCGCTGCCCGTTCGACCTTGCAGGCGCTGGCGCTGGATTACTACGCCACCCCGGAAACCTGGGGCGTGGCCCAGGCGCTGGATCGCCTGCTGTCCGCGCAGAATCGCTGGCTGCAGGCCAATGGCGGTGGGCAACCGCTGCTGACCACGGTCAGCGCTTTGGTCATGCGCGGCAGGCGTTTTACCCTGGCCCATGTCGGCGATTGCCGGGTGTATCGCTGGCACGCCGATCAGTTGCAGCGGGTCAGCGAGGATCACGTCTGGGATCAGCCGGGTATGCAACATGTGTTGAAACGGGCGCTGGGGCTCGATCAACACCTGGTGCTGGATTTCCTGGACGGTGAATTGCGCCTCGATGAGCGTTTCGTGCTGCTCAGCGACGGGGTCTGGGCGGTGTTGGGCGATACCGCGATTGCCGGGATCTTGCGTGATCAACCTGACCTACAGAGCGCCGCGCAAACCTTGGTTAACGCCGCGCACCTGGCCGGCAGCCAGGACAACGCCAGCGCCCTGCTGGTGCGGGTCGATGCCCTGGGTGAAACCAGCATCGGCGATGCGTTGATCCATTTGCAGCAATGGCCGTTGCCACCCACCCTGAAACCGGGGCAGTTCTTCGAAGGGTGGCAGGTCGAGGGTGTCCTTGCCCAGAGCCAGCAATCGTTGCTTTACCGGGTGCGAGATGCACAGCAACAGGCTTGGCTGCTGAAAACCTTGCCCGGGCATCTGCACGACGATCATCTGGCCGGGCAGGCCTTGCTGTCGGAGGAATGGTTTCTCAAACGCGTGGCCGGGCGGCATTTTCCTGAAGTGCATGCCGCCAGTCAGCGTCAGCATTTGTACTACGTGATGCGTGAATATTCGGGCTCGACCCTGGCGCAATTGCAGGACCGGACAGGGCCGCTGTCACTGGCGCAGTGGCAGGAACTGGCCGAACGCCTGCTGCGGGCGGTGGGCATGTTGCATCGGCGGCAGATCCTGCATCGCGATATCAAGCCGGAAAACCTGCTACTGGGGGACGACGGCGAGTTGCGGCTGCTGGACTTCGGTCTCGCCTACTGCCCCGGCCTGTCCGAAGACCAACCGAGTGCATTGCCCGGCACGCCCAGCTATATCGCGCCGGAAGCCTTTCGCGGGGAAGCGCCGACGCCGCAGCAGGATCTGTATGCGGTCGGTGTGACCCTGTTTTTCCTGCTGACCGGGCAGTATCCCTACGGCGAAATCGAAGCCTTCCAGCGCCCGCGGTTTGGCGTGCCGGTGAGTGCCAGTCGCTATCGGCCCGATCTGCCGGAATGGCTGGCACTGAGCCTGGAGCGCGCGGTCGCGGTGGATCCACTGCAACGCTTCGAAACGGCAGAGGAATGGTTGTTGCTGCTGGAGCAAGGCGAGCGCCGGAGTTTGAGCGTCAGACCCAGGCCACTGCTGGAACGCGAGCCACTGAAGGTTTGGCGGACGTTGGCGCTGGGGTCGTTGCTGGTGAATGTGGTGCTGTTGTTTCTGCTGTTTCATGGCTGAGTGTTGGCGCAGCCGACCGCCGTATCCCCTGAGGAAAATTCGATGAGCGCAAAAGTCTGGCTGGTGGGTGCGGGTCCCGGCGATCCTGAATTATTAACCCTGAAGGCTGTTCGGGCCTTGAGGGAAGCGGATGTGGTGCTGATCGATGATCTGGTCAACGAAGCGGTGCTGGAGCATTGCCCGAATGCGCGGATTATTCCGGTCGGCAAGCGCGGCGGCTGTCGCTCCACGCCGCAAGCGTTCATTCATCGGCTGATGCTGCGTTATGCCCGCCACGGCAAATGCGTGGTGCGGCTCAAGGGCGGCGATCCGTGCATTTTTGGGCGTGGTGGCGAAGAGGCGCAATGGTTGCGCGAGCGTGGCGTGGAGGTGGAGCTGGTCAATGGCATTACCGCAGGACTGGCCGGCGCAACGCAATGCGATATTCCGTTGACCCTGCGCGGCGTGGCACGCGGCGTGACGCTGGTCACCGCCCATACGCAGGACGACAGCAGCCTGAACTGGCAGGCCTTGGCCCAGGGTGGCACGACGCTGGTGATTTATATGGGCGTGGCGAAACTGAGTGAGATCCGCGAGCAACTGCTGGCGGGCGGCATGTCGACGGACACACCGGTGGCGATGATCGAAAACGCTTCACTGCCGCATCAGCGGGAATGTCGCAGTGTTCTGGCAGCCATGGAAGACGATGCCCACAGCTTCGAGCTCAAGAGCCCGGCGATCCTGGTGATTGGTGCCGTTGCGGCGTGTGCCGCGTCCTCCCTGTGGGAGCGTGGCTTGCCCGCGATGGCGGCCGATCAAACAGCCTGAACCCACCTGATTCAACTTCCCCTCATCAAATCGCAGGCAAAGAAAAGCCCGGCCTAAGCCGGGCTTTTCAGAGCTGCAAGATAATTACTTACCTTGGGCTTCAACCTGCGCTTCTACGCGACGGTTTACAGCGCGACCAGCTTCAGTTTTGTTGTCAGCAACTGGGCGGGATTCGCCGTAGCCAACAGACTGAACGCGGGACGATTCAACACCGTACTGGTTGGTCAGAACTTGTTTAACGGCGTTTGCACGACGCTCGGACAGTTTCTGGTTGTAAGCGTCAGGACCGACGGAGTCAGTGTGACCTTCAACAGTAGTGGTGGTGGATGGGTACTGTTTCATGAAATCAGCGAGGTTTTTGATGTCGCCGTAGCTGTTAGGCTTGACTACCGACTTGTCGAAGTCGAATTTCACGTCCAGCTCAACACGAACAACTTCAGCAACTGCTGGGCAGCCATCAGCGTCAACAGTTACGTTGGCTGGGGTGTCCGGGCACTTGTCAACGTTGTCGCAAACGCCATCGTTGGCGCTGTCGGAGCAGACTTCAGCTGGTGCTGGAACTGGAGCAGCAGCAGGCTTGGCACCGCCGCCAACGTTGGCGAAGGTGGAGCGGTTACGACCGGATTCGTTCTGACCGATGCTTTGATCGGAGAAACCAGCCGAAACGTACGGACGCAGCATGTCGCCCGGGTTGTTGAAGTGGTACAGAGCGTCCAGAGCGGTGTTGGCGCCCTTGATGTTACGGCCGTTGTCTGCACGTACGTTGTGCACTTCGTCGTAGCCCAGACGCAGTTCAACGTCGTCGGTCAGGAAGTAACCAACCGAACCACCGAACAGGTTGCCGTTGTTCTTGAAGTTACGAGCGCTGTCGTTGAACTGCTTTTTGTAAAACAGCTGGCCTTCAACTGCGCCTTGGCCTTGTGCCAGAGCGCCGAACGAAGTGGCAGCAATAAGAGAACCAATGGCAAAGCCCAAGGTGTTTTTCAGTTTCATCCGTTAAATCCCCATCTGGTGATTGTGAAGCAGTCCCGCAAACCGGGGGACAACTCGGCGGCAAGTCTAACAGAACTTGCCTACACGTAAGAGATATTTGCTCTGAACTAAGTTTCAGCAACGCCCGCAAATTTCTCACGCAATTTATCTAGAGCACGTTTGTAACGCATTTTTGTCGCACTCAAGCCCATATGCATGATGTCCGCGATCTCCTGAAATTCCAGCTCTGCGACAAATCGTAGCACCAGAATTTCACGGTCAATCGGGTTCACATACACCAACCAGCGATCAAGTCCACCCTTATCCTCGGGTTTCGGCGCCTTTTCTTCAGACGCTTCCTCGAGGGGGTCCAGACTCAAAGCGTCCATCAAGCGACGCTTTCGCCGTTCTTTTCGATACTGTGTGATGCACTCGTTGTACGTGATGCTATAGAGCCATGTCTTGAACTTCGATTTCCCCTCGAAGTTCTTCAGGCCGTACAACACCTTCAACATCACTTCCTGACAGACATCGTCTGCGTCGCGATCGTTCCCAAGATATCGTGCACAAACGTTAAATAATGTTCGTTGGTAACGCCGCATCAGTTCTTCATAGGCGCGTGTTACGTGAAACAGCTCGGTATGCGAGCGCGCGACCAACTCCTCATCAGAGAGCTCGCGGGGGTCGTAGCGCGTGGAGAGCGATTGAGCTTTATTCAAAACAAGTCGGGCCGACAGTCAGGTCAATGTCCGCCGCAGTCCCTTCAGGGCAGTTTGCGGCGGCATACATTAGCAGGGTTTGCCGGGTTAGCGGCTACTCACATGCTGCTCCAGGAGGATCCGATTGGAGAGAGAGACTAGCTCACCCTCGTCGGTCAGCAATGTGGTTTTAACCGTGCCGATCTCTTCGATCTGACCTTCGACCTCGCCAACACGCACTTGTTGCCCAACCTGATACAACTCACGCACATAGATTCCCGCAAGAATCTGACCGGCAATTTCCCGGCTTCCCAACCCCATGGCCAGCGCAACCGCCAGACCAACGGTAATCAATACGATCACAATCACGTGGTTGAGCAGGTCAGTCTTGACCTCCAACTGGCTGATCGCAACCGACAAACTGATGATAATCACCAGGCCCTGGGCAATTCGCCCCAGGCCAGAGGCGTAATCCAGCCCTACGCCCTCTGCCGCACCGCGCACCAGCCCATTGGCCAGTTGCGCCAGCAATACCCCCACCAACAACACCAGCGCGGCGCCAAATACTTTCGGCAAATACAGCGCAAGCATATCCAGCGTAGCTGAAACCCGCTCAAGTCCAAGGGATTCTGCTGCCGACACAAGGAAAATCAGCAAAACAAACCAATAGACGATTTTGCCGATCAGGGTCGAAATGGGCACCTGAAGGCCGGCACGGGACAACAACTTGGTCAGGCCGGTACCGCCCATCAGGCGATCAAGGCCCAATTTGGCGAGCAGCTTGGACAACAAGGTGTCCAGAAGCTTGGCTACGACAAATCCCAGCAGTAGGACAACCAAGGCACCGAAGAGGTTCGGAATAAAATTCGCAACCTTGGTCCACAACGCAGTCATTGCAGTGACGAGGCTCTGAGTCCAGAGATCAAGTTCCATATTCAATCAGCCTTATCAGCAGTGCGAACTGTAGGTTTACGGTGACGGGAGACCGGCGCGACGTGGGCCGATCCATTGTTCAAGGCAATCATCAGCGCGGGCAACCAGCGGCCCAGCAGGCTGAACAGATCACCGGCGCCGACCTGGCGGTTGGCGGTTTTCAGGACACGGCCAAGGCACGCATCGTCGTCCCGGGTGGACGGAGATGCCTTGAGCATGTCACGCAAAGACTGTTCAAACGGATCGTGCATACGCACCTCTCGTAATGTCAGTGAAAGACGCGATCAAATTTGCCCGGGTCACATGGCTCATCGATCACACCCAGCGCAAACGTCGGAATAACCACCACTGCCCGAGTGCCACCGAGACCATCATCAGGCAGGCAATCAGGAAGCCATAGGGGCTCGCCGAGAACGGAATGCCACCAACATTGATGCCCAACAGACCGGTCAGAAAACTCATCGGCAAAAAGATCCCGGTGATGATCCCGAAGCGGTACATCGTGCGGTTCATGCGCACGCTCAAACGCCGGTCTTCGGCCTCCAGGACCAGCCCCACCCGCTCCCGGGTCAATTCCAGCTCCTCGAGATAGCGGGTCAGGCTGTTGTTCAATTCGTTCCAGTAATCGCCGTCATCTTCGACAAACCACGGCAGTTTTATCCGCGTCAGCTGTCCGAAAATATCCCGCTGCGGGGCCAGGAAACGTTTCAGTCCAGCCGCCCTGCGCCGGATCTGCAAAATGGAGCCATGCTCGGGTGTATACCGTTCGTCGGCATCCAGTTTTTCTTCTTCCTCATCGACCACTTCCGAGAGGCAAGTGACCAGATCCTGCACCTTATTGGTGAGGTACTGAGCCATATAAAGGATGAGTTCGGAGGCGGTTTTCGGGCCCTTGCCTTCGGCGAGCTGCACCAGCAACTCATCGGTGGCGCGCAACGGACGCAAGCGCAGGGAAATAACCCGCGGGGCCGAAGCAAAGATGCGCACGGAAACCATGTCCTCTGGCTCGGCGCCAGGGTTCAGGTTTACCCCACGCAAAAATAGCAGCAGTTCGCTGTCGGAAAGCTGTAAAAGCCGCGGACGGGTGTTTTCTTCGAGCAGCAGATCGCAGCTGAACTCACTCAGACCGCTGGATTTACGCAGCCAGGTCTGGGTTTGCGGGTGACTGCGATCCCAATGCAGCCACAGGCTTTCATGGGCCTGCAGCTGCAAGTCATCGAGATCAGTCCGGGCTATCGAACGCGCACCGCCTTTACCGTCCAGCACCAGGGCATGCACCAGCCCCCACTGCGCGTTTTCTTCCTCGAACATCCTCACCCCATGGTTACCACGAAAATTCGCATCGACGCTTTATTCAGGCATCTTCAGCGGGCTCGGCGAGATGATCACGCCGTTGTTGTCCGCATAAATGTAATGGCCCGGATGGAACGTCACGCCGGCGAAGGTCACCGGAACGTTAATGTCGCCAAGCCCGCGCCTGTCGGACTTTCTCGGGTGGCTCGCGAGGGCCTGCACGCCCAGATCGGTCTGCGCGAGGATATCGACGTCGCGAATGCACCCGTAGATGACCAGCCCTGCCCAACCGTTTTTCGAGGCTTTCTCGGCCAGCATGTCACCCAGCAACGCATGACGCAGGGAACCGCCACCGTCAACCACCAGCACCTTGCCGTCACCCTTGAGTTCGACTTGCTCTTTAACCCGCGAGTTGTCTTCGAAACACTTGATGGTCACGATTTCGCCGCCGAAGGAATCACGGCCGCCGAAATTGCTGAACATCGGCTCCAGCACCTGCACCAGCTCCGGATAGGCGTCGCACAGGTCAGGCGTAACGTAATGGTTCATCGAGAAACTCCTGTAAAGAGGAAGACAATCGAGGATGTCGCAAAATGACCAGAAAAGCTCAATGCGTCATATCTTAGCCGCAAGCCGACCGGAGCGAAATGCCCTTGTTAGAGCAGTGCGCTCAGACGGCCGTGGCCAAATCCGGCTTTTCCCCGAGCAACGGCGTCTGTTGATCAGCCAGCCAGCGGGCCACCAACGGCCAGACTTCGACCTGCGCCGCTTTGCTCACCAGCATTTCAACATGACCGAAATTGTCGGCAAAACCCTGTTCGCGGCCCAAGTTGATGAACTGCTTGTGCTCCGAGCCGAGCTGATCGAACAGTTTACGACATGCCCACGCCGGGTCTTGATGATCGCCGGCCGCGCTCACCGCCAGCACTGGCAACTGAACCTCGGTCAATCCGGCCCACCAGTCCTTGTCCGCATCGCCAAAGCGCCCGAACAGGCCGTACCAGCGCATGCTTTCCAGGGCCAGGCCAATCGGCTCGTCCTCCGGGCCGCGCTTGAGCCGTGAACCGGACAGTTGGGCAAAACGCTTGAGAATGAAGCGCCCGCTCCACTCCACCGGCGGAATCTTCAGCGGCCAGTAGGTGCGGCTGACCTGCGTCCCAAAAAACGCCGCCGAGGCTACCACCGGCTCGCCGATGTACTGACCACCCAGCGCTGCCGCCAGGGTAATGCCGCCCAGCGAATGACCGATCCAGTGCGGAACCTGGCCACTTTGTTCGCGCACGAACGCACCGATGGCTGGCAGATCGTAGCGGGCGTAGTCGGAAACGCGGTTCTTGCGGTAGTTCTGGTTGCGCTGGGACAGGCCGTGACCACGCATTTCCGGAATCCAGACATCGAAGCCCAGGCGCGTCAGGTAAGCGCCCAATCCCAGGCCCTTGGGGGAAAACCAGAACCGGCGATTGGAAAAACTGCCGTGCAGCAAAATCACCGGAACGCCGCGTGCGTCCGAGCCGTCCGCCATACCCAGGCGCGTCACCGCCAGCTCGACGGTGCCGTCGGGGCTGTTGCCGGGTTTCAATCGATACACGTCTTCGCTCAGATCACCGCGCCGCTCGGCGCTGATCAGGGCGACAGGAAATAGGTTGCTGCTGCTTTGCATAATGCTCTTGCACAAAAAAGGGCGGCGTCCAGAGGAGCCCGCCCTACTTGAATCACTGAAAAGCCCCGATCAATGTGGGAGCGAGCCTGCTCGCGAAAGCGGTGTATCAGCCAACATCCCTGTGGGATGTCAGTGCGCCTTCGCGAGCAGGCTAGCTCCTACAAGGAAGCGGGCCTTTCTCTCACACCATCAGACTGCTGCCTGGCCTTCAGCCAGGAAGAACCAGGTTTCCAGTACGGAATCGGGGTTCAGCGAAACGCTTTCGATGCCCTGCTCCATCAGCCATTTGGCCAGGTCCGGGTGGTCCGAAGGACCCTGGCCGCAAATGCCGATGTACTTGCCCGCCTTGTTACAGGCCTGGATGGCATTGGCCAGCAGCTTCTTGACCGCCGGATTACGCTCGTCGAACAGGTGAGCGATGATCCCGGAGTCACGGTCCAGGCCCAGGGTCAACTGGGTCAGATCGTTGGAACCGATCGAGAAGCCGTCGAAGAATTCGAGGAACTCTTCAGCAAGGATCGCGTTGGACGGCAGTTCGCACATCATGATGATGCGCAGACCGTTCTCGCCACGGGCCAGGCCATTTTCGGCCAGCAGGTCGATCACCTGGCTCGCTTCGCCCAGGGTGCGGACGAACGGCACCATGATTTCAACGTTGGTCAGGCCCATCTCGTTACGCACGCGCTTGAGGGCGCGGCATTCGAGCTCGAAGCAATCGCGGAACGATTCGCTGATGTAACGCGAGGCGCCACGGAAGCCCAGCATCGGGTTTTCTTCTTCCGGCTCGTAGAGCTTGCCGCCGATCAGGTTCGCGTATTCGTTGGACTTGAAATCCGACAGACGCACGATGACCTTTTTCGGGGTGAACGCTGCAGCCAGGGTGCTGATGCCTTCAACCAGCTTATCGACATAGAAGCCGACCGGATCGTCGTAACCGGCGATGCGCTTGTCGACGCTGTCCTTGATGTCCTGCGGCAGGCCGTCGTAGTTCAACAGCGCTTTGGGGTGAACACCGATCATGCGGTTGATGATGAATTCCAGGCGGGCCAGGCCGACACCGGCGTTCGGCAGTTGCGCGAAGTCGAAGGCGCGGTCCGGGTTGCCGACGTTCATCATGATCTTGAACGGCAGATCAGGCATGGCGTCCACGGAGTTTTTCTTGATGTCGAAGCCCAGTTCGCCTTCGAAGATGTAGCCGGTGTCGCCTTCCGCGCAGGAAACGGTCACGCCCTGGCCGTCTTTCAACAGCTGGGTGGCGTTGCCACAACCAACCACGGCCGGGATACCCAGCTCGCGAGCGATGATCGCCGCGTGGCAGGTACGGCCGCCACGGTTGGTGACGATGGCGCTGGCGCGCTTCATGACCGGCTCCCAGTCCGGGTCGGTCATGTCGGAGACCAGTACGTCGCCTGGCTGGACCTTGTCCATCTCGGACACGTCCTTGATGATGCGGACCTTGCCGGCGCCGATGCGCTGGCCAATGGCGCGACCTTCAACCAGCACGGTGCCGGTTTCTTTCAGCAGGTAGCGTTCCATGACGTTGGCCTGGGTGCGGCTCTTCACGGTTTCAGGGCGGGCCTGAACGATGTAGAGCTTGCCGTCGTCGCCGTCTTTGGCCCATTCGATGTCCATCGGGCACTTGTAGTGCTTCTCGATGATCATCGCTTGCTTGGCCAGCTCGCTGACTTCAGCGTCGGTCAGGCAGAAGCGTGCGCGATCGGCCTTGTCCACGTCGATGGTCTTGACCGACTTGCCGGCCGTGGCCACTTCGCCGTAGATCATCTTGATGGCTTTGCTGCCCAGGTTGCGGCGCAGGATCGCCGGACGACCGGCTTCAAGCGTTTGTTTGTGGACGTAGAATTCGTCCGGGTTCACCGCGCCTTGTACGACGGTTTCGCCCAGGCCGTAGGCGCCGGTGATGAACACCACGTCACGGAAACCGGATTCGGTATCGAGGGTGAACATCACGCCGGCGGTGCCGGTTTCGGAGCGGACCATGCGCTGCACGCCGGCCGACAGGGCCACCAGCTTGTGGTCGAAGCCCTGGTGGACGCGATAGGAAATGGCGCGGTCGTTGAACAGTGAAGCGAACACCTCTTTGGCGGCGCGAATGACGTTTTCGACACCACGGATGTTCAGGAAGGTTTCCTGCTGACCGGCGAAGGAAGCGTCCGGCAGGTCTTCGGCGGTAGCGGAAGAGCGCACGGCCACGGCCATGTCAGGGTTGCCGGCCGACAGCGTGGCGAACGCGGTGCGGATCTCGGCGTTGAGCTTCTCGGGGAATTCGGCTTCCATGATCCATTTGCGGATCTGGGCGCCAGTCTTGGCCAGGGCGTTGACATCGTCGACGTCCAGGGCGTCGAGGGCGGCGTGGATCTGATCGTTCAGGCCGCTCAGTTCCAGAAAATCACGATAAGCCTGAGCTGTCGTGGCGAAGCCACCGGGCACCGATACACCGGCACCTGCAAGGTTACTGATCATCTCGCCCAGGGATGCGTTCTTGCCCCCTACGTGCTCTACATCATGGACGCCGAGCTTATCGAGGGAAACTACGTACTCTACCAAGGTGATCTCTCCACTAACTGTGTTGGAAAAGCTCAGAAGCCGGCGGCTCGGGGGAGCCTTTGCCGACTGTATGGCCTGGACCTGGAAAATAAGTGAGAATGCGGGCCAACTGGCGGCCTACAAATCGCGTCTATCATATCCAGAAATCTTCACTAGCTTAAGGCCCAAGGTGCAAATGAAACGATCTGCTTTCTTCATCTCCGATGGCACGGGTATTACCGCCGAGACCCTCGGGCAAAGCCTGTTGGCGCAGTTCGAAAACATTACCTTCAGCAAATTCACGCGGCCCTACATCGACAACGTGGATAAAGCGCGGGCCATGGTACAACAAATCAACAAGGCCGCCGAAACCGACGGCTTCCGGCCGATCATCTTCGACACCATCGTCAATCAGGACATTCGTGAGATCCTCGCAACGTCCAATGGTTTCATGATCGACATTTTCTCGACCTTCCTGGCGCCTCTTGAACAGGAACTGACCGAGCATTCTTCCTACACCGTCGGCAAGTCCCACTCCATCGGCACCAACTCCAATTACATGGAGCGGATCGAGGCGGTGAACTTCGCCCTGGACAACGATGACGGTGCGCGCACGCATTATTACGACAAGGCCGACCTGATCCTAGTGGGCGTGTCGCGTTGTGGTAAGACGCCGACGTGCCTGTACATGGCGATGCAATTCGGCATCCGCGCCGCCAACTATCCGCTGACCGAAGACGACATGGAGCGCCTGACCCTGCCGGCCGCCCTGCGCGCCCACCAGCACAAGCTGTTCGGCCTGACCATCGACCCGGACCGCCTCACCGCGATTCGCAACGAGCGCAAGCCCAACAGCCGCTATTCGAGCTATGCCCAGTGCGAATTCGAAGTGCGCGAAGTGGAGAATCTGTTCCGCCGCGAGAACATCCCGCACATCAATTCCACGCATTTTTCCGTGGAAGAGATTTCGGCGAAGATCCTGGTGGAGAAAGGGGTTGAGCGGCGGTTCAAGTAGGCCTTTAGCACCTGCCCGACCGCCTTCGCGAGCAGGCTCGCTCCCACAGGAAACCGCGTCTATCACTCTACACGCGGTCAATGTGGGAGCGAGCCTGCTCGCGAAGAACGATTACACGGTTTCGGATAATGCCCCCACCAACGCCCCAAACCCATCCAGCAACAACCGATCATCCCCCGCCGAATTGCACACACTCGCCCGAATAAACTGCGGCACCGCCCCATGCCCCACCGCAAACGCCTCGGCGGTGGTCACCAGGTAATTATTCTCCTTAAGCTCCGCCGCAATTTGCGACGCGCGCCACGGCTCGGGCACTTCGATCCAGAAGTGTGGGCTATGGGGATGCGTCTTGTAGCCGACTTCTTTTAACACCGCGCTGACCAACCGCTTGCGACGGCTGATTTCGGCGATCTGCTGCCCGAGCAACTGTTCGGCGATACCGTTTTCGATCCACCCGGTCGCCAGTTCCATGGATAGCGGGTTGGCCATCCAGCACGTCCCGCACACCGCCGCGCTCAAGCGTCCGATCAACGGTTGCGGTGCGTGCAGATAACCCACGCGCAAACCCGCCGACACCGCTTTGCTCAGGCTACCGATCAACACCGAGCGCTCCGGGGCAAAGTGGCTCAAGGGCAAGGGACGCTGCTGTGCCAGCACGGCGTGGGCTTCGTCTTCGATGATCAGCAGGTTGTGCTGGCGACAGACCTCGACGATCGCCTCGCGCCGTGGGACCGACATCACCGCCGCCGTAGGATTCTGGATCGTCGGCGTGCAGTACAACGCGGCGACCCGATGCTGTTGGCAAACGTCCGACAGCGCATCGGGCAGCAGTCCTTCGTCATCCATCCCGACGCCGATCAGTTTTATCCCGAGCATGCGTGCGACGCTGATCAAACCGGGGTAGGTCAAATGCTCGGTCACCAGGGTGTCGCCGGGCTTGAGCAGCGCCATCAACACGCAGAGCAAACCGTGCTGGCCGCCGTTGACGCAAATCACCTGCTCGGCGTTCGGCACAAAGTCCAGATGCCGCAGCCAATGGGCGCCCGCCGCACGGTGTCGCGGTAATCCGCCGTCAGCCGTGTAGCCGCTGAGCAACTGCAAGGTCTGCGGATCACTGGCCAAGGCTTGCAGGCTCTGACTCAGGAAGGCCGCTTCCTGCCCCGGAATCGGCTGATTCCGACTCATATCGAAGAACGGCTGAGGCTCGTCGCTGACATTGCGAAAGCCGACATCCCGCGAACGTTCCATCCCGCGCTGACGCACATAAGTGCCGTCTCCTACACGGGCCACCACCAGCCCTACCCGCTCCAGCTCGCCATAGGCGCGACTGATGGTGCCGATGGTCACGCCGAGGCTGTCCGCCAACAGTCGATGAGGCGGTAACTTGCTGCCCGGCTCGATCAAACCCTCGCCAATGCTTTTTTCCAGCGCCTCGGCCAGGCGCTTGTACTTCACGCCGCGCCCATGAGCCAAGCCTTCGCGCAGGATTGACACCGTGGCAATACTTACTTTGACAGTCATTTCCGTCCCGAATAGCGTGCTGAAAACAGGTTCAATCAGGGATAGACCCTTTCCGTTATCAGGTCAATTACGCCGACCCACAAAGGAGCTTGAGCATGTCGATTGCCATCAGCACACCGTCCATCACGGGAAAACCCTGGCTGGCGGGATTGATCACCAGCACCTTGTTCCTGATCGTCTGCCTGAGTTGGGGCACGACATGGCTGGGGATCAAGATTGCCGTCGAGAGCGTGCCGCCCCTGACCGCCGCCGGCCTGCGCTTTCTGATCGCCTTTCCGCTGTTCTTGAGCTTCGCCCTGCTGCGTCGCGAGCCGTTGCTGTTTCCACGGCAGAGTCGCTGGTTTTTCGTGTTCGTCACGCTGTCGTATTTCAGCCTGCCATATTACTTGCTCAACTACGGCGAGATGCACGTGTCATCCGGCCTGACCGCGCTGCTGTTCAGCTGCATGCCGGTGTTTATCCTGATTTTTTCCGCTGTGTTTTTGCGGGAGAAAATCTATCCCTCCCAGGTGATTGGCATCGCCATCGGGTTTGGCAGTTTGTTCATGATTATTCGCAGCCAGGGCCTGCACCTGGACCATGCTGAATTCTTCGGTGTACTGGCGATTCTGGCGGCGGCGCTGATGCATGCGCTGTGTTACGTGATTACCAAGAAACAAGGCAGTGCGATCAGCGTGATTACCTACAACACGCTGCCCATCGGCCTGGCGGGATTGATGCTGTTTGTCGCGGGATTGAGTTTTGAGACGCCGGTGTTCGACGACATCACCGCACGCTCGTGGGGCGCCCTGCTCTATCTGGGCCTGGTGGCGTCGGTGGGCGGGTTTATCGTTTACTTTTTGCTGCTCAAACGGTTGAGCCCGATCATTTTGTCGTTCGTGTTTATTATTTTTCCGGTGTTCGCGGTGGTGATTGGGGCGTGGTACGAGGGGCAAAGTCTGAGCCGGGAGTTGATGATTTACTCGGCGGTGTTGCTGGCGGGGTTTGCCATTACCAAATTACCCGTCGAGAAATGGCTCAAGACCTGAACACATCGCCCCGTAGGACCTGCCGAAGGCTGCGATCTTTTGATTTTGCTTTTTAAAATCAAGATCAAAAGGTCGCTGCCTTCGGCAGCTCCTACAGGAGATTTTGTGTTTATCCGATCAGATCACGAACAGGTCGACAAACCGGTTAACCGGTGTCGCTTCCAACGCAGCCTGATCCTTGCACAACGCAAAAATCTCGGCGCTGCGCTGACCGGTGAAACGCGTCGCCAGGTTGGCCTTGAACTTGTCTTCCAGCAGCGGAATGCCATCGGTACGGCGACGGCGATGGCCGATCGGGTACTCGACCACCACGTTCTCGGTGCTTGAGCCATCCTTGAAAAACACCTGGATCGCGTTGGCGATGGAGCGCTTGTCGGCTTCCAGATACTCGCGGGTGAAACGCGGCTCCTCGACGATGACCATTTTCTCCCGCAGCACGTCGATGATCGGGTGCGCGGCGTGGAAGTCGTCTTCGTATTGCTCGGCCACCAGATTGCCGAAGGCCAGCGGCACGGCGGTCATGTATTGAATGCAGTGATCGCGGTCGGCGGCATTCGCCAAGGGGCCGACCTTGGAAATAATGCGGATCGCCGATTCGTGGGTGGTGATGACGATCTTGTCGATTTCGTGCAGGCGATTGCGGACCTGAGGATGCAGGGTCACGGCAGCTTCGCACGCGGTCTGCGCGTGAAACTCGGCGGGGAAGCTGATCTTGAACAGCACGTTTTCCATCACGTAGATGCCGTACTGGCGAGAGAAGCTGAACGCGCGTTTGTCGTCGGGCTTGAGCGCCAGATCGTTATTGGTGTGGCTGAACAACACGTCATAGAAACCCCACTGCTTGGCGGTCAGGACGCCGGGGATGCCCATCTCGCCACGCATCGCAATGTCCGCCAGACGCACGCCACGGCTGGAGGCATCGCCGGCAGCCCAGGATTTGCGCGACCCGGCGTTCGGCGCATGACGATAAGTGCGCAGCGCCTGGCCATCGGCAAAGGCGTGGGACAGCGCCGACAGCAACTGCTCGCGATTGGCGCCCATGAGTTTGGCGGTGACCGCTGTGGAAGCGACTTTCACCAGCATGACGTGATCAAGGCCTACACGGTTGAAGGAGTTTTCCAGCGCGATCACGCCCTGAATCTCGTGGGCCATGATCATCGCTTCGAGCAGCGCGCGGATGGTCAGCGGCGCGTCGCCATTGGCCAGGCGTTTTTGCGACAGGTGATCCGCCACCGCGAGAATCCCGCCGAGGTTATCCGACGGGTGCCCCCACTCGGCGGCGAGCCAGGTGTCGTTGTAATCGAGCCAGCGCACGATGCAGCCGATGTCCCACGCGGCTTTGACCGGGTCGAGACGAAAGGAGGTGCCGGGTACTCGAGCGCCGAACGGGACGACGGTGCCCTCGACGATAGGGCCCAGGTGTTTGGTGCACTCGGGAAAGCGCAGGGCCAGCAGGCCACAGCCGAGGGTGTCCATCAGGCAGTTGCGGGCGGTGTCGAGTGCTTCTGTGGACTCGATTTTGAAAGTGAGGACGTAGTCAGCGATGTCCTGCAGGACCGTGTCGTAGTCGGGGCGGTTGTTCAGGTCGACGTTGGCGCTCATTCGGGGTTACTCCAGTGAAGGAATGATGGGGTTGTTGTGTTCCTCAGCGGCAGGTTGGGTTGGTTTTTTGCAGGTCTTGGGGTGCCTGCTTGATGTGTATTTTTTCAGTTGCATCGACCCCTCACCCCAACCCTCTCCCCAAAGGGGAGAGGGGGAAAGGGAGCCGATCTCCATGCTTTTCAACACTTGAGTTCGGTTCGGAATGGCAGGTCGCTGTTGCTATCAAGAACAACTCGGTCAGCCCCCTCTCCCCTCTGGGGAGAGGGTTGGGGTGAGGGGTGGCTTTCAGATCAGAAAGAATCACCCGGCACGCGAACGTAACCTTCCATCAACACCCGCGCACTGCGGCTCATGATGGCTTTGTTGACGGTCCATTCACCGTTCACCTGACTGGCCTCGGCACCCACACGCAACGTCCCGGACGGATGCCCAAAACGCACCGCATTGCGCTCGACACCACCCGCCGCCAGGTTCACCAACGTGCCGGATATCGCCGCCGCCGTGCCAATCGCCACCGCCGCCGTGCCCATCATCGCGTGGTGCAATTTGCCCATGGACAACGCACGCACCAGCAGGTCGACATCCCCCGCCGCAATCGCCTTGCCGCTGGACGCCACGTAGTCTGCCGGTTTGGCCACGAACGCCACTTTCGGCGTGTGCTGCCGCTTGGCCGCTTCGTCCAGGTCCTTGATCAAACCCATGCGCAACGCGCCGTAGGCACGGATGGTTTCGAACATCGCCAGGGCTTTCGGGTCGCCGTTGATCGCGCCCTGCAACTCGGTGCCTGTGTAGCCGAGGTCTTCGGCGTTGATAAAAATCGTCGGGATACCGGCATTGATCATGGTCGCCTTGAAGGTCCCGACGCCGGGCACTTCAAGGTCATCCACCAGGTTGCCGGTGGGGAACATCGAGCCACCGCCGCCCTCTTCTTCCGCCGCTGGGTCCATGAATTCGATCTGCACTTCGGCGGCCGGAAAGGTCACGCCGTCGAGTTCGAAATCACCGGTTTCCTGCACTTCACCGTTGGTGATCGGCACATGGGCGATGATGGTCTTGCCGATGTTGGCCTGCCACACCCGAACCACGGCAACGCCGTTGTGCGGAATTCGGCTGGTGTCCACCAGACCGTTGCTGATGGCGAACGAACCGACTGCCGCCGACAGGTTGCCGCAGTTGCCGCTCCAGTCCACGAAAGGCTTGTCGATGGACACCTGGCCAAACAGGTAATCCACGTCGTGATCGGCCTTGATGCTTTTCGACAGAATCACGGTTTTGCTGGTGCTGGACGTCGCGCCGCCCATGCCGTCGATTTGCTTGTCGTACGGGTCGGGGCTGCCGATGACCCGCAGCAATAAGGCATCGCGGGCCGGACCGGGAATCTGTGCCGCTTCGGGCAGGTCTTTCAGGCTGAAGAACACGCCTTTACTGGTGCCGCCGCGCATGTAGGTGGCGGGGATTTTGATTTGAGGTACGTGAGCCATGTCATTCCTCTATTGGCCGACAGGGGACGTGAAATCCCCTGCGGCCCTGGATGTTTAAACGGCGACGGCCGATTCAAGGAAGTCCTGGGCAAAGCGCTGCAACACGCCGCCCGCTTCGTAGATCGACACTTCTTCAGCGGTGTCGAGACGGCAAGTGACCGGCACTTCGACACGCTCGCCATTCAGACGATTGATCACCAACGTCAACTGCGCACGCGGGGTACGGTCGCCGATCACGTCGTAGGTTTCGCTGCCGTCGATGCCCAATGTGTGACGGTCGGTGCCCGGCAAAAACTCCAGCGGCAACACGCCCATGCCCACCAGGTTGGTGCGGTGAATGCGCTCGAAACCTTCGGCGGCAATCGCTTCCACACCGGCCAGGCGCACGCCTTTCGCCGCCCAGTCACGGGACGAACCCTGACCGTAGTCGGCACCGGCAATGATGATCAGCGGCTGCTTGCGCTCCATGTAGGTTTCGATGGCTTCCCACATGCGCATGACCTGGCCTTCCGGCTCGACGCGGGCCAGCGAACCCTGCTTGACCTTGCCGTTTTCCCGGACCATTTCGTTGAACAGTTTCGGGTTGGCAAAGGTCGCGCGCTGCGCGGTCAAGTGGTCGCCACGGTGGGTCGCGTAGGAGTTGAAGTCCTCTTCCGGCAGGCCCATTTTCGCCAGGTATTCACCCGCCGCACTGTCGAGCATGATCGCGTTCGACGGCGACAGGTGATCGGTGGTGATGTTGTCCGGCAGCACCGCCAGCGGGCGCATGCCCTTGAGCGGACGCGCCCCAGCCAGCGCGCCTTCCCAGTACGGCGGACGGCGGATGTAGGTGCTCATCTCGCGCCAGTCGTACAGCGGCGTGACTTTCGGGCCGGTGTCTTCGTGGATGGCGAACATCGGAATGTAGACCTGGCGGAACTGCTCCGGCTTCACCGAGGCTTTCACCACGGCGTCGATTTCTTCATCGCTCGGCCAGATGTCTTTCAAGCGAATGTCCTTGCCATCGACCACGCCCAGCACATCTTTTTCGATGTCGAAGCGGATGGTCCCGGCGATGGCGTAAGCGACCACCAAGGGCGGCGAAGCGAGGAACGCGTTCTTGGCGTATGGGTGAATCCGCCCGTCGAAGTTGCGGTTGCCGGAGAGCACAGCGGTCGCATACAAATCGCGGTCGATGATTTCTTGCTGGATCACCGGATCGAGTGCGCCGGACATGCCGTTGCAGGTGGTGCAGGCGAAGGCGACGATGCCGAAACCGAGTTGCTCCAGCTCACTGGTCAGCCCGGCTTCGTCGAGGTACAGCGCAACGGTTTTCGAACCCGGCGCCAGGGACGATTTGACCCACGGCTTGCGGGTCAGACCGAGCTTGTTGGCATTGCGCGCCAGCAGGCCGGCGGCGATGACGTTGCGCGGGTTGCTGGTGTTGGTGCAACTGGTGATGGCGGCGATGATCACCGCGCCGTCCGGCATCTGGCCGGGCACTTCGGTCCATTGGCCGGAGATGCCTTGGGCCGCGAGGTCCGACGTGGCAACGCGAGCGTGCGGGTTGCTCGGGCCGGCCATGTTGCGCACCACCGAGGACAGGTCGAAGCTCAAGCCGCGCTCGTATTGCGCGCCCTTCAGGCTGTCGGCCCACAGGCCGGTGGTCTTGGCGTAGTTCTCGACCAACTGCACCTGATCGTCTTCGCGGCCAGTGAGTTTCAAGTAGTCGATGGTTTGCTGGTCGATGTAGAACATCGCCGCAGTGGCGCCGTATTCCGGGGCCATGTTGGAAATGGTTGCGCGGTCGCCGAGGGTCAGCGCCGAAGCACCTACGCCGAAGAATTCCAGCCACGCGCCGACGACTTTTTGTTTACGCAGGAACTCGGTCAGCGCCAGCACCATGTCGGTGGCGGTGATGCCCGGTTGCAACTTGCCGGTCAGCTCGACGCCGACGCTTTCTGGCAGGCGCATCCACGACGCGCGACCGAGCATCACGCTCTCGGCTTCCAGGCCACCGACGCCGATGGCGATCACGCCCAATGCATCGACGTGCGGTGTATGGCTGTCGGTGCCGACGCAGGTATCGGGGAAAGCCACGCCGTCACGCACCTGGATCACCGGAGACATTTTCTCCAGGTTGATCTGGTGCATGATCCCGTTGCCCGGTGGAATTACATCAACGTTCTTGAAGGCTTTTTTGGTCCAGTTGATGAAGTGGAAACGGTCTTCGTTGCGACGGTCTTCGATGGCGCGGTTCTTCTCGAACGCTTCCGGATCAAAGCCACCACGCTCGACGGCCAGGGAGTGATCGACGATCAATTGCGTCGGCACAACCGGGTTCACTTGCGCCGGGTCGCCACCTTGCAGGGCGATGGCGTCGCGCAGGCCGGCGAGATCGACCAGGGCGGTTTGGCCGAGGATGTCGTGGCACACCACGCGGGCCGGGAACCACGGGAAATCGAGGTCGCGCTTGCGTTCGATGAATTGCTTCAGGGAATCGGTGAGCGTGGCCGGGTCGCAGCGGCGCACCAGGTTTTCCGCGAGCACGCGGGAGGTGTACGGCAGGGTGTCATAGGCGCCAGGCAGGATCGCTTCGACCGCCGCACGGACGTCGAAATAATCCAGATGGCTGCCGGGCAGCGGTTTGCGGAATTCTGTGTTCATCGGTCAGGACTCGGTCACGGTAGTTGCAAAAGGTGGGGCCTGGCACAGGTCTTGAAATTCACACCGGTCCATTGTGGGAGCGGGCTTGCTCGCGAAAGCGGTGTATCAGTCGACATCAATGTTGGATGTCAGTCCGTCTTCGCGAGCAAGCCCGCTCCCACAGGGGTTTGCGGTTTATTCAGTAGCCTGCGCTAGCCTCCACCGGTCAGCGTTGTTCGATTGGCACGAACTTGCGCTGTTCGACGCCGACGTACTCGGCGCTCGGGCGGATGATGCGGTTGTTGGCACGTTGTTCGAACACATGCGCCGCCCAGCCGGTCAGGCGCGAGCAGACGAAGATCGGTGTGAACAATTTGGTCGGGATGCCCATGAAGTGGTACGTCGACGCATGGTAGAAGTCGGCGTTCGGGAACAGTTTCTTTTGCTCCCACATGGTTTTGTCGATGGCTTCGGAAACAGGGAACAACACGGTGTCGCCGACTTCGTCCGCGAGTTTTTTCGACCAGCCCTTGATCACCTCGTTGCGCGGATCGTTGTCCTTATAGATCGCGTGACCGAAGCCCATGATCTTGTCCTTGCGCTCGAGCATGCCGAGGGTGCCTTTGATCGCCTCTTCCGGCGACTTGAAGCGTTCGATCATTTCCATCGCCGCTTCGTTGGCGCCGCCGTGCAGCGGACCGCGCAGAGAGCCGATGGCGGCAGTGATGCAAGAGAACATGTCCGACAGGGTCGACGCGCAAACACGGGCAGTGAAGGTCGAAGCGTTGAACTCGTGTTCCGCGTAGAGGATCAGCGACACGTTCATCACTTTGACGTGCAGATCGCTCGGCTTCTTGTCGTGCAGCAAGTGCAGGAAGTGGCCGCCAATCGTCTGTTCGTCAGTCACGCAATTGATGCGCTTGCCGTCGTGGCTGAAGCGATACCAGTAGCACATGATCGCCGGGAATGCGGCCAGCAGGCGGTCGGTGACGTCGTGTTGCGCGCCGAAGTCTTTCTCCGGCTCGATGTTGCCCAGGAACGAGCAACCGGTGCGCATCACGTCCATCGGGTGGGCGTCGGCGGGGATGCGTTCCAGCACTTCTTTAAGCGCTTGCGGCAGGTCGCGCAGCTTGCTCAGTTTGTCGATGTAACCTGCCAGTTGCGCTTTGGTCGGCAGTTCGCCGTACAGCAGCAGGTAGGCGACTTCTTCGAACTGCGCGTCAGCCGCCAGTTCGCGAACGTCATAGCCGCGATAGGTCAGGCCTGCGCCCGACTGGCCCACGGTGGACAGTGCGGTTTGCCCGGCTACCTGGCCACGGAGCCCGGCGCCACTGAGTACTTTTGCTTCGGCCATTGCTGTCTCCAATCTTGAAATTTTTAGGGAATCTGCAATTTCTTTCGGTTTACATCGCTCTCTCTGTAGCAGCTGTCGAGCACCGCGAGGCAGCGTCCGGCGGCGCAGCCGTCGTAAACCCGGCATACGCGGTATAACCGGAAAAACTCAATCGCCTGGTTAGGCGAGTCCTTCGGCCTCGTACGCAGCCTCGCAGGCTCGGCAGCTGCTACAAAAGCGCGCGCTTCTTCATTTCTTCGCGGCAAACAACGCATCGAGCTTCTGCTCGAAGGTGTGGTAGTCGATGCGATCGTAAAGCTCCATGCGGGTTTGCATGGTGTCGATCACGTTCTGTTGCGTGCCGTCGCGGCGGATCGCGGTGTAGACGTTTTCCGCAGCCTTGTTCATCGCGCGGAACGCCGACAATGGGTATAGCACCAGCGACACGTCGGCAGCGGCGAGTTGCTCGGTGGTGTACAGCGGCGTCGCGCCGAATTCGGTGATGTTGGCCAGGATCGGCGCTTTCACGCGGCTGGCGAACAACTTGTACATGTCCAGTTCGGTGATGGCTTCCGGGAAAATCATGTCGGCGCCAGCCTCGATGCACGCGGCAGCGCGATCCAGGGCAGATTCCAGACCTTCGACGGCCAATGCATCGGTGCGCGCCATGATCACGAAGCTGTCATCGGTGCGGGCATCGACGGCGGCTTTGATGCGGTCGACCATTTCCTGCAGCGACACGATCTCTTTATTAGGACGGTGACCGCAGCGCTTGGCGCCGACCTGGTCTTCGATGTGGATCGCCGCCGCGCCGAACTTGATCATCGACTTGACGGTGCGCGCGACGTTGAACGCCGAGGAACCGAAACCGGTGTCCACGTCCACCAGCAGCGGCAGGTCGCAGACGTCGGTGATGCGGCGCACGTCGGTCAGCACGTCATCCAGGCCGGTAATCCCTAAGTCCGGCACGCCGAGGGAGCCGGCAGCCACCCCGCCACCCGACAGGTAGATCGCCTTGAAACCGGCGCGCTTGGCCAGCAGCGCGTGGTTGGCGTTGATCGCGCCGACCACCTGCAAAGGATGCTCGCTGGCGACCGCATCGCGGAAACGCTGGCCTGGAGTGCTCTTGTTGGAACTCATGACTCACCTCGTTCAGTGGCTGTCTTAGTGGCGCCGTCCTGGTAGTGACGGGCGATATTGCGTTTGGAGGCGCCGATGTGGCGGCGCATCAACAACTCGGCCAGCTCACCGTCACGGTCGGCGATGGCGTCGAGAATCCGGTGGTGCTCGGCAAAGGCCTGGCGCGGGCGATTGGGCGTGGTGGAAAACTGGATGCGGTACATGCGCACGAGTTGATAGAGCTCGCCGCAGAGCATCTGGGTCAGGGTGCGGTTGCCGCTGCCCTGGATGATCCGGTAATGAAAGTCGAAATCGCCTTCCTGCTGGTAGTAGCCGACGCCGGCCTGGAACGCCGCATCGCGCTCATGGGTTTCGAGGACCCGGCGCAGCTCGTCGATTTCTTCGAGGGTCATGCGCTCGGCGGCCATGCGACAGGCCATGCCTTCCAGGGATTCGCGAATTTCGTAGAGCTCCAGCAACTCGGCGTGGCTCAGGGAAACGACGCGCGCACCGACGTGCGGTATGCGCACCAGCAGGCGCTGGCCTTCCAGACGATGGATCGCTTCGCGCAACGGTCCGCGGCTGATGCCATAGGTGCGGGCCAGCTCCGGCTCGGAGATCTTGCTGCCCGGGGCGATCTCGCCCTTGACGATGGCCGCCTGGATGCGTCGGAAGACGTTCTCGGAAAGTGTTTCCGAATCGTCCTGCGCAATAACCGGGGGATCGAGTTGATCCAACATGATTGTCGACACCTTGTTAGGCAATGCGGCAAAAACTAGCGAATACAGGCCGTATAGTCAAAGGATAAATAGGTATTGTCGACAATCGTCTAATAACCGCTTGCACCATAACGACGCAGCCCCCTGGTTTATAGCCCCCTGCCAGCGGTGGCGCCATAAAACCACCGTGCTAGAATGCCGCCCGCATTTGTTTGTCATTTGCATCTGCACGGCTTGTCATAAATAGCTGATAGGCATACGAGGGAGCTTGCGCAGCGATGCCAGGGCCTTGAATCGAAGCACGGACCGTTGCGCACCCAGGATTTATGAGACTCAAGCCCTTCCCCACCTTCCTTTATTTCCTGTTCCTGCCCGGTGTCGCCGCCGCGGGGGAAAAAACCGTGTACGGCCTCAACGAGTACGCCTCGTTGAACGGCATTGAACTGGAAGTCGCCGCCAAACTCGACACCGGGGCGAAAACCGCGTCCTTGAGCGCCCGCGACATCAAGCGTTTCAAACGCAATGGCGAATCCTGGGTGCGCTTTTATCTGGCGATCGATGCCGCGCACTCGCACCCGATCGAACGGCCACTGGCCCGGGTCAGCAAAATCAAGCGCCGGGCCGGTGACTACGACCCGGAAGAAGGCAAGAAATACACGGCCCGCCCGGTGATAGAGCTGGATATCTGCATGGGTTCGGCGTTGCGCAGCATCGAAGTGAACCTGACCGACCGCAGCGCCTTCCAATACCCGCTCCTGATCGGCTCCGAGGCGCTCAAACGCTTCGATGCGCTGGTCGACCCCAGTCTTAAATACGCTGCTGGCAAACCCGCCTGCGCCACCGACGCTCATACCGCAGAGTAATTCCAATGCGCTCTATTAACCTCCACCTGAAAATCCTGATCGCCATTCTGGTGGTGCTGGGCATTTCAGTTACGGCCTACCAGATCTTCGTGCTCGGCATTCCCGTCACCGAAGACGCCACGGACGACTTGTGGAACATCGACGCCAAGGTCGAGTTCGTCGCCAGTGCCAAGGACCCGGTCAAGATCCAGATGTTCGTGCCGCCCCTGAGCCGCGACTATGTGAGCCTGAACGAAAGCTTCATCTCCAATAACTACGGCGTGGCGGTGAACCGGGTCGACGGCAACCGCAAGGTCACCTGGTCGGCGCGTCGGGCCAAAGGTAACCAGACTCTTTATTACCGCTTGGTGCTGACCAAGCGTTACAGCGGCGAAAAATCCAAGATCAAAGGCCCGACCTTCCGCGACAGCATCGCCGTCGAAGGCGCGGAAAAAGTGGCTGCCGAAGCCCTGCTCGCGCCGATCCGCCAACACTCGGCCGACGTCGAAACCTTCGTCGGCGAAGCGATCAAGCGAGTCAACAATCTCAACGACGACAACGTGAAGCTGCTGCTCGGCGGCGATCCGTCCACCGCCAACAAAGCCCGGATCGTCGAGCTGGTCCTGTCCATTGCCCACGTGCCGGTGGAAAAAGTCCACACCATCCGTCTGGTGGCCGACCAACCGCAAATCCCTGAACTGTGGCTGCGCAGCTTCAACGGCACCGACTGGCTGTACTTCAACCCGGAAACCGGCGAACAGGGCATGCCGACCGACCGCCTGCTGTGGTGGACCGGCGACGAAAACCTGATCACCGTCGATGGCGGCAAGAAAGCCAACGTCACCTTCAGCCTGAACAACAGCGAAATGAACGCCATTCGCCTGGCCAAGCTGACCGACGAAAACACCGACGCCAACTTCCTCGAATACTCGCTATACGGCTTGCCGCTGCAAACCCAGCAGACCTTCATGATCATGGTGATGATCCCGATTGGCGTGCTGGTGATCCTGATCTTGCGCAACCTGATCGGCCTGCAAACCCTCGGTACCTTTACTCCGGTGCTAATCGCCCTGGCCTTCCGCGAGACACAACTGGGCTTCGGGATTGTGCTGTTCACCATCATCACGGCGCTGGGGCTGTCGCTGCGTTCCTACCTTGAACACTTGAAGCTGCAAATGCTGCCGAGGCTGTCGGTGGTGCTGACCTTTGTCGTGGTGCTGATCGCGGCGATCAGCCTGTTCAGCCATAAACTCGGCCTGGAGCGCGGGTTGTCGGTGGCGCTGTTCCCGATGGTGATCCTGACCATGACCATCGAACGCCTGTCGATCACCTGGGAAGAACGCGGTGCCGGGCACGCCCTGAAAGTAGCGATTGGTACGCTGTTCGCCGCCTCCCTGGCGCACCTGATCATGAGCGTGCCGGAACTGGTCTACTTCGTGTTCACCTTCCCGGCGATCCTGTTGATCCTGGTGGGTTTCATGCTGGCCATGGGTCGCTATCGCGGCTACCGCCTGACCGAGTTGGTCCGCTTCAAAGCGTTCCTCAAGGCTGACTCGTAATGTTCGGTTTCTGGAAGACCTGGAAGGCCCTCGAAGCCCGGGGCATCATGGGGATCAATCGGCGTAACGCGGACTACGTGCTCAAATACAACAAACGCAGTCTGTACCCGATCGTCGATGACAAGATCATCACCAAGGAACGGGCAATCGCCGCCGGCATTAACGTGCCGGAGTTGTACGGGATCATTTCCACCGAGAAGGAAATCGACAACCTCGACAAGATCATTGGCGGGCGCAGCGACTTCGTGATCAAACCGGCCCAGGGCGCGGGCGGCGACGGCATTATTGTGGTGGCGGACCGTTTCGAGGGTCGTTATCGCACGGTGTCCGGCAAGATCATCAGCCATGAAGAAATCGAGCACCATGTCTCCAGCATCCTCACCGGCCTGTATTCCCTGGGCGGGCACCGGGATCGGGCGTTGATCGAATACCGCGTCACGCCGGACCAGATTTTCAAGAGCATCAGTTACGAAGGCGTGCCGGACATCCGCATCATCGTGTTGATGGGGTATCCGGTCATGGCCATGCTGCGCCTGCCGACCCGCCAGTCCGGCGGCAAGGCCAACCTGCACCAAGGCGCGATTGGCGTCGGTGTGGACCTGGCCACCGGCCTGACCCTGCGCGGCACCTGGCTGAACAACATCATCACCAAACACCCGGACACCACCAACGCGGTGGATGGCGTGCAACTGCCGTACTGGGACGGGTTCATGAAACTCGCCGCAGGCTGCTATGAACTGTGCGGCTTGGGTTACATCGGCGTGGATATGGTGCTCGACCAGGAGAAAGGGCCGCTGATTCTTGAGCTGAACGCCCGGCCTGGGTTGAACATCCAGATTGCCAATGATTGCGGCCTGACGTTGCGCACCCATGCGGTCGAGGCGCGGCTGGAAGAGCTGAAGGCTCGCGGGGTTATTGAGACGGTGCAGGAACGAGTGGAGTTTGTTCAGGAGATGTTTGGGCATATTCCGCCGGTTGAGGGTTAGGTCTGGATTTTTCGGACTCAGTCAGATCCACCCCTCACCCTAACCCTCTCCCCAAGGGGTAGAGGGAACCGACCGAGTAGTTTATTCGAGCTACATCGACCTGAAATATCGAGTCGAACTCAGGTTCTGAAAAGCCCCCCGATCTGCTCCCTTTCCCCCTCTCCCCTCTGGGGAGAGGGCTGGGGTGAGGGGTGGTTTTTGATTCAGACACCAATCTTGAGACCACCTACCTGCCAATCCCCGACATCCCCTCTAGGAGCAATTCCTACAGAGGACTACAATCGCCACCCCGCCTCGATGGCTGATTCGCGCCGCTCATGTTGACCTGTTCCGTACACCCGCTCCCCTATCGCACAAACCCCGCCGACTACTTCGCGGCGATTCGTCATGCCCCCGGCGCCGTGCTGCTCGACAGCGGCCGGCCAAGTGCCGATCGCGGGCGCTTCGACTTGCTCAGCGCCTGGCCGCTGGAGCAGTTGGCCGTGCTCGCGGAGGAAAGCGGTGCCGATTTCCTGCAACGCCTTAGGGACAATCTGACACGGCTGGGCGAAGCGTCCGTTCCGGATGAGCTGCCTTTCGCCGGCGGCCTGATCGGTTACCTGAGCTACGACTTCGGCCGTCATCTGGAAAACCTGCCGAGCCAGGCCCAAGACGACCTGCATTTGCCGGATGCGCGTTTCGGCCTGTATGGCTGGGCGTTGATCAGCGATCACCAGCGCATGACCAGTCAGTTGGTGTTCCACCCGACGCTGGCCGACAGTGAGCGGCAGCGTTTGATCGCGCTGTTTACACAGCCTGAGGTTGATGCGGTCGAGCCGTTCAAATTGAACAGCCCAATGCAGGCCGACCTTAGCGCAGACCAATATCGCCAGGCCCTTGAGCGGATCCAGCAATACATCCAGGCCGGCGATTGCTATCAGGTCAACTTCGCCCAGCGCTTTCGTGCGCAATGCCAGGGTGATCCATGGGCCGCGTATTGCGCGTTGCGCGCAGCCTGCCCGACACCGTTTTCCGGGTTCCAGAGCCTGCCTGACGGCGGCGCGGTGTTGAGCCTGTCACCAGAACGCTTCGTCAAAGTCAGCGAACGCCAGGTGGAAACCCGCCCGATCAAAGGCACCCGCCCCCGCGGTCTGACCCCGGCCGAAGACGCCGCGAATGCCGCCGAACTCCTGGCCAGCCCCAAGGATCGCGCGGAAAACCTGATGATCGTCGATTTGCTGCGCAACGATCTCGGCCGCACCTGCCGTATCGGTTCGGTGCGAGTGCCCGAGTTGTTCAGCCTGGAAAGTTATCCGAATGTGCATCACTTGGTGAGCAGCGTGACCGGGGAGCTGGCGGATGACAAAGATGCGCTGGACCTGATCGCTGGCAGCTTCCCCGGCGGCTCGATCACCGGCGCGCCGAAGATCCGCGCGATGCAGATCATTGATGAACTGGAACCGACCCGTCGTGGTTTGTACTGCGGTTCATTGGTGTACCTGGACGTGCGCGGCGAGATGGACAGTTCCATCGCGATTCGCAGTCTGCTGGTCAAGGATGGGCAGGTGTGTTGCTGGGGCGGCGGCGGGATTGTTGCGGACTCGGAATGGCAGGCCGAGTATCAGGAATCGATTACCAAGGTGAAGGTGTTGCTCGATACCCTGCAGAACCTGTAGGAGCTTTCGAAGGCTGCGATCTCTTGATTGATCGTTCCCACGCTCTGCGTGGGAATGCAGCCCGGGACGCTCTGCGTCCCATAGCGGACGCGGAGCGTCCATTGAGGCATTCCCACGCAGAGCGTGGGAACGATCAGGTTTACAGGCTGAGTGCGCGGTTGGAAGCCTTGATAAATTCCTGCTTCAAATCCGCAAAGCTGTGCACCGCCGGAAACTGCGGGAATTCGCGAATCACGTTGTCCGGCGCGTGGAACAGAATCCCGGCATCCGCCTCGCCCAGCATCGTCGTGTCGTTGTAGGAATCCCCCGCCGCAATCACCCGGTAGTAGAGGCTCTTGAACGCCAGAACTGACTGACGCTTGGGATCTTTCTGACGCAACTGATAGCTGGTAACCCGCCCGGCATCGTCGGTAATCAGGCGATGGCACAGCAACGTCGGGAAGCCCAATTGACGCATCAGCGGCTGGGAAAACTCATAAAAAGTGTCCGACAGGATCACCACCTGGAAGCGCTCGCGCAGCCAGTTGACGAATTCGATGGCGCCGTCCAGCGGCTGCAGGGTCGCGATCACTTCCTGAATGTCGGTGAGCTTCAGGCCATGCTCATCAAGGATCCGCAGGCGCTGCTTCATCAGCACGTCGTAGTCGGGAATGTCCCGGGTGGTGGCCCTGAGGGATTCGATTCCGGTTTTTTCGGCGAAGGCGATCCAGATTTCCGGGACCAGCACACCTTCAAGATCCAGACAGGCAATTTCCACAAGACACTCCCATTTGTATTGATTATTGAGTCGAGCGAGCAAAAGGACTGCCGAACTCTAGCGACTCGGGCCAGCCTGTGCAACGCAGAGGGCGCGCCAGCGGCCATGGGTTTTTGTTACCATCGGCCCCATATAGAGCGCCCAGCGCCACCGACCTGTAGGAAGCCGCCCTGATGAGCCCATCGTTCGATGTCGTGGAACTCGCCACGACCTATGCCAACAAATCCGCCCAGGACATCCTGAAACTCGCGTTCGCCGAGTTCGGTGATGACCTGTGGATATCTTTCAGCGGCGCCGAGGACGTGGTGCTGGTGGACATGGCCTGGAAGCTGAACAAGAACGTCAAGGTGTTCAGCCTCGACACCGGCCGCTTGCATCCCGAGACCTACCGCTTCATCGATCAGGTACGCGAGCACTACAAGATCGACATCGAACTGGTGTCGCCGGACTACACGAAACTTGAACCGTTCGTGAAGGAAAAAGGCCTGTTCAGTTTCTACAAGGACGGCCATGGCGAATGCTGCGGCATCCGCAAGATCGAGCCGCTGCGCCGCAAACTGTCCGGCGTCACTGCCTGGGCCACCGGCCAGCGTCGGGACCAGAGCCCCGGCACCCGTAGCGCAGTCGCCGTGCTGGAAATCGACACCGCGTTTTCGACCCCGGAACGCACGCTGTACAAGTTCAACCCGCTTGCGCAGATGACCAGCGAAGAGATCTGGGGTTACATCCGCATGCTCGAATTGCCTTACAACAGCCTGCACGAGCGCGGTTTCATCAGCATCGGCTGCGAGCCATGCACCCGCCCGGTATTGCCGAACCAGCATGAGCGTGAAGGTCGCTGGTGGTGGGAAGAAGCGACGCAGAAAGAATGCGGGTTGCATGCCGGGAATATCATCAGCAAATCCAAGGCATAACCCCCAGCCTTTTTTAGATCCAAATGTGGGAGCGGGCTTGCTCGCGAAAGCGCCAGAAACAGTCGACATCAATGTTGAATGTTAAGCCGCATTCGCGAGCAAGCCCGCTCCCACAGGTTCAATTTATGGCTTTATAAATGTGTACACACGAATGTCACCATAGGTGCCATTTATGTGTGCACTTTTAATTTAAGCGCCCCAAAAAGTTACACCCTCCAGTCCCGACTCCTTAGTCACCGTTCCTCACCAATCCACCAAAAAATAAATACCTGTTCAATCGGTCAATTTATAGCGTTTTATTTTCAGCAAGTTAGCACCATTCAATAACAAAACGAAATTACCCATGAAGTTTATAGATCCTGAGCTGGCATAGAACTGGCTTAAGTGCGTTTATGTTTTGTATACAATCATAATCAAAACATACACACACTTTCGATCCGCAAGCCTGAAGCGCCCTATCCCGTACAGGCTGCAGATGCCCCGTAACCAATGATGCTTACGGCCCGCGACGAAGATTTGTCGAGCCCTCGCTCAAGCACAGTCATCGCGACGCCAAGCCTCAGGAGCCTGCCGGAATGCGTACTAGCCTATCCAATAACAACATCGCGCTGGATCTGCCCTCCTCTCAACCTGCCCTCAACGTTCACGACCAACCGCATCAAGCCCCGGTGGTGCTCAGTCCTCGCCTGCACAACAAGGACCTGGCGCCGACCAAGGCTGAAGGTCGGCGCTGGGGGCGCTACAGCATCTTTGCCCTGTGGACCAACGACGTTCACAACATCGCCAACTACTCGTTCGCCATCGGCCTGTATGCCTTGGGCCTGGGCGGCTGGCAGATCCTGTTGTCCCTGGGGATCGGCGCCGCGCTGGTGTATTGCTTCATGAACCTCTCCGGCTACATGGGCCAGAAAACCGGAGTGCCGTTTCCGGTGATCAGCCGGATCAGTTTCGGCATTCACGGGGCGCAAATTCCTGCACTGATCCGCGCCGTTATCGCCATCGCCTGGTTCGGGATTCAGACGTACCTGGCCTCGGTGGTCTTTCGCGTATTGCTGACGGCGGTGCATCCCGGCTTCGCCGATTACGACCATGACTCGATCCTCGGCCTGTCGACCCTGGGCTGGATCTGTTTCGTCGCCATCTGGTTCGTGCAGCTGGCGATCCTGGCCTACGGCATGGAAATGGTGCGGCGCTACGAGGCGTTTGCCGGACCGGTGATCCTGCTGACCGTCGCTTCCCTTGCCGGGTGGATGTACTTCCAGGCCGACGCAACCATCGCCTGGTCGATCCGCGAACCGCTGACCGGTGGCGAGATGTGGCGCAACATCTTCGCTGGCGGTGCGCTGTGGCTGTCGATCTACGGCACGCTGATCCTCAACTTCTGCGACTTCGCCCGTTCCTCCCCGTGCCGCAAGACCATCAAGGTCGGAAATTTCTGGGGCCTGCCGGTGAATATTCTGGTGTTCGCCAGCATCACTGTCCTGCTTTGCGGTGCGCAATTTCAGATCAATGGCCGGATCATCGAAAGCCCGACGGAAATCATCGCTTCAATCCCGAATACGTTCTTCCTGGTACTCGGTTGCCTGGCCTTCCTGATCGTCACCGTGGCGGTGAACATCATGGCCAACTTCGTCGCCCCGGCCTTCGTGCTCAGCAACCTGGCGCCGAAATACCTGACCTTCCGCCGCGCCGGGTTAATCAGCGCAACAATCGCCGTGCTGATCCTGCCGTGGAACCTCTACAACAGCCCGTTGGTGATCGTGTATTTCCTGTCCGGCCTCGGCGCCCTGCTCGGCCCGTTGTACGGGGTGATCATGGTTGACTATTGGCTTGTACGAAAAGGTCAGATCAACGTGCCGCAGTTGTACAGCGAAGACCCCAGTGGCGCTTATTACTACAGCCGTGGCGTCAATCTCCGCGCGGTGGTGGCGTTTATTCCCGCAGCCTTGATCGCCATCGTCCTGGCGTTGATGCCGGGTTTCCACAGCGTGTCGCCGTTCTCCTGGCTGATTGGCGCCGGGATTGCAGGGATGCTCTACCTGATCATCGCCAAACGGCAGCCGCACTACGCCGATGTCAGCGGTGAAAGCATCGCGGTCGATAACGTCAGCCATTAATCCCCTGGCGGCCCGGCAGCGTCGGGCCGCAGAACCACCCGCTATAAGGACTTCCCATGCGAATTCTCGTGGTCAACGTCAACACCACCGAATCCATCACCCAGGCCATCGCCCGCCAGGCCCAGTCCGTGGCTGCGCCCGGCACTGAAATCGTCGGCCTGACGCCGCATTTCGGTGCCGATTCCATCGAAGGCAATTTCGAAAGCTACCTGGCGGCCATCGCGGTGATGGACCGGGTCATGTCCTACGACCAGCCCTTCGACGCGGTGATCCAGGCCGGCTATGGCGAACACGGTCGCGAAGGCTTGCAGGAATTGCTCAACGTGCCGGTGGTGGACATCACCGATGCCGGCGCCAGCACCGCCATGTTCCTCGGCCATGCCTACTCGGTGGTCACCACCTTGGACCGGACCGTGCCGCTGATCGAGGATCGCCTCAAGCTCTCGGGACTGTGGGATCGTTGTGCGTCGGTGCGGGCCAGTGGCTTGGCGGTGCTGGAACTGGAATCCGATCCGCAGCGCGCGCTGGAGGCGATTGTTCGCCAAGCGGAATTGGCGGTGCTGGAGGACAAGGCCGAGGTGATTTGCCTGGGCTGCGGCGGCATGGCCGGGCTGGATGAGCAGATTCGCCAGCGCACCGGCGTGCCGGTGGTGGACGGGGTGACGGCGGCGGTGACCATTGCCGAGTCACTGGTGCGGCTGGGGTTGTCGACCTCGAAAGTGCGGACCTATGCGACACCGCGGCCGAAGACGATTATTGGGTGGCCGGGGCGGTTTGGGCGATAGACCGCGTTATCGTTCTTCGCGGGCAAGCCTCGCTCCCACATTTGATCTGTGTCGTTCACAAATCCCCTGTGGGAGCGGGCTTGCTCGCGAAGGCTGCACCTCGGTCTTCAATCGGACTCAAAGCGCACTAAACCGCTCCCCCAACCCCCGCTCTGCAAACTGCTCAATAATGAAATCCACAAACGCCCGGGTCTTGCCCGGCAACAGTTTGTGTTCCGCGTAATAGATCGAAATATTGCCATCATCGACATACCAGTCAGGCAATACCCGCTGTAACGTCCCGGCCTCGAGATAACCCGCGGCAAACGGCATGCTCACCAGCGCGATGCCCAACCCCTGGGCCGCCGTGGCACACGCCGCTTCCGAATCGCTCATGGTCATGCGCGCCTTGAGCACCAACGGACTGTGTTGCCGGGTGCGACTGGTCAGTTGCCACGAGCGCACGCGGCCGGTTTGCGGGGAGCGGATCAGAATCCCGTCACACAGCTTGAGGTCGTCAGGTTCCACGATCGCCTCGCGCCCTGCCAGATACTCGGCTGACGCCACCAACACCCGATGGGCTGGGGTCAACTTGCGCGCCACCACGCCCTGAGGCAGTTCGAATCCGCCGCCAATCGCCGCATCGAAACCCTGAGCGATCAGATCGACCTGGCGATTATCGAAATGCCAGTCCGGGTTGATCGCCGGAAAGCGTTTCAGAAACTCCCCCAGCAGCGGCACCACATACAACCGCCCGAACACCGTGCCCATGCTGACTTTCAGCGTGCCCGCCGGACGTCCTTCAGCGCTGGCGAGGTTGGCCACGGCGTTTTGAATGGTGTGCAGGCTGGCGCTGACTTCACTCAAAAACAACTGACCGGCTTCGGTCAACGTCAGACTGCGAGTGCTGCGCTGAAACAGCCGCACACCCAGTCTCGCTTCCAGTTTAGCGACGCTCTTGCCCACGGCCGCCGGGGTCAGGCTCAGGCGCCGCGCGGCTTCGGCGAAGCTGCCAACCTCGGCGCTGCGCACGAAGCATTCGATACTGCTAAAGGTTTCCATGATCGCCACTATAAACTTTTGGTTTACACAGACTATCGCAATTACCCTCTACACAGCATGTAATCCGGAATCGATACTAGGCTCCATCAACCGAGACATCTCGCCTCGGGACTTTGGAGATCGACATGACTACTCAGAACCTCAGCGGCAAAGTGGCTTTGATTCAAGGCGGGTCCCGCGGTATCGGCGCAGCCATCGTCAAACGCCTGGCCGCTGAAGGCGCCGCGGTTGCCTTTACCTACGTCAGTTCCACCGCCAAGGCTGAAGAATTGCAAAACAGCATCACCGGCAACGGCGGCAAAGCCCTCGCCATCAAGGCCGACAGCGCCGATGCCGACGCCATTCGCAACGCCGTGAACGCCACCGTCGAAGCCTTCGGTCGCCTCGACATCCTGGTCAACAACGCCGGTGTGCTGGCCGTCGCCCCACTGGAAGATTTCAAACTCGAAGACTTCGACCAGACCCTGGCCATCAACGTACGCAGCGTGTTCATCGCCACCCAGGCCGCCGCCAAACACATGACCGAAGGCGGCCGCATCATCAACATCGGCAGCACCAACGCCGACCGCATGCCCTTCGCCGGTGGCGGCCCGTACGCCATGAGCAAAGCGGCGCTGGTCGGCCTGACCAAAGGCCTGTCCCGCGATCTCGGCCCGCGCGGCATCACCATCAACAACGTGCAACCGGGCCCGGTCGACACCGACATGAACCCGGCCAGCGGTGACTTTGCCGAGAGCCTGATTCCGTTGATGGCGGTAGGTCGTTACGGCAAAGCGGAAGAGATCGCCAGCTTCGTCGCTTACCTGGTCGGCCCGGAAGCGGGTTACATCACCGGTGCCAGCCTGACCATCGATGGTGGTTTCGGCGCCTGATACAGGTCTGCCAATGCCGATCAAATGTGGGAGCGAGCCTGCTCGCGAAAGCGGACTAACAGTCAACATTGTTGTTGAATGTTAAGCCCTCTTCGCGAGCAGGCTCGCTCCCACATTTTCTGCGTTACGCCCATTCAAGCGCTGGCAAACCACATTCACTCGGCGTGAACGCCTTCAACGTACGAAGAATCCCATCAGCATGTGCGTACTTTTCATCCGCCATGGCCGCATCCGGGATCGCAATCGCGGTCATCCCCGCCGCTTTCGCCGCCGTGACGCCAAACGGCGAATCCTCGAACACCAGGCAGTCCTCGGGTGCAACACCCAGGCGCCGCGCGGCGGTCAGGAAGATATCCGGCGCCGGTTTGGCTGCGCCCACTTCCGGATCATCTGCAGTAACAACAAAGTCAAACAACGCAAACCAGTCGCGGTGCAGCGTGGTTTTCTGGCCGAACGATTGACGGGATGAACTGGTGCCCACCGCAATCGGAATGTTGTTGGCCTTCAAGTGCCGAACCAGCTCCTCGGCACCCGGCATCGCCAGTGCCTTGGGGAAACGCTCGCGCATCAGCGGCTCACGGATCACCAGGAACTCTTCGGCGGTGATCGGCAATTCCAGCGCCTCGACCACATAACGCGCCAAATCACCCGCCCCACGGCCGATGATGTTCTGTTTGATGCTCCAGTCGAAGGTGCGGCCATAACGCTCGACAATCATCGACGTGACCTCGGTGTAAATGCCCTCGGTGTCCAGCAATAAGCCATCCATGTCGAAAATCACGGCCTTGATCGGGCCAAACGCTTTCAGTGGTGCATTCATCGCATCTGATCCGTTTTTCATGACATCCCAGGCGGCTCAGGTACGGCCAGTACTCGGATCGATTAAAGGGTTCAGCAGCATAACGAGCGCGGCTGGCATAGGGCAACGGGCAGCGACCGATGGGTGAAAAAACCTGTATCCCTGTGCTGCCGATGATTTAGCGATTATCCCTACAGCAAACACCTCCTTTCCCGACTTCTTTCCTCGCTGATCCCCCGCAAAGTCTCGCGTTCCTTTATTGAAGCGCGCGAGTGACTGCGAATGTTCGACCCCGATGAACTCCTGGCCCTGAACAACACCATCGGCCTGATGGTGGTCGCCGCCATGAACCCGGACCAACCGAACGTCGAAACGTTACTCGGTGAGTTCCGCCTCTGCCTGAACGACTACGAGCGCTGGGCGGAAAACTTCTGGACCGGCTGGACGCTGGATGTCGAGCAGGTGTTCAAGGTCGATAACGACGTTCGTATCCGCGCACCGCTGAACGGCACCACACCAGTCAGCTCCGTGGTAACCCAATGCCCCGCCGAAGGCCCGTTGACCCTGGTGCATATGTTCGAGGCGGCGCGTTTCGTGCCGATCGGCAACACGCCGGTGATGCTCGAACCGGTGATCGCCGATCGCAATGGTGAGCTGACATTCGGCGAGCCCGTCCACAAGACCATCGGCCCGAGCGGCATTCTTGAGGTTTCCGATTGCAGTCGGGGCCAGCGTTATCGCATCACCTTCTTTCCCGATGTTTCCGCCGAGCACGTCAAGGTGCTCTATGCGTCTTATCAAGGCTTGATCGACGAGCTGGAAGTCTGGCTACGCGCGGAGTGGGACAACGAGTTCGAGCCGCTATGGACTGAGTTCGCCAGCGCCGGATTCCTTGAGCGTTACGGCCAGTTGCAAGAGGCGGACTGGCTGGGCGTCAGGAATTCGTTGCAGGGTGTTTGGGATGACGTGAAACAGGTCTACGCCCTGCTCGCCGATCTGCAAGCCAATAGCGAAAAGTTGCTGGAGTACCTGACCCAGGCCGAGCTGGACGCGCTGCTAAATACCTCCGCCGACGCCATCGCCAATGGCTTGTTACTGCTGAGTGATGAGCCGCTGCTGTTTATTCATCTCGCCGCGTTTACCAGTTGGCTGAGGATGCTGCCGCCACAATTCGTCGCCGAGGTGGTGGCGGAAATTCGTACAGACCTGCTGATCGCTTTCCTACTGACGACGGTGACCGGCGGATTAGGCGTGAAGCTGGGTTTGAGCACCAAGGTACTGGCTAAGATCAAATCCCCACGGGCACGGCAATGGCTGGCCGCCGCCACCTTGCGCCTGGGCGAGTTGACCGCTGAATCCAGACTGACCGCCCACGCAAGCGCGTTCAAACCGCTGGCAGTCAATGCCCGCCGTGCGCCGGTGAAGCCAACGCCGACGGTGCCATTGGAGATACGCAACGGTGATTCTCCGATTTTGGTGGTGAAAAATCCCGCCGCCATCGCTCGCGACAAAACCGACGCACAAACGCGATTGGTCCCACACGAACCTCGGCATGACGCGCCGGACCAGGCGAAAAATCCCAACGGTGACAGCGCCGATTGCGGGGCATTGACCTGCACCAACGGCTGTCCGGTGTCGATGGTCACCGGTGAAGAACTGCTGACCCTGACTGATGGTTCCCTCGACGGAATCCTGCCCTTCGACTTCACCCGCCTGTACCGCACCAGCGCGGTGGAACTCGACTGTGGATTGGGCTGGGGCTGGACCCATTCCCTCGCCCATCGCCTGGAACTGGACGGTCAGCAGGTCATCTGGATCGATCACGAAAACCGCCGTACGACGTTTCCGCTGCCGAGTGTCGAGCGCCCGGCGATTCATAACAGCCTGTCACGGGCAGCAATTTATTGGGGGGATACACCGGAGGAGCTAATTGTTGCGCTGGCGAGCCAGACGCCGAGGTTTTATCACTTCCACAATGGTCGACTGACGGCGATCAGCGATGCCTACGACAACCGGCTACACATCACCCGTGATCGCCAGGACCGCATACAACGCCTCGACAACGGCGCCGGGCGTTCGCTGCTGCTGTGTTACGAACGCCGACACCTCGTCGCGATCGAGTATCAGACGTTTCATCCGGCCGAATCCCTGAGTGACGCCTGGCGTACAGAGCAAACGCTGGTTTCCTACCGCTACGACGCCCGTCATCACCTGATCGAAGCAACCAATGCCGCGGGCGAAAGCGAACGGTACGACTACGACGACCAACACGTGATCCTGCAGCGGCAATTGGCCGGTGGGGCGAGTTTCTTCTGGGAGTGGGAAAAGTCTGGAAAGGCTGCGCGATGCATCCGCCACCGGGCGAGTTTTTCGCAGATGGACACGGCTTACGCCTGGGATGACCAGGGCGGCGTGGTGGTTAAAAACGTCGACGGCAGCGAAGAAGCTTACGTCCACGACGATAAGGCGCGGTTGGTGCGTCGGGTCGAACCCAATGGCGGTGAACATCGCAAGGCCTACGACGACAAGGGCCGATTGATTGCCGAGCAGGGCCCGCTCGGGGCGGTCACGGAATACCGTTATGACGAAGTCGGACGTCTCGTGGCGCAAATTCCGCCAGAAGGCGAGCCGACGTCCTACGAGTATCGCAACGGTTTCCTGCATGCCCGGCGTCGCGGCAAAGCAGTGTGGAAGTATCAGCGCAATGCTCAGGGGGACATCACTGAAGCCATCGATCCAGACGGGCACGTTACCCATTACCACTACGACGCTCGGGGACGGTTGCTGTCGATCCGTTATCCGGACACCAGCCGGCATGTGTTTGTCAGGAACGGCTTGGGGCAATTGATCGAAGAGACGTTGCCGAACGGTGGGCAACGGCGGTTTTCCTACGATTTGCTGGGCCGGAGGATTACCAGTCAGGACGAACACGGTACCGTTACCCGTTACCAATGGGACGCCGTTGGACGACTGGTCCAGACGACTTTACCTACAGGTGCCATCCGCGCTTTCAGCTACAACGCCTACGGCAAGATCACTGCCGAGCAGGATGAACTGGGCCGCATCACCCGCTATGAATACGCCGACGACCTGCACCTGGTCAGCCGCCGTATTAAGGCCGATGGCACCCAGCTGACGTATCGCTACGACAACGCGCAGTTATTGCTGACGGAAATCGAAAACGAATCCGGCGAAAAATATCAGCTGGGCTACACGCCGAACGGATTGATCCGACAGGAAACCGGATTCGACGGGCGCCGTACAGCGTATGCCTATGACCTCAACGGGCACCTGCTGGAGAAAACCGAGTTCGGCGATGACGGCTCGACACTCGTCACCGGTTATCAGCGGGACTCGGCCGGACGGTTGCTGGTCAAGACACTGCCCAACGGGGAGACGATCCAGTATCGCTACGACAGCCTCGGACACCTGGTCAGCGTTGACGACAACCATGATCATCCGCTGGAGTTCGAGTACGACCAGCAAGACCTGCTGATGACCGAGCACCAAGGCTGGGGCACCTTGCGTTATGGCTACGACGCTTGCGGCCAGCTCAACCACATTCGCCTGCCCGACAACAGCAAGCTCGACTATCACCACGCCAAGGGCGGCGCGCTGACGGCCATCGACCTCAATGGCGCGCGGCTGACATCTCACACTTTCGCCACCGGGCGCGAACGGCATCGCCAACAAGGCTTGTTACTCAGCGATTACCAGTATGACGACCAAGGTCGGCTGAAGGCTCATTCCGTCAGCCAACAGCGACAACCGCTGTATCGCCGCGATTATGCCTACAGCGCCAACGGCAATCTCGACCACATCGCAGACACCCGCCACGGCCAACGCAGCTACCAGTACGACCCGCTCGACCGGCTGATCCGCGTCCGCCACTCCCGCGACCACCTGCCGGAAAGCTTCGCCCACGACCCGGCGGGCAACCTGCTGATGCAGGATCGTCCCGGTCTGGCGAGCGTTAAAGGCAATCGCCTGCTGATGCAGGGCGATCGTCATTACGACTACGACGCCTTCGGCAACCTCATCCGCGAACGGCGTGGCACTGCGCAAAAACTTGTCACTGAATATCGCTACGACTGTCAGCATCGGTTGGTGGGCGTCACGTTGCCGGATGGGCGTTGTGCGAATTATCGCTACGACGCCTTCGGTCGCCGCATCGCCAAAACCGTCGACGGCAAGACGACCGAGTTCTTCTGGCAAGGCGATCAGGTGGTCGCCGAAAGCGGTCGCGAACACCATCGCAGCTATGTGTATGAGCCCGGCACCTTCCGCCCGCTGGCCATGCTCGACGGCAAAGGCCCGCGCCAGGCCTGCCCGTTCTACTACCAACTCGACCACCTCGGCACACCCCAGGAACTGACCGACTACAGCGGCGAAATTGTCTGGGCCGCGCAATACACCGCCTACGGCCGACTGACCCGCCTCAACCGTGACACCCATCAAGTGCTGGACCAGCCGCTGCGATTTCAGGGGCAGTACTTCGATGCGGAAACGGGACTGCATTACAACCGGCATCGGTATTACAACCCGGAGGTTGGACGGTATCTGACGCCGGACCCGGTGAAATTGGCGGGTGGGCTGAATCAGTACCAGTACACGCCGAATCCGACGGGGTGGGTTGATCCGTTGGGGTTGAATACTTGTCCTGGGGCGGATGGGTGTAAGAGGCCGGCGTTTGGGGAGGAGGATCCGGTTGGGGCGGTTGGGGTTGATGAGGGGGAGGCAAAGCTTCCTGTACCCATCGAAGAACGATATTTGTATCGCGGCGATGGCCGTCATCCAGATGTGATTTTTGAGCAGGGCTTTCAAACCAAAGGAGATAGTAATGATTTACTGCTTCACTCGCTTGACAGCAACAAGCCTCCAAGCAACTTTGTTAGCACTTCTCCAGTAAGGGAGGTAGGAATAGACTTTGCGACGAAATTCAATATGAGAAGCGGATTTCTGTACACCATTCGGATGATCCCTGGCCGAGATCTCAACGCGGAGCTTGGTAAAAAATACAAATTTGGCAGCGAGCGAGAAATAGCAATTCAAGGCGGTATTAAAAGAGAAGACATTCTTGGAGTGACACCTATAGGAGCTAATGGCCGCGCCTCTAGTCACACTATTTTGAATCCAAATCGGAGGTAAAACATGGACAGCGTCGAGATCTTCATCATCAAAGAAGGCAAGCGCCAAACTGCCAGGCTTCTCTGCGACACTGAAATGCTGACGATTAAATTCGTATTGGAGAATGGGTACAGTAAAGTTTACTCTGGTGATGATTTCTACGAGTGTCTAGGCCTAATCAGAAAGGAACACTCAGATCTAACATTTCTATGTAAAGGGGCAAAAATAAATGTCCATCCTTCCAGTATGTCTTCACAGATGTCACAAGGTGTAAAAGCATATGAACTCACGCTTGGTAAGTACGCATTAAGGAGCGATATTGTGAGCATTTTTGACTATGAGGAAAATAATCTGACAAATGACCCTCAGATACAGAAAGAGTTTTTTCTTCGTTGGGTTGAAACAGATATTCCTGAAATATAACTAGATATAGGTCCAAATCAAAAAGCCCAACAATATGCTGGGCTTTAACATCTAAAACTTATCCCCGAACATCCTCTTCAACTCGGCTCCCCCGACCCATCCTCCCCCGCAATATCCGGATCATCCGGACTCGCCTCCACATCGCCCCGCTTCACATCATCATTCGGCACCTGCTCCATCCCGGCGTCATCCTCATCATCAGGCGGACGCTGATCACGGCTCAGGGAATCAGTCGGTGAAGGCAGCGGATATTCAGGGGTTTCGTCACCGTCAGTGACTTTCGGATCAGCGTTCATAAGCACCTCTCGGAAGGCCTGAAAAGCAGGCCCTGATATTTCGAGGATGGGGTTATGCAAGCGTTCGGTACGGGGGACGATCGGTCAATCTTCGTCCGAGTCTTCCTCTTCATACTCAGTGTTGCCCACATCCCCTGCATCATCAGAGTCGTTGAGCGGCACGGTTGCATCGTCCATCAACGAACCCGGATCTTCATTACCCGGATCGTTCAAATACGGCACGCCCGTAGAGTCCTCTTTCTTATCCTTGTCTTCGGTTTCAAGTGTCATGGCGCGCCTCACAGTTTTCAGGAGTGTATGAAGTTCGGGGCGTCTTACAACCAATCGCTTAAGAGCCCCGACTCACAGATACAAAACCGTCGCTCGGCCGGGTTTGTCCCGTCGCTAGACAGTCAAACTAGCGATGTTTGTTTCTGTGTTTGTTCTTGTGCTTGTGGCCGCCACCGGAATGGGAGCTGCCGCTGTCGCTACCCAGGTTGTTGCCGACTGCACCACCCGCCGCACCGCCCAGGCCTGCGCCAATGGTCGAACCGGTGGAGCCGCCCAGGCTATGGCCGACCACCGAGCCGCCCGCCGCCCCGATACCACCACCGACGGCCGCTTCTGTGCGGCTGCCCTTGCGCGCGCCGACCGCGCTGCCTGCGGCGCCGCCCACACCCGCGCCGATCGCTGCGCCGGTGCTGCCACCCATTTGCTGGCCGACCACATTACCCAGCGCACCGCCAAGACCACCGCCAACTGCTGCGGTGCCATCGCCGGCCGCCATGGCGCCCTGAGCGACCAAAAGACCAAGAACCAACGTGGACAATGTCAAACGCATGATATGAACCTCAATTCCGTATTGGAGGAGCGCAAGTGTCTCAACCTGCTCCCACAGTACTCTGCTAGTCGAGAGGGTTGTAAGAGTTTGGAGGCGCGCTGAAAAAAAACGTTCAGAAACGAAAAAGCCCGGCATGAACCGGGCTTCTTGAGCTGACCCTCAGGATCAGTGGCGCTTGTGGCCTTTCGACAGGTTGGTACCTACCGCGCCGCCTGCTGCACCGCCCAGGCCGGCGCCGATGGTTGCACCGGTCTTGCCGCCCAGGCTGTTGCCAATCACCGAACCGCCGGCCGCGCCGACACCGCCGCCGATAGCCGCTTTGGTGCGACTGCCCTTCGGCGCTGCAATCGCGCTGCCTGCCGCGCCTGCTACGCCTGCACCGATCGCTGCGCCGGTGCTGCCGCCCATGTTTTGGCCGACGACGTTACCCAGCGCGCCACCCAGACCACCACCGAGCGCGGCAGTGCCTTGACCGGCAGCCATCGCACCTTGAGTAACCAGAAGCCCCAGAACCAGAGCAGGCAGTGTTAAACGCATGACGAAAACCTCAAAAAAGGGGGAAACGAAAAGGCGGAGATTGAATGCTTTAGTGAAGGCAAAGTCCAGACACAAACCGGCGCAACCTCGCTATAGGCGACGGTTGGACAGCGTTTATGGAAAAGGTTTTATGACAGGCAAAAAAAAGCCCGCTGGGGAGACGGGCTGGAGTACTGCTTTCTAACGGATGAGCTGAGACTACGTAGGACCTTGTGAAAAGTTTGTGAAAGAAAACTGCACTCATGTCTGTAGGGCATTTTCCCACCATCCAAAAGCCAGACATAAAAAACCCCGCTCAATGGCGGGGTCGCTTTGCTGACGATTATTTCCTGGAAGGTGCTGCAACCTTGGGCAAAAATTTCGACTTCGGCCCTCGAGGTGCCGCCGATTTGATCTTGCCAGTCTTGACCTGATCCTCGCCAAAACCAGCTACATACTCAGTCTGGCCGCACTGCACGCAATTGTTGATTGGAAACTCAGCCCCGTCGTCTTCGATATACGGATCAGCCATCTCTTCGCCCCTTTCAAAAATGGGTCGATACCGGCAAGCCCGTTCTGCCTGAAAAATATCGACCACCAAGGCTTTTGAGACTAGCCGGTCATTACTGGACTTGTGGTTCAGATTGCCGCGTGCCCGACGAATGGCCGACGCCGACGTCCTACAAGACAACAAGTGAAATAAACAGAAACACACCATCTGTCTCGGCACCCTCAAGAATTCCGGCTACAGGCCGTTGCCCTGATTCCAATGCAAAAAACTCAGGGAGAGAACATGGAAATCAAGGGAATGCCGTCACTGATCAACACCACGCCCATCACGCTCACACCCGAGCAGATCGCGGCCGGTAAAGCAGGTGGCGAAAAAATCAAAGAGATGATCGACTCCGGCGCGATCGACATGAAAAACCCGGCCGGCATGCCGCCGAACTCCAGCGTTATCTATCACCCGAGCAATCCGTCGCCGACACCGCCCACCGAGCCAGGCCCTCCCCTGGTCGCTGTCGAAACCTACATCGGCCGCACCGAACCCACCAAAGACTTCCCTGCCGCCCATGACCGCTTGATGGCAGCTCATGAAAACCTCAAGACGACGTACATGCAGTTTCTGGACGATTTGAAAAACATCGACCCGGCACTTGAGGAAAAAGACTTCGGCTTTACCGTCGATCCGCAAGGCCAGCTCAAGGCTACATCACCCTCCGGCTCGATCAGCGCCGAAGACCTTGCCCGTCTTTCCGACTTCATGAATCAGTCCGGCGCATTGAAAGATGCCGCCAACGAATACGCTAAAAGTTCGTTCGACTTTGTGAAGGAAGACCGGGAATACCTGGGCACCGGCGGCTTCGTTCTGAACAAGGACAACTTCGAAAAAACCATCGACCTCGGCCAATTGTTTACCTATCAAAAGTCGGGAAACATGAACATGAGTAATTATTTTTTCAACCAGGTCTACACCAAGGGCGAACGCGCCCCGCATACCGTCTGATCAGCCTGACGACGCCCGTGCGCTGACCGCCACGGGCCTCTTACTTCAACTTGACCGCTGTCCCGGTCACAAACACCACCACCATCCCGCCCTTGCCCGCCGGCATGCTGATCTCGAAATCGAGCCCCACCACCGCATCCGCCTGCAACGCCCGCGCGCGCTCCTTGATCTCGTCCGTCGCTTGAATACGCGCCTCCTTCAAGGCTCGCTCCAGCGTCTGCGAACGCCCACCAAAAAAATCCCGCATCCCGGCGAACATATCGCGAATCACGTTCACGCCCTGCACCGACTCGGCGCTGACGATGTCCAGGTAGGCGGTGATTTGGCGACCTTCGATGGTGTGGGTTGTGGTGGTGATCATGGTGCAGCCCTTGATGGAGAAACAGGATTGAAGTTTAAAGCGCGATGACGACCTGCGTCCTTCATCATTCCATGAGGACCACTCAACTTGACGATCAAGTTACTCAGTTCGCTGCCGCTAGTATTACGACAATCCGCACTCATGGACGTAGCGATATGGAAATCAACGCAAACAATCTTTTTGGTTTTGTGCCAACACTGAAGACAGATCCAGCCGTCAAACCCGTTAACGCAGCGACAACGCCCACCACAAGTGCCAACGCTCCAGGCACCTCGAAAGAAGTTGGTGATCAGACCAATACCGACAGTGCGCCGAAAGAAACCAGCGGATATTCGGCCAGGTACGAACAGGCTGCCGCAGCACGTAATGCAGCAGGGTCGATATTTTTCTCCGCATTTAAAGGCTTCATGCAGGGAGTTCTCAGCGCCGATCCTGACTTGGGAAAAAGCATTATCGGGATCGGGATCGACCACAAAACCGGCAAAGCAACGTTTTATGATTTCAGCCACACGTTAAGCGATGAGCAGATGCAGCGCTTCAACAAACACGTCAGCGCTTCGCCCGACCTTCTGAGCAAGCTCGATGTATTTGCTGCCGCAGAAATAGATTTCGACAACGCCTGGAGGGATGAGGAAGTGGATTGGATGAACCCTGCCGACGTCAATCTTCGCGACATGGCGTCCGAGACAACCCCACCTCCCGTGCGTCCCAAAATGACAATGGGCCAATGGTTGGCGCTAGAACTTTGGAACAATGGATTTACGATGTCCCGGCTCCACGAAACCGCTTGATACCAAGATCGGCCACTCACGGTATCGCGTTCAGACGCTCGGCCAATGCCTCAAACGCCGTCAAGGTGACAGGGTCATTGGCCGAATTGTTGGCCACCGGGTGTCAGCCTTCGGATCGACATAGATTCGCTGTCCATGCACCCCACGCGCCATAAATGCCCCACCCTCCTTGTTCGTCACCCACCACATCGAGCGGTAGCTCCAGCCTTTCAGCAAGTCATAAAGTTTCAATGTCGGCTGCGTTGGCGAGTGAAGACACGAAGCACATCAGCAGCGCCATTCGGTGGATAGCCATTAGTCGATTCCGTTCGAGGGGGCCGACAGTCTATAGCGGGCATGAGGGATTCAGGCTAGTGAACGAACTGTTTTCACAGGCCCTGCTACAGTCTCCGCCATGACTGTAAACAGAAAAATACAGCCACACAGGGAGGAACGACTATGCCATGGAACCTCGTACAACCCGGTACGCTAAGGGCGTTAACAAACGAGACCCTACTCGCGCTGACGCACGGAGACGCGCCCATCCCGCGATTCTTCATGACCGGTGACGGGCATGCGATTCCTCCTTTTGCCTGGACCGAGGCATGCAGCGATCTCACCGTGTACTTCCAGACCCTGATTGCGGCAGATCGTTTGTGCCTGCATGTAGAGGAACAACAATCAGCCATCACTCATGACTCTGTACCTGAGCGTCTACAGGGACTGGTTGACCGGCAGCGGGTATTCGGTTGGGAGTTATCAGTTTTTGATGCGCTTGGGCCTGCGCTGGAGATATGCAATGAACTGGCCGCGAACGGGAACTACCAGTCCATACCACCGATTTATGAGCAAGTGGTAGAGCTCGACCGCACCATCGTTAGAGCACATGCCCTTTTATGGGAGCTGGCGAATCCCCCTGCACTTTTTTCCGGGCGGGATATATCGTGGAGTTACCGCGAATATTGCAAACGCCGGCTGAACGGCGCGGTGCGCAACCCGGCAATCGAGGCCCAGTATGGTGCCATGGTGTTCAACTACCGCAAGGCGATCATGCAAGTACGTATCAGTGGCAATCCGTTCATTGGTCGCAAGATTCAAGCTTCCATCGACCGATTCCCTCACAGTACGCACTTAATAACCTGTGGCGACGGACACATTCTGGAAAACCCGCTGCAAAACTACGTGCGCATACCGGACAACGCTGTCGGTATCGTGGATGCCTACTGAACATGAAGTTGGGCGCCGTTGCCGCCCGATTTCCACATAACAGCGCCCTATTCGACATTCAGACCCCAGAAACCACAAAACCCCTGACTTCTTTCGAAATCAGGGGTTTTGGTTACATCGAATTTGGCGGTGAAGGAGAGATTCGAACTCTCGATACAATTTCTTGTATACACACTTTCCAGGCGTGCTCCTTAAGCCACTCGGACACTTCACCGTATCTCTTCAAACATGTTCTGTCTGTCGAGGCGCGCTAATGTAGTCGAAAGCTTTTCCGATGGCAAATTTTTTTTTTCAGAATTTTCATGCGGTTAGCGATTCAGGCGCTGCGGCGGGTTCGGGGCCATGGCAAACCGGCCAATCTCCGGCTTCGTCCCCTCTTCTATATAGAGGGGAATGCACGGCCAGTGCGGCCGGCTACGCTTGCCGGACCGGGAAAGCATGACCGGCGGGTCAGTCACGGCGCTTTACCTGGCCTGCGGCGGTGGGTAACGTCTGCCTCAACTTTCATACAAGGAATAGCGTCATGAGTGAGTTGATTTCCTACCACCTCGAAGACGGTATCGCGACGCTGACGTTAAGCAATGGCAAGGTCAACGCCATTTCCCCGGACGTGATTGCGGCGTTTAATGCTGCGCTGGATCAGGCGGTGACTGATCGTGCGGTGGTGATCATTACCGGCCAGCCGGGGATTCTGTCCGGCGGTTATGACTTGAAGGTGATGACGGCCGGTCCTAAAGAAGCCGTGGCGCTAGTGACAGCGGGTTCAACGCTGGCTCGTCGTCTGTTGTCGCACCCGTTCCCGGTGATTGTGGCGTGCCCTGGGCATGCGGTGGCCAAGGGCGCGTTCCTGTTGTTGTCGGCGGATTACCGCATTGGTGTCGACGGCCCGTTCAGCATTGGCCTGAACGAAGTGCAGATCGGCATGACCATGCACCACGCCGGGATTGAACTGGCCCGTGATCGCCTGAGCAACGCGGCGCTGCATCGGTCGGTGATCAATGGCGAAATGTTCAATCCGCAGAGCGCGATCGCCGCCGGTTTCCTCGATGTGGTGGTGTCGGCCGAGGAGTTGCAAGGTGCGGCCCTGGCGGCGGCGCGTCAGTTGAAGAAGATCAACATGACCGCCCACAAGGCCACCAAGTTGAAAGTGCGCAAGGCGTTGCTGGAGACCCTGGACAACGCGATCATCCAGGATCAGGAACATCTGGGTTAAGCCCTACCCGCCTGAACGAAAAGCCCGACCGTCGTGTCGGGCTTTTTCGTACGTGTACTGTTGAAAACCCTTCAACCGCTCTAGGCCGCGTCTGACCCACAAGTCGGAAACATGCGCTTAAACATCGCCTATCTCCCACCTCTATAGCGGCAATTGCCGAAAACAGTGCACATCCGTACACTGCGCCACCTTTTGTCCCGGTGGGGCCTGTAAATGCTGTTTGTGTTTCGTATGTTATTGATGGGCCTGCACTTTATTCTGGCCGGTGTGCTGGGGGTGATCCTGGGCCTGTGCCGGCCATTCAACCCGGACAACAGCCGTTTATGCGCACGCCTATATGCCTGGCCGGCGATGTGTATTTTGCGTCTGCGGGTGAAGACCGACGTCGGGCCGTTGATGGACAAACCCGAAAGCTGCGTGATCATCGCCAACCACCAATCCAACTACGATCTGTTTGTGTTCGGCAACGTGGTGCCCCGCCGCACCGTGTGCATCGGCAAGAAGAGCCTGAAGTGGGTGCCGCTGTTCGGCCAGTTGTTCTGGCTGGCGGGCAATGTGTTGATCGACCGGGGCAACGCGCACAAGGCGCGCCAGTCGATGCTCACCACCACTCACACCTTGCAGCATGAAGACACGTCGATCTGGGTGTTCCCGGAAGGCACGCGCAACCTTGGCGAAGACCTGCTGCCGTTCAAGAAAGGCGCGTTCCAGATGGCCATCGCCGCCGGAGTGCCGATCGTCCCGGTGTGTGTCAGCAGTTACGTCAAACACATGCGATTAAACCGCTGGCGCAGTGGGAAAATTCTGATTCGTTCGCTGCCGGCGATTCCTACTGCCGGGTTGAGCATGGACGACATGCCCCTGCTGATCGCCCAGTGCCGCGAGCAGATGCGAGACTGCATCGCCTCGATGGATCGGCAACTGCAAGCCGCCTGAAAACAAACCCGCCCTGTGCGGGTTTTCTTTTGCCCCTGAACTCTGCAGATTTCACTGAATCTCTACAAGCAGAAGGCTAAGCTGGACACTGCCTGCCACTGTCATTGTATTAATAAGAAGTGAACCAACATCATGGGTAGAGTTGTTGCTGCTGCGGTTTACAGCGCCGGTAAAAAAATCACCAATATCACCCTCGATGAAGGCGCAGCCTGGGCGGCCAAGACCGGCCATTTTGTGTGGATCGGCCTCGAAGAGCCCAACGCCCAAGAGCTGACCAACCTGCAACGCCAGTTCAACCTGCACGAACTGGCCATTGAGGACGCCCTGGAAAAACACAGCCGGCCGAAGCTGGAAACCTTCGGCGATGCGCTGTTTATCGTCACGTACTCGCCGATCCGCCATGAAGGCAAGCTGGAGTTCATCGAGACGCATATCTTTGCCGGTAAGGGTTACATCATCACTGCCCGCAACGGTCATTCGGCGTCTTACGCCCATGTGCGCCAACGCTGTGAGGCGCGTCCGCTGTTGTTGGAGCATGGGGAAGATTTCGTACTCTATGCCATCCTCGATTTCGTGATCGAAAACTACCAACCGGTGGGCGAAGCGATCCACGCCGAGATCGATGAACTGGAACGCAACGTGCTGTGCAGCGCGTTGAATGAACGCGACATCCAGAACCTCCACAGCCTGCGTCGAGATGTGCTGCGCTTGCGTCGCTATGCCGCGCCGATGGTGGAAATCGGCGAAGAACTGCAGAAGCTGAGCTTCCCGTTTATCGACAAGAACATGCGGCCCTACTTCCGCGATGTGCAGATCCATGTCACGCGGCAGATGGAAGACCTGACGACCCTGGCGGACATTGCCAGCCAGACCATCGAGGTCGGAGTGTTGCTGGAGGCGTCACGCCAGAGCGTGGTGCAGCGCAAGTTTGCGGCGTGGGCGGCGATTCTGGCGTTCCCGACGGCAGTGGCCGGGATTTACGGGATGAACTTCCAGAACATGCCGGAGTTGAGTTGGCACTATGGGTATTTCGCGGTGTTGGGGTTTATAGCGGTGGGGTGTGTCGGGTTGTGGGCGAGTTTCAAGAGGTCTGGGTGGTTGTAGTAGGCAAGACCGAGTCGTCTGTGCAATTCGCGAGCAGGCTCGCTCCCACACCGATCTCTGCAACAACGGAGATCCCTTGTGGGAGCGAGCCTGCTCGCGAAGCTTTTAGCTTTAAACCGCCCCAACCTCAGGCTTATGCGCCACAAACCGCATCATCCACTCCGCAACCGTAGTGCCGTGATGTTCATGCTCAAGGCTGGCAACGCCTTTGGAATAAACCTGTGCGCCCAACGCTTCCTGGCGAATTTCCAGCAGCGCCCGTGAGTAATCGTGAATGAATTCCGGATGCCCCTGGAAGCACAGCACCTGATCGTTGATGTGGTACGCGGCGAACGGACAGAAATCACTCGAGGCAATCACCGTGGCGTTTTCCGGCAGCGCGGTCACCTGATCCTGGTGACTGATCAACAACGTCAGCTCTTCCCGCACCGGGCTCATCCACGGTGCCTTGGCGGCGAGTTTGTAGTTGTGGATGCCCACGCCCCAGCCTTGGGTCGCACGCTCGCTCTTGCCACCCAGCAGCAACGCCAGCAGTTGATGGCCGAAGCACACGCCCAGCAGTTTGTCGCCGCGTTCGTAGCGGTTCAGCAGATAAGTTCTGAGGGTTTCGATCCAGGGGTCAGTGCCGAAGGAATCGGCCTTGCTGCCAGTGATCAGGTAGGCATCGAACGTCAGCTCATCGCTGGGGTATTCGCCCTGCATCACGTTGTACACGGTGAACTCGGCAGCGATGGGTTGCTGCGAAAACAGACGCTGGAACATCTGCCCATAACCCTGATATTGATCGACCAATTCCGGACGCAGGATGTCGGTTTCCAGAATGCAGATGCGTAACGACATAAAAAATACCTGACACGTGATGGGAATAATGCACACCCCAGAGCCTGCCTTGAAACACGGTGGCAAGGCAAGCCCCGGAATGCGTCATCGGTCCCTTAGAACGTCTCCCCTTTGGCGGCTTTCTCCAGCAGCAGCGCGGGCGGAGCGAAGCGTTCGCCATACTGCTCAGCCAGGTATTGGGCGCGGGCGACGAAGTCTTTCACGCCATATTGGTTGATGAATTGCAGCGCGCCACCAGTCCAGGCTGCGAAGCCGATGCCGAAGATCGAGCCGACGTTGGCGTCCGCCGTCGAGGTCAGCACGCCCTCCTCCACACAGCGCACGGTTTCGATGGCTTGCACGAACAACAGCCGATCGCGCACGTCCTTCGGCGAAATCTGCCCGTCGGCCTTCTCGAAACGGGTTTTCAGCTCCGGCCATAGATGTTTCTGCCCACCGGCCGGGTAATCGTAGAAACCACCGCCAGCCGCCTTGCCCGGACGCTTGTATTCGTTGAGCAGCAAGTCAATCACGGCGAACGCCGGGTGTTCTATCAGCGGTTTCCCTTCCGCTTGCAGGTCTTTGGCCGTTTGTTGACGGATATGGCTCATCAGGCTGAGGGAAACTTCGTCGGAGATCGCCAGAGGCCCGATGGGCATGCCGGCCTTGCGCGCTTCGGTCTCGATCATCGGCGCGCTCACACCTTCGCCGAGCATGGCGATCCCTTCATTGGTGAAGGTGCCGAACACCCGCGAGGTAAAGAAGCCGCGACTGTCGTTGACCACAATCGGGGTTTTCTTGATTTGCAGGACGAAATCGAAACCACGAGCCAGGGTTTCGTCGCTGGTGTTCGCGCCTTTGATGATTTCCACCAGCGCCATTTTCTCCACCGGACTGAAGAAATGCAGGCCGATGAACTTGCTCTGGTCCGGCACGGCGGTGGCCAGGCCGCTGATCGGCAAAGTCGAGGTATTGGAAGCGATCACCGCGTCCGCGCCGACAACTTTCTGCGCCGCCGCCGAGACGTTGGCTTTCAGTTCGCGATCTTCGAACACCGCTTCAATGATCAGGTCGCAACCGGCCAGATCCCCATCGCTTTCAGTGGTGTGAATCCGCGCCAGCACCGCGTCGCGCTGCTCGGCGCTCAACTGGCCACGGGAGACCTTCTTGTCCAGTAGCGCCGCCGAATGCGCCTTGCCCTTCTCCGCGGCTGCAAGGTTGACGTCCTTGAGCACCACGTCGATGCCCGCCGAAGCACTGACAAAGGCAATCCCGGCGCCCATCATTCCAGCGCCCAACACACCCACCCGGCGCGTGACATAAGGCGCAAAACCCTTCGGTCGCGAACCGCCGGCATTGATCTCATTGAGCTGGAACCAGAACGTACCGATCAGGTTTTTCGAGACCTGGCCGGTGGTCAATTCGGTGAAGTAACGGGTTTCAATGAGATGCGCCGTGGCGAAATCCACCTGGGCGCCTTCCACCGCCGCGCACAGGATTTTTTCCGGCGCCGGCATCGTGCCCTGGGTTTTAGTGCGCAGGATCGAGGGCGCGATGGCCAGCATCTGCGCGACTTTCGGGTTCGACGGTGTGCCGCCCGGAATCTGATAGCCCTTCACATCCCAACGCTGCACTGCGGTCGGATTGGCCAGAATCCACGCCCGCGACTTGGCCAGCAGCTCATGGTGATCCGCCGCCAGTTCATTGATCAAACCGGCCTGCAACGCCTGCTGCGGCCGGACTTTTTTGCCTTCAAGCAAGTACGGCAGGGCTTTCTCGATACCCAGCATGCGCACCATGCGCACCACCCCGCCGCCGCCCGGCAGCAGGCCGAGGGTCACTTCCGGCAGGCCGAGTTGCACCGACGGGTTGTCCAGCGCCACGCGGTGATGACAGGCCAAGCAGATTTCCCAACCGCCGCCCAACGCCGCGCCGTTGATTGCGGCGACCACCGGTTTGCCGAGGGTTTCCAGTGTGCGCAGTTGCCCCTTCAACGTCAGCACCATGTCGTAGAAGGCTTTGGCCTCGGGTTTGCCGACCTTGATCAGTTCATTGAGGTCGCCGCCGGCGAAGAAAGTCTTCTTGGCCGAGGTGATGATGACCCCGGCAATGCTGTCCTTTTCCGCGACCAATTGAGTGACGCGGGCGGCCATGGCCTCGCGGTACACCGCGTTCATGGTGTTGGCGCTCTGGCCCGGCATGTCGATGGTCAGGACGACGATCTGGTCCTGGCCTTTTTCGTAACGAATGGCTTCAGTCATGTCACAGTTCCTTGAAATCGGTGCTCAGAGGCGTTCGATGATGGTGGCAATGCCCATGCCGCCGCCGACACACAGGGTCGCGAGGCCATAGCGCAGGCGCCGGGTTTCCAGTTCATCGAGCAAGGTGCCGAGGATCGCGCAACCGGTGGCGCCCAGCGGGTGCCCCATGGCGATCGAGCCGCCGTTGACGTTGACCTTGTCCGGGTCGACGGCCATGTCCTTGATGAACTTCAACACCACCGAGGCGAACGCTTCGTTGACCTCGAACAAATCGATGTCTTCAACCCGCAACCCAGCCTTGGCCAAGGCCTTGCGGGTGGCCGGCGCCGGGCCGGTGAGCATGATGGTCGGATCGGTGCTGGTGACTGCCGTGGCGACGATTCGCGCCCGTGGTTGCAGGCCCAGCGCCCGGCCCTTGGCTTCTGAGCCGATCAGCATCAGTGCCGCGCCGTCGACGATGCCGGAGCTGTTGCCCGGCGTGTGTACGTGATTGATCCGCTCGATGTGGCTGTAAACCCGCAGCGCCGTGGCGTCGAAACCCATTTGCCCCATCATTTCGAAACTCGGCTTGAGTTTGCCCAGGCCTTCCAGGGTCGATTCGGCGCGGATGAACTCATCGTGATCGAGCAGGATGATGCCGTTCTGGTCCTGTACCGGCACCAGGGATTTGTTGAACGAACCGTCCGCGCGAGCCCGCGCGGCTTTTTGCTGGGAATGCAGCGCGTAGGCATCGACGTCCTGGCGGCTGAAGCCTTCAATCGTGGCGATCAGGTCGGCGCCCACGCCTTGGGGCGTGAAGTGGCTGTGCAGGTTGGTTTCCGGGTCCAGCGCCCAAGCCCCACCGTCGCTGCCCATGGGTACGCGAGACATCGACTCGACGCCACCGACCACCACCAGGTCTTCGAAACCGGAACGGACTTTCATCGCGCCGAGGTTAACCGCCTCCAAGCCCGAGGCGCAGAAGCGGTTGATCTGCAGACCCGCCACGCTGACATCCCAATCGGCGACCTGCGCCGCAGTCTTGGCGATGTCGGAGCCTTGATCGCCGATGGGCGTGACGCAGCCGAGCACCACGTCATCGACCTGGCTGGTGTCCAGGGACGTTCGCTGCTGCAACGCCGTCAGCAACCCGGCCACCAGGTTCACCGGTTTGACGCTGTGCAACGCGCCATCGGCCTTGCCTTTGCCGCGGGGCGTGCGTAACGCGTCGAAAATCAGAGCTTCGGTCATGTGGTCCTCGAACCTATGCAGGAGAAAATGCTGTGTTCTCACCTTAAGCCGAGCAGCGCCGGATTCAATGACCGCAATGCTCACGGACGTTGACGCTCACGCTCAGACGGACGGTAGTCAGCTATCGGATTAACCGATTCACGTGACGAAGCTGTCTAGCAAACGGGCGTCAAAGAAGCTGGCAATAGGCCTCATGCCTTTTTAAGAGCTTTTAACGTCATGACCATACGAAATGGATCTAAACCAAGTGTGACGCGGGCTCTAAGGTGAAGATGTACGAAGTTGTCGTCGGGTTTTGCCGAGGCACTCGTCTCACAGGAAGTGCAGCGCTTTGCCGTCATGGAGATATGCAGGCAAGCATCAGGAAATAACAAAAAAGGCGGTCAGCCATGTTCAAACATTCGAAAGTACGTCAAGCCGGACTCATCCTATTCGCCACTACGCTGTTGTTGATTTTGCCGAACCTGACCAAGGTGATCGGTTGATTCTCTGTAAAAGAAAGCAGCGCAAAGGTTTTATATCGCTTCGTTAAATATGTGACTGGCTCGCTACCCGGGCCAGTGTGGCTGTGCCAACCTTCACGGCACTTCCACGACATGGACGGCGATCACTTGAAAGCACTTTTTCTATTGGGGGCCCTGCTGGTCGGCTCGCCCCTGTATGCCGCGCAGCTGAACCTGGAGCTGGGCGCGAGCAGTCGCACCTGGCAAACCGAGGAATTGCTCAAGCACCCTCAGGTCCAGACCATCAGCATCTCCAACGACGTTTCCTATAAACGCGACATGAGTTATCGCGCCGTGCCGTTGGCTGCGTTGCTGACCGGCATCAAGCCTGACGACCACCTGCAAGCCGTGGCACTGGACGGTTTTGCCGCCGAACTGGCGGCGGCGCCGTTGCTCAATACCCAAGGCGCACAGGTCTGGCTGGCGATTGAAGACCCGGCCAACCCGTGGCCGCCACTGTCCGGGGGCAAGCACAGTGCCGGGCCGTTTTACTTGGTCTGGACCAATCCCCAGGCCGGTAATATCAGCCCCGAGCAATGGCCGTTCGAAGTCGCCAGCATCAAGCGCATGGCGCCCGTCGCCCAGCGCTTCCCTGCCCTGCTGCCCGATACTGCGTTGAAGGCGGACGATCCGGTGAACCAGGGCTTTGCCTTGTTCCAGAAGAATTGCCTGGCCTGCCATCGACTCAATGGCGCGGGCGATGCGCAGTTCGGGCCGGACCTGAATATCCCGTTCAACCCCACCGAGTATTTCGGCGCGGATTTCCTCAAGCGCTACATTCGTGATCCGCAGAGTTTGAGGCAGTGGCCGCAGGCGAAGATGCCCGCGTTTTCAGAGCAGGTATTGCCGGCGGGGGATCTGGATTTGTTGGTGGGGTATTTGAAGCATATGGCAGGGCGTAAGGTTAAGCCTTGAATGAAATTAGTTGATCGTTCCCACGCTCTGCGTAGGAATGCCTCAATGGACGCTCTGCGTCCGCTTTTTTGGACGCGGAGCGTCCCGGGCTGCATTCCCACGCAGAGCGTGGGAACGATCCGCGCGCGGGTTATTGCTGCTGGACTGAGATCACCGGCGCAAACACCGGCGTCGGCGATACAAACACCTTTGCATGCATCTGCTCGCAGCCACCGCCCCGACGCATCCCGCGCACCGGGCAGGCATCCAGGTAATCCAGGCCTACCGCCAGTTTCAAATGGCGCTCCGGCCGGGCCAATTGGTTCGTCACGTCAAAGCTGTACCACGCGTCATCCAGCCAGGCTTCGGCCCAGGCGTGGCTGGCCAGGTGTTCGCTGTTCTCACTATACAAATATCCCGACACATAACGCGCCGGAATGCCCAGGCTACGGGCGCAGGCGAGGAACGCATGGGTGTGGTCCTGGCAAACACCGGAGCGCCCGGCAAAGGCTTTGGCCGCGCTGGTGTCCACTTCGGTGGAGCCCGGCGTGTAGGTCATGTGCTGATTCAAGCCCTGCATCAAGTCAATCAGCGCGGTGCGATCCCGACGTTTTTTGCATTCCTTCTCCGCGAACGCACGCAAGGCTTCGTCGGCTTCCGTCAGGCGGGTGAAACGCAGGAACGGCAGCGCCGACTGGCTCTCATGCTCGGCTTCACTCAATTCATCGATATCGACCTGGCCACGGGCACCGATGATGATCGCTTCATGGGGCTCGTCCATGGTCAGCACATGCAGGATGTTGCCGAACGGATCGAGCTGCGCACGCACCGGGCGCGGCAGGTCGAGTTGCCAACTGAGCACATGCTGGCGCTCGCTGTCGTGGGGTGTCAGTCGCAAGTACTGGATGCTCGCCCGCACCTGATCTTCGTAGTGATAGGTGGTCTCGTGGCTAATGGAAAGTCTCATGCAGCCTCCAGGTAGGAACTGTGAATGGCGTTGCCCAACTGGCGCACCAGCGGGATGAACTCGGTCAGCCAGGCGTGCAGGCCTTCGTCGAGAATTTCGGAGATGCCGGTGTAGCGCAGGCGCGCGTCCATTTCCGCCGCCAGGCGTTGCGCGGGACGGCCGTTGGCCCCCGGCAACTGGGCGAGGATCTGGTCGATTTCTTCGGTGCAGGCGCGCAACGAACGCGGCACGTCGGCGCGCAGCAACAGCAATTCGGCGACATGCCGGGCGCCGGGCGCATCGCGGTAAATCTCGGTGTAGGCCTCGAAGGAGGACAACGCCCGCAGCAACGCGCTCCACTGGTAATAGGCGTGCGCCGTGCCATCGCTGACCGCTTCGGCCTGATCGCCGGCCATTTCGTAACGAGCGTCGAGCAGGCGCAAGGTGTTGTCGGCCCGTTCGATAAACGTGCCCAGTCGAATGAAACGAAACGCATCGTTACGCATGATGGTGCCGTAGGACGCGCCGCGAAACAGATGGGAACGTTCCTTGATCCACTCGCAGAAACGGCTCATGCCGTAACGACTCAAGCCCTGCTCCGCGATCCCGCGAATTTCCAACCAGGTGGCGTTGATGTTTTCCCACATGTCGGCGGTGATTCGCCCACGCACCGCATGGGCACTGGCCCGCGCCGAACCGAGGCAGCTGTAGATGCTCGCCGGGTTTGCCGCGTCCAAAGCGAAGAAATGCAGCAGCCGTTCGGCATGCAGTTCGCCGTGGCGCTCCAGGTAATCGTCCAGGGTGCCGGTGATCAGCAGCGGCATGGCGAGTTCGTGCAGACCGTCGCCACGGCCATCCTGCGGCATCAGCGACAGCGAATAACTGATGTCGAGCATCCGTGCGAGGTTTTCCGCCCGCTCCAGGTAACGCGACATCCAATACAAATCCGAGGCAGTTCTACTTAACATGGCAGGCTTCCTTCAATCCTCGACCACCCAGGTGTCCTTGGTGCCGCCGCCCTGGGAGGAATTCACCACCAGGGAGCCTTCACGCAGGGCAACACGGGTCAAACCACCGGGCACAACCCGGGTTTCGCGGCCAGACAATACAAACGGACGCAGGTCGATGTGGCGTGGCGCGATGCCGTTTTCGACAAAGGTCGGACAGGTCGACAGGGACAACGTCGGTTGCGCGATGTACGCGTGGGGCTTGGCTTTGATCCGTGCGCGGAACGACTCGATTTCCGCCGCCGTCGCCGCCGGCCCCACCAGCATTCCGTAACCGCCGGAGCCCTGGGTTTCCTTGACCACCAGGTCGGGGAGATTGGCCAGGACGTGGGACAGTTCTGAAGGGTTGCGACACTGGAACGTCGGCACGTTCTTCAGGATCGGCTCTTCATCCAAGTAGAAACGGATCATGTCGGTCACGAACGGATACACCGATTTGTCGTCCGCGACCCCGGTGCCGATGGCATTCGCCAGCACTACGTTGCCGGAGCGATAGGACGACAGCAGCCCCGGCACGCCGAGCATCGAGTCCGGGTTGAACGCCAGCGGATCGAGGAACGCATCGTCGAGGCGACGATAGATCACGTCCACGGCTTTCGGCCCATCCGTGGTGCGCATGAACACCTTGTCGTCGCGCACGAACAGGTCCGCGCCTTCCACCAGTTCCACACCCATTTCCCGCGCCAGAAAGGCGTGCTCGAAAAACGCGCTGTTGAAACGGCCAGGGGTCAGCACCACCACGCTCGGGTTATCGATCGGGCTGGAGCTTTTCAGGGTGTCGAGCAACAGGTTCGGGTAGTGATCGATGGGCGCAATGCGTTGCGCCGAGAACAACTCGGGGAACAGGCGCATCATCATCTTGCGGTCTTCGAGCATGTAGCTCACGCCGCTCGGTGTTCGCAGATTGTCTTCGAGCACGTAGTACGTGCCGTCGCCATCGCGCACCAGATCGACGCCAGAGATGTGGGAATAGATATCCCGGTGCAGATCCAGCCCTTGCATCGCCAACTGGTATTGCTCGTTGGCCAGCACTTGCTCGGCCGGGATGATGCCGGCCTTGATGATGCGCTGCTCGTGATAGAGGTCGGCGAGGAACATGTTCAACGCCTTGACCCGCTGGATGCAGCCGCGTTCGACGATCCGCCATTCGCTGGCGGGGATGCTGCGGGGAATGGTGTCGAAGGGAATCAGGCGCTCTGTCCCCTGCTCATCACCGTAGAGCGTGAAGGTAATCCCGGCACGATGGAACAGCAGATCGGCCTCGCGTCGCCGTTGTGCCAAAAGCTCGTCAGGCGTTTCGGCCAGCCAACGGGCAAACTCCCGATAATGCGGGCGGACCAGGCCGCCGGCATCGTACATTTCATCAAAATAGGTGCGGATCATGCCGTACTCCTTGTCACCCGGACATCTAGGCTTCGCAAGGCCCGTGCCATCGGCATAAACGCTTTGATTTCAATCAGTTGGATAATCGCCCCAAAAGCACCGCACCAATCCTGTGCGGCAAACGCCCCAACCCGATCGCCCCCGCTTCATTGCGAAGCAATGTTGTCGCCTATCACCAGCATAGTCAGAGTTGATTTCACTGCCCGGGAGTTGGTGCGGATAATCGGCGCATTCGTTTCAAAACCTCTCGAACTTCCCTTTGGCCGCCTGTTCAGGCGGCTTTTTTTTGGGTTTTTGAAACGTTGTGAATCAAAAGCAAGATCAAAAGATCGCAGCCTCGTTTCACTCGACAGCTCCTACAGGGGGTTGGGTAAATCGTAAAAACGAAAACGGCCAACCCGAAGGTCAGCCGTTAGTGAATGTTGTCGCTGTTCATAGTGTTATGCGAGTAGCCCTCGTACCTCCTGTTTGACGCCCCATCCTTCGATGATCCCGCCCAGAGGTTCGACCACGGCCTCGAAGTCCTGCTCAAAGTCGCCGATGCCGTCGTAGGTGGCGTACATCACTTTGCTCAGTTCCAGATGCCACGCGCCGTCGTCGCGCACGCTGATCTGGGCATTCAAGGATTCACCACAAAAATGACCTGCTGCCCTGCGTGCCCGCTCCTCGTCCGGGAAAATCGCGTAGAACTCGATGGGATGGAATCTTGAAAAGTCGAAACCGCCTTCCTTCATGCGGCGCAGTACGCTGGTACTGATGTCTTCTTGATAGGCTGTGCTCATGAATCGTCCTCCTAAAACCATATGGATAGACTTTCCGTACTCCCGACGCCCGCAACCGATTGGTGGAGGCGATACGGCAACCAGGTTGCCGCCGGGGTTTAAGCATGTAGCTGACAAGACCAGACCTTAGCGATCCGTTCGCTGATCTCGCTTGCAGAGTAGCCCCAAGTCGGAGCTGCTGCCAAGGTCTGGATGTGAATGAGACAGGTGAGGTTCAGACAGGAGTAATGCCGAGGATTTGAATGCTGTTCTGGGTCTTGAGACTTTTTACGCTGGCGTCATCGGTTCGCCCTTCCAGATCGTTCAGATCCAGTTCGGCAGCGACTGGCAGGAGCCGGGCCTTGATGAGTTTGGCCGCGTGCTCGTTATCCGGGCACTCGTCGCACTCAAAGACTTCATCGAGCGTTTCGCCGTGATCATCCACGAAAGTGATCTTCCACTTTTGCATCAGTGCCTCCTCGATCAAACCCGCAAATGGGCTTACAACTATCTGGACTTTTGGCCTGACTGATCGTTCCAACGAATTACCTGATACACCCTCTAAAAAACACCACGCCCCATTGCGGGAGCGGGCTTGCTCGCGACGGCGTCGTGTCAGTCGACATTAATATTGACTGACACACCGCTTTCGCGAGCAAGCCCGCTCCCACAAGTAGGTTGTGGATAACTTTTTAGTCGTTACTTGGCTTGTTGATCGCGTTCAGCACGTATTGCGGCATGGCGAAGGCACCGATGTGGATTTCCGGGTTGTAGTAGCGGGTGATGATGCCGCTGCCGGCGAAGCGCTGTTGCAGGGTTTCCCGGGACAACTTGCGGTAAGCAGTGTTGGTCGCGCCCCAGGCGAACGTCATCGCGCCGCCGATGTAGGTCGGCACGGCCGCCTGATAGAAGTGCCAGTCCGGGAACAGGCTGCGCAGGCGCCCGGCGGTGGTCTGCACTTCGCCCAGCTGCATGAACGGCGTGCCGTTCTGGGTCACCAGGATGCCGCCTTCGTTCAGGCAGCGGTGGCAGGCCTGGTAGAAGTTTTCCGAGAACAGCACTTCGCCCGGACCGATCGGGTCGGTGGAGTCGGAAATGATCACGTCGAATTTTTCGGTGGTGGTGGCGACGAAACGCATGCCGTCGTCGATCACCAGGTTCAGCCGTGGGTCGTCGTACGCCCCCTTGGAGTGGTTCGGCAGGAACTCTTTGCACATGTCGACCACGGTGCCGTCGATCTCGACCATGGTTATGTGCTCGACGCTGCCGTGCTTGGCCACTTCACGCAGCATGCCACCGTCGCCACCGCCGATGATCAGCACACGCTTGGCGGAGCCATGGGCGAGGATCGGCACGTGGGTGAGCATCTCGTGGTAGATGAATTCGTCGGCTTCGGTGGTCTGGATCACACCGTCCAGCGCCATGACCCGGCCCATGCGCGGGTTTTCGAAGATCACCAGGTGTTGGTGCTCGGTGCGCACTTCGTGCAGCAGTTTTTCCATGCGAAAACGCTGGCCGTAGCCTTCGTAGAGGGTTTCCAGGTATTCGCTGGTCTTGGTGGTGGTCATGGGAAGTGCTCCGATGAATGCGGCGGCAACGGACGGTTACCCGCCCATGATGGCCAATCGAAAGGCTCGATTGCCCGGGAAAGGCGCGCATTCTACGTTGCGGAACATGACAGGTCGAACGTCACTTGCTGACACGCCACAATCCCCTTGTGGGAGCGGGCTTGCTCGCGAAGGCGGCTTATCATTCAACATCACAGTTGACTGACACTCCGCTTTCGCGAGCAAGCCCGCTCCCACAGGTTCTGTGTTCCTACAGGTAAACAGGATTCACCTGTCAGATGCGGACATTACCCCGTGGCCCGGCGATGGCCCAGATGATCAGGCCCAGTACCGGCAGCAGCAGGATCAGCAGCACCCAGATGATTTTCATCCCGGTTTCGGCGCCACTTTTCAGCACGTTGATGATGGCCCAGATGTCCAGGGCAAGAATGATCAGGCCAACCAGACCGTTAAAACTGGAACCCATGGTGTCGCTCCCAAGATAGTGGCATGCAGTCTTAGGATAGTCGGCCCCTGCAAGGGTTCCGTTTTATTCCATTAAACGTGGATCGCCACTTTCAGGGCTTCCAGGGAAGGTGCGGCGGCGATGCCGACCTCGGCGCACAGTTCGAGTACGCGGGGCACGTCGTTACCGTAGACCAGCACCACTTGCAGTTCATCGTCGAGCAACTGGCTGAAGTTCAGCAGCGTGTAACCGCCGTTTTCCTTGTTCATGCTGCCCATCTGCACCTGGATGCGATTGAGCGCGGTCAGGGCTTCGGTCTTGGCCAGTTGCTTGGGCTTGATGTTGAAATCAACACCCGGGCCGAACGAGGCAACGATTTGCGCGAACAGATCCACGTAGGTGTCGGCCTGGAACAGCACGGTTTCCGGCAGGCTGCCCACCACGACCCATTCCCCCAACGGCATCGGGAAGGTGTCGTCGTAGTTGATGTCCGGATTGGCTGTCAGAAAAGCCTGCGGATCAGCGTAGGCCTGGGCCGCTTCGTCAGCGATCTTCAGGATTTCGTCATCGCCCATGCACCCGGAGCTGATTTTGCTGATGAGTTCGACGAGTGCGGTTTTCATGGGGATGGATCCTGTAGCGAGGGAAATTTTAGGGCGCGAAGGATAACCCATTGATCGCGTTTGGCCCATTCGCGAGCAAGCCCGCTCCCACAGGGAAACGCATTTCCAAATGTGGGAGCGGGCTTGCTCGCGAAGACGGACTATCAGCCCATCAGTTTCTCAAGCTGAGCAGTGGTATCCACGGCCCCCATGGTCTTCGCCGCATCCAGCGCAGTCACGCCATTGGCGTCCTTGGCTTTCGGGTCGGCGCCTTTGCTGATCAGGTAGTCGACGATTTCAACGCGGTTGAACATCGCCGCCATCATCAGCGCAGTGCGGCCATCGAACGACGAACCTTCCACTTGCGCCCCGCCGTCGACCAGCGCCTTGACCACCGCCAGGTCGCCCTTGAACGCGGCGCCGGCAATCGGGCTCTGGCCGTTGTCGTTGCGGATTTCCGGGTCAGCCTTGTGTTCCAGCAATACTTTCACGGTTTCCACGTGGCCGTGGTACGCGGCGAGCATCAGCAAGGTGTCGCCCTTGTGGTTGCGCAGGTTCGGCGGCAGGCCTTTGGTCAGCAGCGCAGCCATCATGGCGGCGTCGCCCTCGCGCGCTTTGTTGAACACCTGTTCGGCGAATTCGGCAGCTTCTTCGGGCGTCATCTGGCGGCTTTGGTCTGACATGGGAGACTCTCTATTCGGTCAATCGGAAAGTCGACAGTTTCCCGAGCGCCCCGGCGCCTGTCACTCCTTTTTTCTCATGGGCAGCCATAGCCAGATTCAATAACGGTACTTGCCCGCGTGAATATCCGCCAGCACTTCCCCCGTGACTTGTACGTAGGTCTGGGTGCCCGGCAGCCAGGCGTAGATCGGGTCATCGCCGGTCTTGCCGGGGTCGAAGGCTTCGTCCTTGAGGCGGGTCTTCTGGTATTTGAAAGTCCCAGTAGTCTCCATTTTTACTTTCACTCGAAGGAACAACGGCACGGCATAGACCGGCATTTGCTGGCGGGCAAAACTCAGCAATTCACTGAAATCCAGGGTCGCCAGGGATTCGGCAGGGGTAATCGCTGCCATTCCGGCGCGGCCATTGGTGTTGCGAATCTCCACGCCGTAGGCCACCGCCTCGCAAATATTCGGATGCTTCAACAGAATGTTTTCAACCTCGGTGGTGGAGACGTTCTCGCCCTTCCAGCGGTAGGTGTCGCCCAAACGATCGACAAATTGCGCATGACCGAAGCCGATATTGCGCAGCAAGTCACCGGTGTTGAAGTAGCGGTCGCCCTTGGCGAACACGTCGTGGAGCACGACCTTCTCGGTTTTCTGCGGATCGGTGTAGCCGTCCAGCGGTGCCTTGTCGTCGATTTTCGCCAGCAACAAGCCCTGCCCGCCCTTGGCGACTTTGCTCATCAAACCCTTGGCGTTGCGAATCGGCGCGCCGCTGTCGTGGTCGTACGCCACCAGCTCCCAGGACATCAGGGAAAAACCAATGGTGTTGTCGAAGTTGAGGATGTTGGTGAACCCGATGTTGCCGTCGCTGGCCGCGTAGAGCTCGCAAATGTGGCTCACCCCAAAGCGCGTCTTGAACTCACGCCAGGCACCGGGGCGCAGGCCATTGCCGATCATCTTGGTCACGCCGTGCTTGCTGTCGTCGGCACTGACCGGTTGATCCACCAGGTAGCGGCACAATTCGCCGACGTAACCGAGGGTGGTCGCCTGGTATTTGCGCACGTCGTTCCAGAACTGACTGGCGCTGAACTTGCGGCGGATGGCAAACCCCGAGGCGCCGCTGATGGCCGAGCCCCAGCACACGCAAAGCCCGGTGGCGTGGTAGAGCGGCAAGGTGCAATAGACGACGTCTTGCGGCTGCATATCCAGGGCGATCATGCCGAAACTGGCAGCGCTGCGCATCCAGCGCCCGTGTTTGAACACGCCAGCCTTGGGCAACCCGGTGGTGCCGGAGGTGTAGATATAGAAACAGGTGTCGTCGAAAAACACCTGCTGGCTGCTGGCCGGGTTGTCGTCGGGGGCGTCGGCGCAGGCCATCATCAGGTTGACGAAACGATCGGGCGAAATGCCCGGATAGCTGAACGTATCGCGATCCGCCACGAACCAGGTGCGCGTCGCCGGGATTGAAACCCGCTCGCGTACCGCCGAAAACGCCGGCACCAGCTCTTCGCCGACGATGATCGCCACCGGCGCCACCAGATTCAGGCTGTGGGCCAGGGTATCGCGGGTTTGCGAGGTATTGAGCAAGGCGCTGATCGCCCCGACCTTGGCCACCGCCAGGATCGTGACCAGCAATTCCGGGCGGTTCTCGATGAAGATCGCCACCACGTCGCCCTTGCCGATGCCTTGGCTGATCAGGTGATGGGCGATGCGATTGGCCCACTGATTGACCTGTGTGTAGGTCAGCAACACCTCGTCTTGCAGCAAGGCAAGGCCATCGGGATTGCGCAATGTCGCCTGTTCAAAGCTCCAGCCGAGGCCACACGGTTGGGTCGGGTCCTTGACGTTGGCGACCTTCATGCCTTTCACCACGCGGGGAATGGCTTTGGCGATGGTCGGCAGTTTGCGGAGCATCATGCCCCAGGTAATCGTGTCGCTCATGGTAGCTCCCGGTCGATCTTCTTATTGTCGGGCGGCGTTGATTGAGCCCGAAAATACGTCAGCCGTTCTGGAGCTGTACACGCGGTTTTTGCAATGTTTTGTATCCGCCTTTGAGACCCGCGCAAACGCGAACCCTGGCCGTGTCATTCGTTCCATCGAATTACGCCCGACCTCGCAAAATGCAGGATGCACGATGGCCATTCATGCAGATTGCACGAAAGCAAAAAACCGACATATAAATAACTTATTGATTTATAACAACTTTTAAAAATTCAGGTGCTGGCACAATCGCTGCAACTACCTCTCCATGCTTGCTAATTAAGCGCTAACGGAGCTGATAGACATGAGCCTGATCCAAGAAAAATTTACCTCGCTGTTCTCCAACTTCGACGTGACCACCCAGGCACGCCCTGACGGTGGCATCCTGCTGACACTGCGCAGCACCGAAGGCAAAGTGTTTAAACGCTCGATTTCCTACCAGCAATTGCATGCTGGCGATCAGCTGTCGTGGGTGATCAGCGCCATCCGCCGTGACCTGGCCGAACAGGCCAGCGAGCTGCCGCAGATCTCTATGCTGCAAAGCCAGCAACGGTTTGCGCTGCCGACTTATCACTCGGCGTAAATCGTTCGACGCTGTAAACAAACTTGTGGGAGCGGGCTTGCTCGCGAAGGCGGTGTATCAGTCGACTGAGATATTGACTGAGACACTGCTTTCGCGAGCAAGCCCGCTCCCACAGGGTTATGCGGGGTTTAGAAAGTAGATGGGTTGATTCGCGCGAAGCTGTCTACGGTCACATGCCCCGCCAACTCACCACCCTCTCGCGCCAACCCGCAAGTCGCCATGCCCGCCGTGCGCGCCGCGTCGAGTTCTTCGACGATGTCGGACAGGAACAGAATCTGCGCAGGTTCCAGCCCAATCGCCTGAGTAATCCGCGCGTAAGACTGCGCCTCACGCTTCGGCCCCGACGTGGTGTCAAAGTAACCGCTGAACAGCGGCGACAAATCCCCCGCGTCCGAGCAACCGAAGATCAGTTTCTGCGCCTGGATCGAGCCCGAGGAATACACAAACAGTTGATAACCGTCCTGATGCCAGCGCTTGAGCGCGTCAACGGCGTCCGGGTAAACGTGGCCTTTCAACTGCCCCGCCTGATAACCCTGCGCCCAGACCATGCCTTGCAACGCCTTGAGCGGCGTGGCCTTGCGGTCTTCGGCGATCCAGCCCAAAAGAATTTCGATGGCCCGCTCAACGTTTGCCTCGGGTTCATTGCTGTCCCGGCGCACGACGTCCAGTTGCTCGGCAACGCCCGCCCGTGCGGCGTGCTGGCGTACAAAATCCGGCAGGTGCTTGGCCGCATAAGGGAACAATACGTCGAATACAAAACTCACCGCGCTGGTGGTGCCTTCGATGTCGGTGAGAATCGCTTTGATCGGCATCGGCTCAGTCCTCCAGGCGCGGGAAGCGGCTGGCGATGTCTTCGCCGGTAAAGTTGGCGACCCAGCCTTCCGGGTTGTTGAACAGGCGGATCGCGACGAAATGCGGATGCTCGCCCATGTCGAACCAGTGCGGCGTGCCGGCCGGCACCGAGATCAGGTCGTTTTTCTCGCAGAGCACGGCGTAGACGTAATCGTCGATGTGCAGGGTAAACAGCCCACGACCAGCGACGAAAAATCGTACTTCGTCCTCGCCATGCCGATGTTCATCGAGGAACTTGGCGCGCAGTTCGGCTTTTTGCGGGTGATCGCTGTTCAGGCTGATGACATCGACCGTAACGTAGCCACGCTCGGTCATCAGCTTGTCGATTTGTTCCTGGTACGCGGCGATCACTTCTTCCTGGCTGGCGCCGGGCTGGATTTTCGCGGTGGCTTGCCAGCGGTCGAAGCGCACACCCTGTTCGGCCAGGGTCGAGGCGATGTCTTCGAAGTGGGTCAGGACCTTGTTCGGTATTTCCGGGCTTGATACGTGATAAACGGACAGGCTGCTCATGGGGCAATTCCTCGGTATCGGCCGCGCCTTCCGGTTCTTTCAGACCGGTCAGGCCAGGCATTTCATCAGGCAAATGGGCTACTTCTGGTGAAGTCAGCCTTGGCGGTTCATGACGCTGCGGGTCTTCAACTCGCACTCGAACAAAAATTCAAAGGCCTCGATCTGCCGCAGTGCGTCGCTCATGCGGGCGCCCCAGGTGTAGAGGCCGTGGCCGCGAATCAGGTAGCCGACGCAATCGGGATGGGCGTCCAGCCAAGGCTGCACCTTGGCGGCCAGGCGCGCAATATCCTGGTCATTGTCGAAAATCGGCACCCGCACCCGGGACTCGTGGGTGGACACGCCACTGAAGGCTTTTTGCAATTCGTAGTCTTCGAATTCAATGAAATCCTCCGGCGTCAGGCGTGACAACACCGTGGCATTCACCGAATGGGTGTGCAGCACGGCGCCGATCTCCGGGCGCCAGCTATACAGCTGAGTGTGCAGCAGGGTTTCGGCGGACGGCTTTTTGCCCGGTTCCAGGCTGTTGCCCGACAGGTCGGTGGCCAGCACATCATCGAGGCCCAACTGGCCTTTGTGCTTGCCGGAAACGGTCAGCAGCGCTTCGGTCGGCGACAGGCGCGTCGAATAGTTGCTGCTGGTGGCCGGCGACCAGCCGCGACCATACAAAAATCGCCCGGCGTCGATGATTTCCTGGGCGAGGTGTTCTCGGGTAAGGCTCATGGCCGGTCCTCTTGCATACGTGTGGCAATGATAACGGCAGCCGCGAAGGCTGCGAGGCTGGCGATACTAAAGGTCAATGTGGCGCCGAGGGCATTCCAGCTGTATCCGGAATACAACGCGCCGAGCGCGCCGCCGGTGCCGGCCAGTGCTGCGTACAACGCCTGGCCCTGGCCTTGCTGGCGCGCGCCGAAACTACGTTGCACGAACTGGATGGCAGCCGCGTGAAAGCTGCCGAAGGTGGCGGCGTGCAACACCTGCGCGAACAGCAGCACCCACAAAAATTCAGCAAACGAACCTAGCAGCAACCAGCGCAGGGCCGCCAGCAGAAAACTCGCCAGCAACACCCGGCGTACCGAGAAGCGCGCCAGGATTTTGCTCATGGCCAGGAACATCAGGACTTCAGCCACCACACCCACGGCCCAGAGCATGCCGATCACGCCACGGCTGTAACCGAGACGCTCAAGGTGCAGGGTCAGGAAGGTGTAATACGGACCGTGGCTCATCTGCATCAGCGCGACACAACCGTAAAACGCCAATACGCCAGGGCTGCGCAGTTGCTTGAGGAAGCCCTCCCCCGTCACCCGCTCACTCTGGATCGGTTGCGCGTTCGGCACCCACAGGCTGCTGACGACGATCCCGGCCATGATCAGCACCAGCGCTACCGGATACACATCCAGGCTCAGCCATTCAAAGACCCGCCCGAGCGCGACCACGGTGATGATGAAACCGATGGAGCCCCACAAACGGATCTGGCTGTAACGGGAGGTCTGGCCCTTCAAGTGCGCCAGGGTGATGACTTCGAACTGCGGCAGCACTGCGTGCCAGAAGAACGCGTGCAGGGCCATGACCATCGCCAGCCAGGCGTAGGTTTTGCTGACGAAAATCAGCGAGAACGTCAGCAGCGTGCACACCGCGCCGAAGCGCACGATGGCCAGGCGCCGACCGGTGTAGTCTCCGAGCCAGCCCCAGATGTTCGGCGCCACGCAGCGCATCAGCATCGGGATCGCCACCAGTTCACCGATGCGCGCGCTGGAAAAGCCCAGGTGATCGAAGTACAGCGCCAGGAATGGCGCTGTTGATCCGAGCAAGGCGAAATAGAACAGATAGAAACTGGAAAGCCGCCAGTACGGGAGCGCCGCCACAGTCCTCAGACCAAAGCGGCTGTGAGGTCAGCCATTAAAGCTGACCCAACACCGGCGTGCTCACACGCACATCGGCGTTCTGCCCACGGTGACGCAGCAGGTGATCCATCAGCACGATGGCCATCATCGCTTCGGCAATCGGCGTGGCACGGATGCCAACGCACGGGTCATGACGGCCCTTGGTGATCACGTCCACCGGGTTGCCGTGGATGTCGATGGAGCGGCCCGGCGTGGTGATGCTCGACGTTGGCTTCAGCGCCAGATGCGCGACGATCGGCTGACCCGACGAGATCCCGCCGAGAATGCCGCCGGCGTTGTTGCTGAGGAAACCTTCCGGGGTCATTTCATCGCGGTGTTCGGTGCCGCGCTGGGCGACGCTGGCGAAACCGGCGCCGATTTCCACGCCTTTCACCGCGTTGATGCTCATCAGCGCGTGGGCCAGTTCAGCATCGAGACGGTCGAAGATCGGCTCGCCGAGGCCAGGCATTACGCCTTCCGCAACGACAGTGATCTTCGCGCCGACCGAATCCTGGTCGCGGCGCAACTGGTCCATATAGGCTTCCAGTTCCGGCACCTTGTCCGGGTCGGGGCTGAAGAACGCGTTTTCTTCCACCGAATCCCAGGTCTTGAACGGGATTTCAATCGGGCCGAGCTGGCTCATGTAGCCCCGAATGACGATGCCCTGGGTCGCCAGGTATTTCTTGGCAATCGCCCCCGCCGCCACGCGCATCGCGGTTTCCCGCGCCGAGCTGCGACCGCCGCCGCGGTAATCGCGTTCGCCGTATTTGTGGTGGTAGGTGTAGTCGGCGTGGGCCGGGCGGAACAGATCCTTGATCGCCGAGTAGTCCTTGGACTTCTGGTCGGTGTTGCGGATCAACAGACCGATGGCGCAACCGGTGGTGCGGCCTTCGAACACGCCGCTGAGGATTTCGACTTCGTCGGCTTCCTGGCGCTGGGTGGTGTGGCGGCTGGTGCCGGGTTTGCGGCGGTCAAGGTCACGCTGCAGATCCTCCAGGGAAATCTCCAGACCCGGCGGGCAGCCGTCGACAATGGCGACCAACGCCGGACCATGGCTTTCGCCAGCGGTGGTGACAGTGAACAGCTTGCCGTAGGTATTGCCGGACATGCGGGACGCTCCGTGAAATCGAACCTGAATACGTAATGCGCGCCAGTATACGCAGGCTATCCAAGTAGTTCATCCTCGAACCTTATGGGTGCCCGCGAGTCCAACCGGCACCTTATTCATGATGGCGTGATGATGCTGCGAGTTCTAGCCTTGAGCCTTACCCTGTTTACCGGCTTCGTTCAGGCAACTGTCCTACAACGACCGATCAGTTTGGATACCGGCACCGGAGAGCTTTTCGGCTCCTTGTTGCTGCCTAAATCCGACGCGCCCGTGCCGGTTGTCTTGATCATTTCCGGCTCCGGTCCTACGGATCGCGACGGAAACAACCCCGATGGCGGACGCAACGACAGCCTCAAGCGTCTGGCCTGGGTGTTGGCGAAACACAACATCGCCAGCGTGCGCTACGACAAACGCGGTGTGGCGGCGAGCCTGGCCGCAACCCCGGACGAGCGCAATCTGTCGGTGGAAGCCTATGTCGCCGACGCCGAGGCCTGGAGCCAGAAACTCAAGGCCGACCCGCGTTTCGGCAAACTGATTCTGCTGGGCCACAGCGAAGGCGCGCTGATTGCCACGCTGGCGGCGCCGAGCGTCGATGCGGCGGCGGTGATTTCCATGTCCGGCAGCGCCCGGCCTGTGGATGAAGTGCTGCGCCAGCAATTGAGCAACCGCCTGCCACCACCGTTGATGCTGCGCAGCAATGAACTGCTCGACAGCCTCAAGGCCGGCCATACCGATGACAACGTGCCGCCGCAGTTGCAGGTGATTTTCCGCCCGAGCGTGCAGCCGTACCTGATTTCACTGTTCCGCCAGGATCCGGCGGCCGCGTTCGCCAAATTGAAGATGCCGGCGCTGATCATCCAGGGCACCAGCGATATCCAGGTCGGTGTCGGCGACGCCAAGCTGCTGAAAGCCGCCAAACCGGACGCCGAACTCGCGGTGATCGAGGGTATGAACCACGTGATGCGCATCGTGCCCAACGATGTGAAGCGGCAATTGGCCTCCTATAAGGACCCGAATTTGCCCCTGGCCGCCGAACTCGGTACGCGAATCCTCGGGTTTATTGACGGACTTCGCTCCAGTTAAGCGCTGTTTAAGCGCTATTTGCCCTCCAGTCTTGAACAAAACGGCCGATAAGCCTTTGTCGCCAGCGCTATGACTGGCGGCAAGCAGCGCTTGGACAGGACCTCGCCGTTATGACTGATACCCCGACTTCACCCGACACCACCGCTGAAAAAGACACACCGCCAGTGGTCGAGCTGCCGTGGGCGGACGTCCACGTCGAGCACCACAAGATGCTCCGTCTGGCGCCGCTGCAGACCGACCGCAACACCGGCGGACGGCCATTGCGCTTCGTCGAGTTCGGTTACGCCGAGCGCAACGACAAGCAGCGCAGCCTGATGCGCATGACCCTCTCGCTGCCCGGCCAACGGGTGCGCAAGGAACAGAATCATCTGGACGTCTGGGTCGATCACGAAACCAAACGCGTGCATTTCGGCCCTGCCAGCGGTTTGCAGATTGAGCCGATGAACCGTGGTATCGGGCGCTATCTGGCCGCTCAAGGCATTACCTGGGCGAAAAAGCGCTGGCCCGCGTATACCGTCGACGGCTGCGACCTGAACAACAAGGATGCGCTGAACGAAGACACACGCCTGCGTCGCGATCACTTTTTGCGGGTGCATGGTTTTGATGTGGTGTACGCCGATGCCCAGCATTTGAAGGGCAGCGTCAAAGAAGTGAAGGTCGGCGATCTGTCCGCGGACTGGAATCGCGAAAAACTGCAACAGGTGGAAATTCTCGAAGCCGCGCAGATGCTGCAGCAGGCCGAGCAAAACCTGGCCGAGCAGGAAGTGAAGCTCAAGAAACACGAAGAAAAGGTCAGCAAGTACAAGCGCGAAGACGCCGGGTTGCGTTTTACGATTACGTGCCTGGTGGCATTTGCGGTGTTTCAGGCGGGGTTGTTGATCTGGATTGCTACACACCGGTAACCGATCATTCCCACGCTCTGCGTGAGAATGCAGCCCCGGACGCTCCGCGTCCCTTTTCGAAGCGGTCGCGGAGCGTCCATTGAGACATTCCCACGCAGAGCGTGGGAACGATCTTTACGGGATTAAACGCGGGAAGCGAACAGTGTCTGATGATCGCGGCACTGTTCCGCCGTCAACATGAACACCCCATGCCCGCCGCGCTCGAAATCAAGCCAGGCGAAGTCGACTTCCGGGTACAGGCCTTCAACGTGAACCTGGCTGTTGCCCACTTCGACAATCAGCAAACCTTTCTCGGTCAGGTGATTCGCCGCTTCGGCGAGCATCCGGCGTACCAGGTTCAGACCGTCGTCACCGCAGGCCAGGCCCAGTTCCGGTTCGTGCTGGTATTCGTCCGGCATGTCGGCGAAATCTTCCGCATCGACGTAGGGCGGGTTCGACACGATCAAGTCGAAACGTTGCCCCGGTAAACCATCGAAACCATCGCCCTGAACCGTGTACACCCGCTCATCGACACCATGACGCTCGATGTTCTGATTGGCCACTTCCAGCGCTTCGAACGACAGGTCGGCCAGCACCACTTCGGCGTCCTGGAACTCGTAGGCACAGGCGATGCCGATGCAGCCGGAACCGGTGCACAGGTCGAGAATCCGCGCAGGATCGTTGCCCAGCCACGGCGCAAAGCGCTTTTCGATCAACTCGCCGATCGGTGAACGCGGGATCAGCACACGCTCATCGACAATGAACGACATGCCGCAGAACCACGCCTCGCCCAACAGGTAAGCGGTGGGAATGCGCTCTTCGATGCGACGCTTGAGCAAGCGTTGCAGATTGACCAGCTCATCGTCTTCCAGATTGCAGTCCAGATAGCTGTCGGCAATTTCCCACGGCAAGTGCAGTGCACCCAACACCAGTTGCCGGGCTTCATCCCAGGCGTTGTCGGTCCCATGGCCGAAAAACAGATCCTCCCCATGGAAGCGACTGACGGCCCAACGGATATGGTCACGCAGGGTACGAAGGCGGGAAGTGATCACAGCGGCGACTCCAAATAAAACGACTGGCAGAAAACGACTGGCGATTCTAACAGCCAAAACGCGCCACGACGACGCAGGAAAAACACCGGATCAGATGTAGGACGCATCCATTTTTACGCTTGGCTATTGAACAGAATCAGCATCTTGACAAGGCTGCAAGCCAACAAAGACGGTGCCTACGATGGTAGCGATTCACAGAACCGCTCAGCCAGAGGACAATGTCGCAAAAGCCCCACTCCAAGGAGCCCCAGAATGTCCGTTCCAAAAACGATGTTTCAACTCAGCGGTCGCGGTTACGCGGCGGCCAATCTGAGCCATGCGACCGTGGTCATTATCGATGCCCAGAAAGAATACCTCAGCGGCCCGCTGGCCCTGAGCGGCATGGATGCCGCCGTCGCGAACATCAAGCAACTGGTGGCCGCTGCCCGTGCAGCCGGCCGGCCGATCGTGCATGTGCGTCACCTCGGCACCGTTGGCGGGCTGTTCGATCCACAGGGCGAGCGCGGGGAATTCATCCCGGGGCTGGAGCCACAGGGCGACGAAACCATTATCGGCAAACTGCTGCCCAGCGCGTTCCACGGCACCACGCTGTACGATCGCCTGCAGGAACTCGGCTCCCTGGACCTGATCGTCTGCGGCTTCATGAGCCACTCCAGTGTCAGCACCACCGTGCGCGCGGCGAAGAATCTGGGCTTTCGTTGCACCCTGGTGGAAGATGCCTGTGCGACCCGCGACCTGCCTTACAAGGGTGGTGTACTCAGCGCCGAGCACGTTCAGCAGACCGAAATGGCGATCATGGCGGACAACTTCGCCACCCTCGCCCTGACCCACGATCTGATCTGATCGACTTCAGATGAGCGGTTCATGCCGCCGCTCATCCGCAAAAGCCTATCATTTGCTGCAATTGCCTTAGCCTCAGGAACATCCCGGTCAACTCCCGGTCGAAGGGCCGATACCCATTGAGGAAGGTCGGAATGAAGTTATCCGATGGTTTTGATGCACGCCGCTTGCGGCCCAAAGGCCAAAGCAACTGGCGTTTTCGATTCGGCGCAGCCATTGCCGCCCTGCTGGCGATGCTCGGTGTATTAATGACGCTGGCCGGTGTCGGCAGCCTGCTCGGCCACGCGCCCGCCATGGGCGAGTTGAATACCAACAAAGTCGGTTCGGCCGTGATTCTGGTGATTGGCCTGTTCGTGCTGTACATCGGCGTGTGGTTGTGGCGCCGCTGCCGTCGCCGTTCGCGCCAGTCGCAAGCGCTGAACATGGCCCCGCATTTGATGAAAAAACACGACTGAATCCAGAGCCCGGCGTCTAGCCGGGCGCCAATTGTTATGGATAGCGTCTCGACTTGGGTAAACTGGCCGCCCTTCGCGGAGGCTGCCATGCAAGACGACGATTTTTCCCTGTTCAAAAGTGCGATCCAAGGCGTCAAGCCGATCAAGCACGATCGCGCCGAAACCGGCAAACCCAAGGCTGACCGCGCGCAGATCGCCAAGCTGCGTCAGGCCGCCACCGTGCGCACCGATGCCACCACCGTGGACGGGTTGTCCGATCAGTTCGTAATCGATGTCGGCCCGGAAGACGAGTTGATGTGGGCCCGCGACGGCGTCCAGGAAAGCCAGATCCGCAAACTCAAGATTGGCCAGATCCCGTTCGAAGGCAGCCTCGACCTGCACGGTATGAACGTGGAAAAGGCCCGGGAAACCCTCTGGGCCTTTCTCGCTGAAGCGACCAAATTCGAAATCCGCTGCGTGCGCGTCACCCACGGCAAGGCTGTACGCCTGGACGGCAAGCGGCCGATGATCAAAAGTCACGTCAACACCTGGCTGCGCCAGCATCCCCAGGTGCTCGGCTTTACCTCGTGCCAACCGAAACACGGCGGTGCCGGCGCCGTTTATGTGATGCTCAAACGCACCATGATGGAAGGTCGCGACGACTAAAGCTGTCGCGCCGCGCTTGCAGCGCCGTGTCCGCCACCGTACCCTTGCCCTTTGCGAAAAATCCCACAGGTAGTTTCATGTCCCTGGAACAGAATTACACCGCGATTCTCGGCCAATTGGGCGAGGACGTCTCCCGCGAGGGCCTGCTCGACACGCCGAAGCGTGCCGCCAAAGCCATGCAGTACCTCTGCCGCGGTTATGAACAGACACTCGAAGAAGTCACCAACGGTGCCTTGTTCAGCTCCGACAACAGCGAAATGGTGCTGGTCAAGGACATCGAGCTCTACTCGTTGTGCGAACACCACCTGCTGCCGTTCATCGGCAAGGCCCACGTTGCCTATATCCCGAGCGGCAAGGTATTGGGGCTGTCGAAAGTCGCGCGGATCGTCGATATGTACGCCCGCCGCCTGCAGATCCAGGAAAACCTCAGCCGCCAGATCGCCGATGCGGTGCAGCAAGTCACCGGCGCCCTGGGCGTTGCGGTGGTGATCGAGGCCAAGCACATGTGCATGATGATGCGCGGTGTCGAGAAGCAGAATTCGTCGATGATCACTTCGGTGATGCTCGGTGAGTTCCGCGAAAACGCAGCGACTCGCAGCGAGTTTCTCAGCCTGATCAAGTAACGCGCCACACGAAGAAAACCGGCATTCATCGCCGGTTTTTTTTCGCCTGTGAAAAATCAGGTAAGCTGCGCGCCTTTCACAATTCCCACCGTGAGGCTTTCAACGTGTTCGTAAAAGCGCTTCGTGTCGGCCTTGGCCAACTGATCATCTTCATCGACTTCATCACCCGCCCGGGCAAAAAACAGCGCCCGGCCGAGGCTCAGGCCCAGGTCAACAGCGCCGCCAAGGACCTGACCCTGTATCAGTTCCACGCCTGCCCGTTCTGCGTGAAAACCCGCCGCACCTTGCGCCGCTTGAACGTGCCGGTGGCGTTGCGCGACGCAAAGAACAACGAACAGGATCGCCAGACCCTGCTGGATCAGGGCGGCAAGATCAAAGTGCCGTGCCTGCGGATTGAAGAGAATGGCCAGACCACCTGGATGTATGAGTCCAAGGTGATCATTGACTATCTGGATAAGCGGTTTGCGGCGGTCTGATGGTTTTGCGGTGTTCTGACCGGCGCCTTCGCGAGCAAGCCCGCTCCCACAGGTGACCGAGTTCCTTCAGGTGAAACGCGGTCGAATGTGGGAGCGGGCTTGCTCGCGAAGGGGCACGCCCAGACACCACAAAATCCAGACAAAAATAAACCGGCCCCTGAGCCGGTTTATTCATTTCTACCCTCCCCTCAAGCCGCTTCCGCCACCAGCGCCCGCCTCACCACCGCCGCCAATCGCTTCAACCCTTCATCCAGCCGCGCCGGGTCGATATGGCTGAAATTCAGCCGCAGATGCCCAGGATGGTTGTCCGGATCGGGAAAGAACGGCTCACCCGGCATAAACGCCACATCCGCCGCCAGCGCGTCCTTGAGCAAGGTCCGGGTGTCCAGCGGTTGCTTGAGTGTCAGCCAGAAAAACAGCCCACCTTGCGGCACATTCCAATCCGCCAGATCGGAAAAGTGCGTTTCCAGGGCTGACTGGAACGCATCCCGACGCACTCGATAGAAGTCCCGCAATTCGCTGAGGTGATTCTGGAATTTCTCGGTCCCGATCCATTGCAGCGCCTGCCACTGCCCCACGCGATTGGTGTGCAGATCCGCCGATTGCTTGAGTTTCAGCAAATGCGGGAACAGGTCCGGGCTGGCGATCAGGTAACCGACCCGCAGCCCCGGCAACAGGGTTTTGGACACGGTGCCGGTATAGATCCAACTGGCCGTTTTCAAGCGACTGACAATCGGCGTGGCACTGCCGCCGTCGAAGGTCAGCTCGCGGTAGGGTTCGTCTTCGATCAGCGTGACGCCGAACTCGTCCAGCAACGCCGCCACCGCATCGCGCTTAGCTTCGCTGTAGCGCACCGCCGATGGGTTCTGGAAGGTCGGGATCAGGTAGATGAACGCGGGTTTGTGCTGTTCCAGGCGCGAACGCAGTTGAGCCAGGTTCGGACCATCCGCCTCCTGCGGGACCGTGATGCAGTCAGCGCCGAACAGCTGGAAAATCTGCAACGCCGCTAGATACGTCGGCGCTTCCAGCAAGATCTCGGTGCCTTTGTCGATGTAGAGCTTGGCCGCCAGATCGAGGGTTTGCTGGGAGCCGCTGACCACCAACACCTGTCTCGCCTCGCACGGCACACCCAACGCCCGCGCCTCGGCCGCCAGGGCTTCACGCAACGCCGGTTCGCCCTCGCTCATGCCGTATTGGCCCATGGACAGCGGCATGTCGGCCCATTCGACTGTCGGCAGCATGGCCTCGGCCGGCAAGCCGCCGGCGAACGACATCACTTCCGGGCGCTGGGCTGCGGCGAGGATTTCACGAATCAAAGAACTTTTAAGGCGCGAGACACGTTCGGAAAAAGCCATGGGGTCACCGGTAGCGAGGCCTGAGGAAAATGAGTCAAACTGGTTGACCGAAATTACGACAGCTTGAGCGGATACGTCAATATGCTTGACCTTAAAAACCCAACGACTCAGCAACATGCCATGGAAGCGTTTTTCTTCGGCTACCAGGCGTTCACCGCCAAGGCCGACGAAATGCTTGAGCGTCGAGGCTTGAGCCGGGTGCATCAGCGCATCGTGTTTTTCATCGCCCGCTACCCGAACCTGAGCGTGAAGGAATTGCTCGCGCTGCTCGGCGTGACCAAGCAGGCGCTGAACATGCCGCTGCGGCAGTTGGTGGAGATGCATCTGGTGAACAGCGTGGCGTCCGAGACCGACAAGCGTAAGCGGCTACTGGAGCTGACCGAGGATGGCGCGCGATTCGAGCAGTCGTTGCGGCGTGAGCGGGTGAAATTGCTGGAGCGGGTGTTTGCCGAGGCTGGAGAGGCGGCGGTGGATGGGTGGTTGGCGGTGAATCTGGCGTTGGGGAAAAGCCAAGTGACCGCAGACTAAGCGGACTGTCTGTTGGATTTTTATGAATTGATCTGGCGCCTTCGCGAGCAAGCCCGCTCCCACAGGTGATCGGGTTCCTTCAGGGGAATGCGGTCGAGTGTGAGAGCGGGCTTGCTCGCGAAGGGGCCCGAACAAGCCATATATCCCTATCGCCAAACTTTTCGTCGACAAAATCAAAAACATTATTTGCTTTATTTGTATACAAAAGCATAATCCACTTCGTGCGAGTTCCTGACCAAGCGGTCAACAAATTCGCAAGTGCCTCAAAGGGCCGCTGCCACCCTCATGGGTCCGGCCCTGGAAATAAAAATAAAACTCTTGAGGAGTACTCGCTGTGGAAAGCCGCAAATCCGAAGCCCCGTCGCTGGAACTCTCGCCGCCGTTACGCAATGGCTGGCTGGAGCGCATCTTCAAACTCACCTTGCACGGCACCACGGTGAAGACCGAGCTGATTGCCGGTCTGACAACCTTCATCACCATGGCTTACATCATCTTCGTCAACCCGAACATCATGGCCGACGCCGGGATTGATCACGGCGCCGCGTTCGTCGCCACATGCATCGCCGCCGCCCTGGGTTGCCTGTTGATGGGCCTGTACGCCAACTGGCCGGTCGGCCTGGCGCCAGGCATGGGCCTGAACGCATTCTTCACCTACACCGTGGTCGGCACCATGGGCTACAACTGGGAAACCGCCCTCGGCGCGGTGTTTGTTTCCGGTGTGTTGTTCATGATCCTGACCTTCTCCAAGATCCGCGAATGGCTGCTCAACAGCATTCCCGTGAGCCTGCGCTACGCCATGGGCGCCGGTGTCGGACTGTTCCTGGGGATCATCGGCCTGAAAACCGCCGGCATCGTCGTCGACAGCCCGGCGACCCTGATCAAGCTCGGCTCCCTGCGCGAACCCGGCCCGTTGCTGGCCGCCATCTGCTTCCTGATGATCGCCGTGCTCAGCTACCACAAAGTCTTCGGCGCTATCCTCATCAGCATCATCACCGTGACCGTCGCCGGTTGGGGCCTGGGCCTGGTGCATTACGAGGGCATCATGTCCGCCCCGCCGAGCCTGGCGCCGACCTGGATGGCCATGAATGTCGCCGGCGTGTTCAACGTCAGCATGATCAGCGTGGTGCTGGCGTTCCTCTTCGTGCACATGTTCGACACCGCCGGCACCCTGATGGGCGTCGCCCAGCGCGCCAATCTGGTGAACGCTGAAGGCCGCATCGAAAACCTGTCCCGCGCCATGAAAGCCGACAGCGCGTCCAGCGTATTCGGGGCGATGGTCGGTGTTCCGCCAGTAACAAGTTATGTAGAAAGTGCCGCGGGTGTCGCCGCTGGTGGTCGGACTGGTCTTACCGCCGTGACCGTAGGTGTGCTATTTATTGCCGCGATGTTCTTCGCACCGCTGGCTGGCATGATTCCCGCTTACGCCACCGCCGGTGCGCTGATTTATGTAGCGATGCTGATGATGAGCGGCATGGCGCACATCGAGTGGGATGAAGCGACGGACAGCATTCCGGCGATCGTCACCGCGATCATGATGCCGTTGACCTTCTCGGTCGCCGACGGCATCGCGCTGGGCTTTATCACTTATGTGGTGCTGAAGGCCGGCACCGGTAAGTACAAGGAAATTTCCGTCAGCTTGTGGGTGCTCTGCGCGATCTTCATCGCCAAGTTCGTTTTCTTGTAAGCGGTCATAGCTTCAAACAGCCTCACCCCGCCGGGTGGGGCTTTTGCACATTAGGAGGAAAGTGATGAGTCTGGAAACCTGGCTGCTGTTCAGCGGCGCTGCGCTGGTGGTGATCCTGATCCCGGGGCCATTGTCTTTGCTGATGATCAGCAACAGTTTGAACTACGGTTTGCGCCGTTCTTACCCGGCGTTTCTCGGCGGGGTGATTGCGTCGATTTGTTTGCTCAGCGCCTCGGCGCTGGGCCTGGGCGCCCTGCTGCTGGCGTCGGAACAGTTGTTCAGTGCGCTGAAGATCGTCGGTGCGCTGTACCTGTTTTACCTCGCCTGGCAGAGCTGGCAGCAATCGCGCCAGCCATCGGTGGGCGCCGAAGTGCCCCAGGCTGCGCCGGTGCCGCGCTTCCGTGCGCTGTTTGGTCGCGCGTTTGTGCTGGGCGCGAGCAATCCGAAAGACATCCTGTTCTTCGCCGCGTTCCTGCCGCAGTTCTTGAGCGCCGAGCAACCGTTCCTGCCGCAGTTGCTGGTGATGATCGCCACCTGGACGGTGCTGGATCTGCTGTGCAAATTGGCCTACGGGCTGGGTGCCCATGGCGCGGCGCGGTATCTGCGCAGCGGCAAGGGGCAGAGCTGGTTTAACCGAATCAGTGCGGGGTTGTTCAGTGGGGCGGGTGCTGCATCTCTGTTAAGCCGCTAAAAGCAAAAGCTTCGCGAGCAAGCCCGCTCCCACAATGGAATGCGCTCCCCGGTGGGAGCGGGCTTGCTCGCGAAGAGGCTCTGACAGACGCCACTTTCTCAAGGGCAAAAAAAAGCCCGCAGTGTGGGCGGGCAAAAGACCAAAGAAGCTTTATGCGCAGGATTCTTGGGGGGAAAGTCCTAGCTTCCTCTGTAGGTCGAATAGCTATAAGGCGAAATCAGCAGCGGCACGTGGTAGTGATCCTGTTCCGCAGAGATGCCAAACCGCAGCACCACCACGTCCAGGAACGCCGGCTCCGGCAGCTGAACGCCACGGGCGCGGTAGTAATCGCCCGCATGGAACTGAACCTGATAGACCCCGGAACGGTAGTCATCGCCTTGCAGCAACGGTGCATCGACACGGCCATCGCTGTTGGTGATCGCACTGGCGACCAATTCCAGTTGCGAGCCTTCAACGCGGTACAGCTCAACCTTGATCGAGCTGCCCGGGCAACCGTGTGCAGCGTCCAAAACGTGTGTAGTCAAACGTCCCATTGATTCTGCGCGCCTGCCTGCCTACAGCAGTCAGGCCTCGCGCCTCCCGAAGTCAGTTGAAAGGAGACCGCACCGTTTCGGAGCACGAAAAGCTGCGGCGAGCGACTGATTAAGACACTTTTCAAAAAAATTGTACACAATAAAAATGACATTTTTATCCTGGCCACCACCATCCGGGGATTCCCGGCGAATCTGACCACGAACCATGCGTGCAGCGGACCTTCTATCCATTAGCTGACCAGTCAGGCAGGTTTCTTGCAGTAGCATCCAATCATGACAGTTAGTGAAAAATGCAAAAATTCAGGCTTACAAAGTCGATATAAAGTTGTATACAATCAGCCCATCGCTGTGACGCCAGCCTGACTTCCCACCTGCAGGCACGCCACACAAACCTGTCAACGAATAAGAAGGAAGACTGCAGTGAGCGCTGACTACCCACGCGACCTGGTCGGTTACGGCAGTAACCCTCCGCACCCACACTGGCCGGGCAATGCCCGCATCGCCCTGTCCTTCGTGCTCAATTACGAGGAAGGTGGCGAGCGCAATATCCTGCACGGCGATAAAGAATCCGAAGCCTTCCTCTCGGAAATGGTCTCGGCGCAGCCGCTGCAAGGCGCGCGCAACATGAGCATGGAATCCCTTTACGAGTATGGCAGCCGCGCCGGCGTGTGGCGGGTGCTGAAGCTGTTCAAGGAATTCGACATCCCGCTGACCATCTTCGCCGTGGCCATGGCCGCCCAGCGCCATCCGGACGTGATCCGCGCGATGGTCGACGCCGGCCACGAGATCTGCAGCCACGGCTACCGCTGGATCGACTACCAGTACATGGACGAAGCCCAGGAACGCGAGCACATGCTCGAAGCGATCCGCATCCTCACCGAACTCACCGGCGAACGCCCACTGGGCTGGTACACCGGCCGCACTGGCCCGAACACCCGTCGGCTGGTGATGGAAGAAGGTGGTTTCCTCTATGACTGCGACACCTACGACGACGACCTGCCCTACTGGGAACCGAACAACCCGACCGGCAAGCCGCACCTGGTGATCCCGTACACCCTGGACACCAACGACATGCGCTTCACCCAGGTCCAGGGTTTCAACAAGGGCGACGATTTCTTCGAATACTTGAAAGACGCGTTCGACGTGTTGTACGCCGAAGGTGCCGAAGCGCCGAAGATGTTGTCGATCGGCCTGCACTGCCGCTTGATCGGCCGTCCGGCGCGTCTGGCCTCGCTCAAGCGCTTTATCGAATACGCTAAAAGTCATGAACAGGTGTGGTTCAGCCGCCGTGTCGACATCGCTCGCCACTGGCACGAAACCCACCCGTACCAAGGGGCTGCCCAATGAGCACCTTTCAAACCCTGAAACCGTCGAGCCTGAACCGCGATGCATTCGTCGCCGCGTTCGCCGACATCTACGAACATTCGCCATGGGTGGCCGAGAAGGCCTTCGACTTGGGCCAGGATGCTTCGATCGACGAGATCGAAACCCTGCACCAGCGCATGAGCGACATCCTGTTGAGCGCTGATCACGCAAGCCAACTGGCCCTGATCAACGCTCACCCGGACCTGGCCGGCAAAGCCGCCGTCCAGGGCCAACTGACCGAAGCCAGCACCAATGAACAAGCGGGCGCCGGTATTCACCAATGCACGGCCGAAGAGTTCCAGCGCTTCACCGAGCTGAACGATGCCTACAAGGCCAAGTTCAAGTTTCCCTTCATCATGGCGGTAAAAGGCAGCAACCGGCATCAGATCCTCGCGGCGTTCGAAACGCGCATTCACAACTCGGCAGATACCGAATTCAAATGCGCGCTGGCGGAGATCAACAAGATCGCCCTGTTCCGTTTACTGACCCTATAGCGAGCCTGGCCCGAGTGTAAAAAAACGCGAATGCACCCAGGGCCCTGCAAGCATCCCAAGCCAACTTATTAAAGGCAGACAAGAAGAATGAAAGCTTACGCCGTACCTTTCGAGAAGTTCGTCAACCTGGCCGACGCCCGCCTGGGCACCAAAATCATCTCGGTCACCGATGACTGGTTCGCTGATGCCAACCGCCTGTTCCAGCCGACCCCGGCTGTGTGGAAAGAAGGCGTGTTCGATGACAACGGCAAGTGGATGGACGGCTGGGAATCGCGCCGCAAGCGCTTCGAAGGCTATGACAGAGCCGTGATCCGCCTGGGTGTACCGGGCTCGATCAAAGGCGTGGACATCGACACTTCATTCTTCACCGGCAACTACCCGCCGTCGGCCTCCCTGGAAGCCTGTTTCCTGGCTGAAGGCGAACCGACCGAAAACACCCAGTGGGTTGAAGTGCTGTCGGCCGTCGAGCTGCAAGGCAACAGCCACCACTACCACGAAATCAATAACGACCAGGCCTTCAGCCACCTGCGTTTCAACATCTACCCGGATGGCGGCGTAGCCCGTCTGCGCGTGTACGGTGTGCCGCACCGCGACTGGTCGGCTGTTGGCGACAACGAGCAGATCGACCTGGCCGCAGCCCTGAATGGTGGCCGCGCCCTCGCCTGCTCCGATGAACACTTCGGTCGCATGAGCAACATCCTCAACCCGGGCCGTGGCATCAACATGGGCGACGGCTGGGAAACTGCACGTCGCCGCACGCCAGGCAATGACTGGGTGATCGTCGCGTTGGGCCATGCCGGCGAAGTCGAGAAAGTCATCGTCGACACCCTGCACTTCAAGGGCAACTACCCGGACACCTGCTCGATCCAGGGCGCTTTCGTGAAGGGCGGCACCGACAGCCAGATCGAAACCCAATCCCTGTTCTGGCGCGAACTGCTGCCGGCGCAGAAACTGGAAATGCACGCCGAACACACCTTCGCCGAGCAGATCAAAGCCCTGGGCCCGATCACCCACATCCGCCTCAATGTGTTCCCGGATGGTGGTGTGAGTCGCTTGCGTGTTCTTGGCAAAGTGGCGAAGTAAGCAGTGAAGCCATTCGCGGGCAAGCCCGCTCCCACAGGGGAATGCATTCCAAATGTGGGAGCGGGCTTGCTCGCGAAGGCGCCAGATCAAACAACACAGAACTCAACGAAAAGAAGACCAGCATGCGCACACTGACGATTGAACCGCTGACCAAAGAAGCCTTCGCCCCTTTCGGTGACGTGATCGAAACCGACGGCAGCGATCACTTCATGATCAACAACGGTTCGACCATGCGCTTTCATAAACTGGCGACGGTACAAACCGCCACGCCAGAGGACAACGCGATCATCAGCATCTTCCGCGCCGATGCGCAGGACATGCCGCTGACCGTCAGCATGCTGGAGCGTCACCCGCTGGGCAGCCAGGCTTTCATTCCGCTGCTCGGCAACCCCTTTCTGATCGTGGTCGCGCCACTTGGCGATGAACCTGTATCAGGCTTGGTCCGCGCCTTCGTCACCAACGGCAGGCAGGGCATTAATTACCATCGCGGCGTTTGGCACCATCCGGTGCTGACGATCGAAAAGCGGGATGACTTCCTGGTGGTTGATCGCAGTGGCACAGGCAATAACTGCGATGAGCATTTTTTCAAAGAGGATGAGCGTTTGATCCTCGCCCCCCACCAATAAGAGAAGGTCTGATCACTCGACAACAGAGTGACAGGCGAGAGGTAAAGACTGTGGAAGCACATCTGTTGGAATGGCTGAACCTGAGCGTGCGCTGGGTTCACATGATTACTGGCGTGGCCTGGATCGGTGCGTCGTTCTATTTCGTCTGGCTGGAAAACAACCTCAATCGGGTCAACCCGAAAAGTGGTCTGGCGGGCGATCTGTGGGCGATCCATGGCGGCGGTATCTATCACCTGGAAAAATACAAACTGGCTCCACCGACCATGCCGGACAACCTGCACTGGTTCAAATGGGAAGCCTACTTCACCTGGATGTCAGGGATCGCGCTGCTGTGCGTGGTGTTCTACTCCAACCCGACGCTGTACCTGCTGGCACCGGGCAGCACCCTGAGCGGTCCTGAAGGTGTGGCCATCGGTATCGGCTCGCTGTTCATCGGCTGGTTCATCTACTCCTTCCTCTGCGACTCGGCCCTGGGCAAACGCCCTGCGCTGCTGGGTTTCATCCTGTTCGTGCTGATCATTGGCGCCGCTTACGGCTTCAGCAAAGTGTTCAGCGGTCGCGGTGCGTACCTGCACGTCGGCGCGATCATCGGCACCATCATGGTCGGCAACGTGTTCCGCATCATCATGCCGGCGCAACGCGCATTGGTGGCGGCGATTGCCGAGAACCGCACGCCGGATCCGGCGCTGCCGGCCAAAGGTTTGCTGCGTTCACGGCACAACAACTACTTCACCTTGCCGGTGCTGTTCATCATGATCAGCAACCACTTCCCGAGCACCTACGGCAGCCAATACAACTGGCTGATCCTGGCCGGGATCGCGGTGCTGGCGGTGTTGGTGCGTCACTACTTCAACACCCGTCATGACAGCCACAAGTTTGCCTGGACCCTGCCGGTCGCCGCTGTCGGCATGATCAGCCTGGCCTACGTAACCGGCCCGGCGCAGATGCCGAGCGCACCGGAAGTGGCCAAGGCGCCTGGCACCATCGAGTACCAGCCGTTGCCGGAAACCGCCCTCGGCGGTGGCCTCAAACCTGAAGCGGCGAAGCCTGCTGCTCCAGCCGCTGCACCGGCCCAGGCGTCGAACCAGGGCCCGGCGTTCGACAAGGTGCACAGCGTGATTCAGGAACGCTGCGCCGTGTGTCACTCGGCCAAACCGACCAGCCCGCTGTTCAGTGCAGCCCCGGCCGGCGTGATGTTCGACACCCCGCAACAAATCCAGCAATTGGCCCCGCGGATCCAGGCGCAAGCCGTCGCCAGCCAGATCATGCCACTGGGCAACATCACACAGATGACCCAGCAAGAGCGTGACCTGATTGGTGCGTGGATCAACCAGGGAGCCCAGACCAATTAAGTAGCAAAAGCTTCGCGAGCAGGCTCGCTCCCACAGGTGTTGTATCGCCTGTGTGGGAGCGGGCTTGCCCGCGAAAGCGTCGGGCCAGTCAACAGAGATGTTGAATGTCATGGCCTCTTCGCGAGCAAGCCCGCTCCCACAGGTTTGCCTGTTGCACAAAATCACAAGAATAAAAAAGATCCGAGGTGTTGCATGTCCGAGCTATCCGAAGCGCGCATCCCCGACGCACCCGCCATTCAGCGTTTGCCCCTTTTGCAACTGATCCTGGTCGGTCTGCAACATGTTCTGCTGATGTACGGCGGTGCCATCGCGGTGCCGTTGATCATCGGACAGGCCGCTGGCCTGAATCGTGAAGAAATCGCCTTCCTGATCAACGCCGACCTGCTTGTCGCCGGCATCGCCACCATCGTGCAATCGCTGGGCATTGGCCCGATGGGCATCCGCATGCCAGTGATGATGGGCGCCAGTTTCGCTGCGGTTGGCAGCATGGTGGCCATGGCCGGCATGCCCGGGATCGGCCTGCAGGGGATCTTCGGCGCGACCATCGCCGCCGGGTTCTTCGGCATGCTGATCGCGCCGTTCATGTCCAAAGTTGTGCGCTTCTTCCCGCCGCTGGTGACCGGCACGGTCATCACTTCGATCGGTTTGTCGCTGTTCCCCGTCGCCGTTAACTGGGCCGGTGGCGGTGCTGGCGCGACGCAATTCGGTTCGCCGATTTACCTGGCCATCGCCGCGCTGGTGCTGGCCACCATTCTGTTGGTCCACCGCTTTATGCGCGGTTTCTGGGTCAACATTTCGGTGCTGATCGGCATGTGCCTGGGCTACGTCGTTTGCGGTCTGATCGGCATGGTCGACCTCAGCGGCATGGCGCAAGCGCCGTGGCTGCAGATCGTCACGCCGCTGCACTTCGGCATGCCGAAGTTTGAACTCGCGCCGATTCTTTCCATGTGCCTGGTGGTGGTGATCATCTTCGTCGAGTCCACCGGGATGTTCCTCGCCCTGGGCAAAATCACCGACCGCGAAGTCTGCCCGCGCATGCTCCGTCGTGGTCTGCTGTGTGATGCCGCCGCCTCGTTCTTCGCCGGTTTCTTCAACACCTTCACCCACTCCTCCTTCGCACAGAACATCGGCTTGGTGCAGATGACCGGCGTGCGCTGCCGTTCGGTGACCATCGTCGCCGGTGGCTTGCTGGTGGTGCTGAGCCTGCTGCCGAAAGCGGCGTTTCTGGTGGCGTCGATTCCGCCGGCGGTATTGGGCGGCGCAGCGATTGCGATGTTCGGCATGGTCGCCGCCACCGGGATCAAGATCCTGCAAGAAGCCGACATCGGTGACCGTCGCAACCAGCTACTGGTCGCGGTGAGCATCGGCATGGGCCTGATCCCGGTGGTGCGTCCGGAGTTCTTCGCGCACCTGCCGATGTGGATGAGCCCGATCACCCACAGCGGCATCGCCATGGCCACCCTTAGCGCCCTGGCGCTGAACCTGCTGTTCAACATTCTCGGCGGTAGAGAACGCGCAGCCATCAACGACTGCGCCGCCCACCCGCACTAACCGGAAAAACACACCGCCCCTTGTGGGAGCGGGCTTGCTCGCGAAAGCGTTGGATCAGTCGACTCATGTGTTTCTGACACACCGCTTTCGCGAGCAAGTCGAATCGTCGCACCGCCGCTCCCACAGGGTCAGCAACTGCCTGCGCCTCAACAATAAAAACAAGAGGAAGCAACAGATGGTTTTTACCCACTCAAGGCTGTCGTTTTGCGACGACAAGCCAACTACCGCCAACCGTGCCCCAAACCTGTCGTCGGTGCGCTGTTGCGGGGCACTTGAGACCTGGCCAAGGAGTCAGTATTCTCCGCGGCCGCCCGAATCCGCTTTAAAAAAAAGCCCGGATTTAATTCCTGACCAGCTAGCCAACTTATCCCGGCGCTGGACGGTACCAAGGCATCCAACAAAACCTCTCAATCGACTGTTTTCGAACAGCCGAACGGGAGTTTTTTTGCTTTTCGAAAGCCTTGGCTCAGCTCTTGCTAACAGCACTGAAGCTGACCGTTTGGATGAATTTTCAAAGCAACGAAAAAAGGCGCCACACCAGAGCGCCGACCTAAGAAAAACAACGTGGAACCACCTACTTTTTGGGAGCAACCGAATGAAACGTACGTGCACCAGCCTGATGCTCGCGGGATCTTTGCTGGCCGGGGGCCAGGCAATGGCCGGCGACCTGCTGCAATGGCAAAACAACAGCCTGACCTACCTGTATGGCAAGGACTTCAAGGTCAACCCGCACATTCAGCAGACCGTCACTTTCGAGCATGCCGACGGCTGGAAATATGGGGACAACTTCTTCTTCGTCGACAAGATCTTCTACAACGGTGACAAGGATTTCAACGTCGGCCCGAACACCTATTACGGTGAGTTCAGCCCACGTATTTCCCTGGGCAAAGTCCTCGACCAGAAGATCGAGTTCGGCCCGATCAAAGACGTCCTGCTGGCGATGACCTACGAGTTCGGTGAAGGCGATACCGAGTCCTACCTGATCGGCCCGGGCTTCGACCTGGCGATTCCAGGTTTCGACTACTTCCAGCTGAACTTCTACCAGCGCCACACCGAAGGCCCGCGCGCGGGTGACAACGTCTGGCAGATCACGCCGGTCTGGTCCTACACCATTCCGGTGGGCGACTCGAACATCCTGATCGACGGCTTCATGGACTGGGTGGTCGACAACGATTCCAACTCCCACGGCGACTACCACGCCAACCTGCACTTCAACCCACAGGTCAAATACGACTTGGGCAAGGCGCTGAATTTCGGCGAGAAGCAGTTGTACGTCGGTGTGGAATACGACTACTGGAAAGACAAGTACGGGATCGACGACACCCGTGCGTTCACCACCAATCAGAACACCACGAGCTTCCTGGTGAAGTTCCACTTCTGATGAGCTGAAGGCAAGAGACCACAAGCATCACCTGCCACGTGCGCATCCGGGGTGGGGGGTGGTTGTGGTCTTTTGTTTATGTGGCGTATGTGATGAGCCCGCTCCCACATTGGATCTTCTTCGCGCTGAAGATCCAATGTGGGAGCGGGCTTGCTCGCGAAGGCCCCACCGCCAATCTCAAGCCGGAACCACAGGCTCCGCCAACCCCAAAAACCGACACAACTCATCCCGCTTGGCCAACGCATCCCGCCGCCCGAGATCAATCAACTCGCTGCAATACCCCGCCTCGAACAGCAGATAACTCAACACCCCCGCCCCACTCGTCTTGGTCGCCCCCGGCCCGCGCAGGAACAGGCGCAGGGCCGCCGGCAATTCCTGGCGATGCCGCGCGGCAATTTCGTCGATAGGCTGGCTTGGTGAAATCACCAGCACTTCCACCGGCGCCACGCCGAGTGCGCGAGTCGGCGTACCGTCCGGCATCAAGTGGCTGAACTGGTTGAGTCGTTGCAACAACTCGATATCGCTTTCCAGGCTGTCAATGAACGTACTGTTGAGCATGTGCCCGCCGATCTGCGCCAGGGTCGGCTGCTGGCCGGTGTAAGCCCGTTGCAGCGGTTGTTCCGGGTCGACCCCGCGCGGGTTGCCGCTGACGCCCACCACCAGCACCCTGCTCGCGCCCAGGTGCAGGGCCGGGCTGATCGGTGCCGACTGACGCACCGCGCCATCGCCGAAAAACTCCTCGCCGATTTTCACCGGGGCGAACAACAGCGGAATCGCCGAGCTGGCGAGCAAGTGATCAACGGTCAATTGGGTCGGCACGCCGATCCGGCGATGGCGCAACCAGGCGTCGATGGTGCCGCCGCCCTGATAGAAGGTGACGGCCTGGCCGGACTCGTAGCCGAACGCAGTCACCGCAACGGCCTGCAACTGCTTTTGTGCGATGGCCTCGGCGATGCCGTTCATTTGCAGTTTGTCGTTGAGTAGGTCGCGCAGCGGCGAACTGTTGAGCAACGCCACCGGCACCTGGGCGCCGATGCCGAGCAAACTGTGGCTGACAAAGCGGCTGGCCTGGTGGATCACTCCCGGCCAGTCGCTGCGCAACACCAGATGACTGCGGAAACCCTGCCAGAACGCGGTCAGACGCTCGATGGCGCTGCGAAAATCCATCGCCCCACTGGCGAGGCTGACCGCGTTGATCGCCCCGGCCGAGGTGCCGACAATCACCGGAAACGGATTGTCCGCGCCCACCGGCAGCAATTCGGCAATCGCCGCCAGCACCCCCACCTGATACGCCGCCCGAGCCCCGCCGCCGGAAAGAATCAACCCTGTAACCGGTTCAGCTGGGCTCATCGCAACACTCCATGGTGCCTAAAGGGATCGGTGGTTCAACCGCGTTTTGCGTACAGTTTCGGCTCGCCGGGCGGACGGCTCTTGAAGCGGCGATGGGCCCAGAGGTATTGCTCCGGGCATTCGCGCAAGGCGCCTTCGACCCACTGGTTGATGCGAATGCAATCCGCCTCGTCGGTCTCGCCTGGGAAATTCTCGAGTGGCGCATGAATCACCAGCCGATAACCGCTGCCGTCCGCCAGTCGCTCCTGGGTAAACGGCACCACCAATGCTTTGCCCAACCGCGCAAATTTGCTGGTCGCGGTCACGGTCGCAGCCTGAATCCCGAACAGCGGCACGAAGATGCTTTGCTTGGCGCCGTAATCCTGATCCGGTGCATACCAGATTGCCCGGCCGGCGCGCAGTAACTTGAGCATGCCGCGCACGTCGTCGCGCTCTACCGCCAGCGAGTCCAGATTGTGCCGCTCGCGGCCGCGCCGCTGGATAAAGTCGAACAACGGGTTTTTGTGTTCACGGTACATGCCGTCAATCGTGTGCTGCTGCCCGAGCAGCGCCGCGCCGATTTCCAGGGTAGTGAAATGCAGGGCCATCAGAATCACGCCCTTGCCGTCGCGCTGGGCTTTTTTCAAATGCTCCAGGCCTTCGACGTGAGCCAGTTTGGCCAGGCGCTTGCGCGACCACCACCAACTCATGGCCATTTCGAAGAAAGCGATGCCGGTGGAGGCGAAGTTTTCCTTGAGCAGGCGCTTGCGCTCGGCGGCGGATTTTTCAGGGAAACACAGTTCAAGATTGCGCTTGGCAATGCGCCGTCGGTCGCCGGCCACGCGATACATCAGCGAGCCCAGGACACGGCCGATAAACAGCAACGCCGGATACGGCAACTGCACAATCAGCCACAACAGCCCCAGCCCGCACCACAACGGCCAGAAACGAGGGGAAAGAAATGCTGTACGAAAACGCGGGCGATCCATTAAAGGTTCCGGAAAGACAATGGCCGCGCATTCTACATCGTTCGACCCGGCTTGCGGCTCGCGGGCGTTCTCGTTATAAGTCTCGGCACTTTTAGTGACAAGCCGTTGTATGCCGACCATGAGCCAAACCGAACCGCTAGACCAAGATCCCGTGTTCCAGTTGAAGGGCAGCATGCTCGCCATTACGGTGCTGGAGCTGGCCCGCAACGACCTCGAGACCCTCGATCGGCAATTGGCCGCCAAGGTCGCCCAGGCGCCGAATTTCTTCAGCAACGCCCCGCTGGTGCTGGCCCTGGACAAGCTCCCGGCCAGTGAAGGCGCCGTGGATTTGCCGGGCCTGATGCGTGTTTGCCGTCAGCACGGCCTGCGCACCCTGGCGATCCGCGCCAGCCGCATCGAAGACATCGCCGCCGCCATCGCCGTCGACCTGCCGGTGCTGCCGCCGTCCGGCGCCCGCGAGCGTCCGCTGGACCCGAACGAAGGCGTGGTGGTGAAAAAACCGGAAAAACCACCGGAGCCGACCATCAAACCGACGAAGATCATCACGTCGCCAGTCCGTGGTGGCCAGCAGATCTACGCCCAGGGTGGCGATTTGGTCGTGATTTCCTCGGTCAGCCCGGGGGCGGAACTTCTTGCCGATGGGAACATCCATGTATACGGCCCGATGCGCGGTCGTGCACTGGCCGGGGTCAAGGGCGACTGGAAAGCCCGGATTTTCTGTCAGCAGATGAGCGCTGAATTGCTCTCCATCGCCGGCCACTACAAGGTTTCCGAGGATCTGCGACGCGATCCGTTGTGGGGCTCGGGCGTACAAGTCAGCCTGTCGGGCGACGTGTTGAACATCATTCGGCTTTAACGGATACTGCCGCATTTTCCAAGCATCTCTAAAACGTAGCGAAAACGGCTCAAACGAAGTAGGAAAAAGGCCGAAAGCAGTGTTTACCGCAGGTACGCGCCGCCCAGGACCGGATTCCAGCCAAGGCTGTCCGACTGCAGTAGTTTTTCAAGAGATGTTTTTCAGGGGCTAAAAGTCCTTTTTCCTTAGGGGTGAAACACCTTGGCCAAGATTCTCGTGGTTACATCCGGCAAGGGTGGTGTGGGTAAGACCACCACCAGCGCCGCTATCGGTACCGGCCTCGCACTGCGCGGCCACAAAACAGTTATCGTCGACTTCGACGTCGGTTTGCGTAACCTCGACCTGATCATGGGTTGCGAGCGCCGCGTGGTGTATGACTTCGTCAACGTGGTCAACGGCGAAGCCAACCTGCAACAAGCCCTGATCAAAGACAAACGCCTGGAAAACCTCTACGTATTGGCCGCCAGTCAGACCCGCGACAAAGACGCGCTGACCGTCGAAGGCGTGGAAAAAGTCCTGATGGCGTTGAAAGAAGATTTCGACTTCGTGGTCTGCGACTCCCCGGCCGGCATCGAGAAAGGTGCTCACCTGGCCATGTACTTCGCTGATGAAGCGATTATCGTGACCAACCCGGAAGTGTCCTCGGTACGTGACTCGGACCGCATGCTGGGCCTGCTGGCCAGCAAGTCCCGTCGCGCCGAACGGGGTGAAGACCCGATCAAGGAACACCTGCTGTTGACCCGCTACAACCCGCAACGCGTCAGCGACGGCGAAATGCTCGGCGTTGAAGACGTGAAGGAAATTCTGGCCGTGACCCTGCTGGGCGTCATTCCGGAGTCCCAGGCGGTGCTGAAAGCCTCCAACTCGGGCGTGCCCGTGATTCTCGACGACCAGAGCGATGCCGGTCAGGCATACGGCGATGCGGTCGACCGCCTCCTTGGCAAAGAAAAGGAACATCGTTTCCTCGATGTGACGAAGAAGGGCTTCTTCGAGCGCCTGTTTGGAGGTAAATAATGAATCTTTTTGACTTCTTTCGTGCCAGTAAAAAGGTTAGTACCGCGTCGGTAGCGAAAGAGCGTCTACAGATCATCGTGGCGCATGAACGCGGCCAGCGCAGTACCCCGGACTACCTGCCAGCCTTGCAGAAGGAACTGGTGGAAGTGATCCGCAAGTACGTCAATATCGGGTCCGATGATGTGCATGTCGCCCTGGAAAACCAGGGTAGCTGCTCGATTCTGGAACTCAATATCACCCTTCCGGATCGCTAGTCGATCCGGCGGGAGCCACGGCGGCTCAGGGCCCTCCGGGCCTTTGCAGGAGCTGCCGAAGGCTGCGATCTTTTGATCTTGTCTTTTAAACGCAAAATCAAAAGATCGCAGCCTTCGGCAGCTCCTGCATTGGACATGTAGGGCTCTGCGCCGCCGTTGGCGTTTGTTACGAGGCTGTTTTAATGCCGTTGTCCAACATCCACATCCTCCATCAAGACGACGCCGTCCTGGTGGTGAACAAACCGACCCTGTTGCTCTCCGTCCCTGGCCGGGCCGATGACAACAAGGATTGCCTGATTACCCGGTTGCAGGAAAACGGCTACCCGGAAGCACGAATCGTCCATCGGCTGGACTGGGAAACCTCCGGCATCATCCTGTTGGCCCGTGACCCGGACACCCATCGCGAACTGTCTCGGCAATTTCACGACCGCGAAACCGAAAAGGCCTACACCGCCCTGTGCTGGGGTCAGCCGGAACTGGACAGCGGCAGCATCGACTTGCCCCTGCGCTACGACCCGCCGACCAAACCGCGCCATGTGGTGGACCACGAATTCGGCAAGAACGCCCTGACCTTCTGGCGAGTGCTGGAACGTTGCGGCGACTGGTGCCGTGTGGAGCTGACGCCGATCACCGGCCGCTCCCATCAGTTACGCGTGCACATGTTGTCCATCGGCCACCCGCTGCTGGGTGACGGGCTCTACGCCCACGAACAGGCCCTGGCTGCCTGGCCGCGCCTGTGTTTGCACGCCAGCATGCTCAGCTTCACCCATCCTCAAACCGGCGAACGCCTGCGTTTCGAATGCCCGGCCCCGTTTTAAGCGCTGCCTGACCAGTAGTTGCCCGCTTTAAAAGGATCCCCATCCGGATGAGTTTTACCGATTTTCTGGAAACACCCGTTAAAAAAACCCGCAACCAACTGCTTTACCTGATTTACGGCAACCAGGACGTTTACCGGCGCGAAGCCAAGTTCAGCATCTTGACCGCGCTGTCCCACGTAAAAAATGCGAAGTTCCCCCGCATCAGAATCCTCACGGATCGCCCTCAGGATTACGCCGGCTGGCCGGTTGAAACCGTGTTACTCAGCCAGGAAATCCTGACGCAGTGGCAGGGCGAAAACGGCTATCACCATCGGCGCAAGGCCTGCGCCATTGCCGCCGGCCTGACGCTGGCTGAAAAGACCCTGTTCGTCGATACCGACACGTTGTTCACCAGCGACCCGAACCGGGCCTTCAGCCAGATCGGCAACGGCCAATTCCTGATGGATCGCTTCGAGTACGACTGGCAGTACGTGTGTGAGCGCCCCGAATACCTGAAACTCGGTAAATGCCTGGAAGCCCACGGCGTCACTCCGGACAACGGTTTCAAGCTGTACAACAGCGGTTTGTGCGGCGTGACCGACCGCGACGGCCCCCTCCTCGACGAATCCATCCAGTTGATCGACGAATGGACCCGGGACGGCTTCGACATCCATACCATCGAGCAGATTGCGATGTCGTTCGCGATGCGCGACAAGCCCGTGGCGGAAGCAAAAAAGTACATCTATCACTACTTCGCGGAGAAGCGTTTCTTCCACGCGATGCTGGCCTATTTCTTCGCGCGGCATGGCGAACAGTTCAACCTGGAACTGATCGAACTGTGCCGTGACGTGCCGCGAGTCAAACCCTTTCCATCGTCCTGGCAACGGCTGAAAATCAAATGGAAGCTGCGCAACCAGAGCGGTGCCCTGCGCAAGGTCGGTCGTGACCTGCTGTATGGCAGCGCCGCCCCGGAGGGTCCGTACTACTCGTCTTGCCGGCATGAATGGTGGGAGTGCGCGACGCGGGAGATTCTGCGCTGGGACAAGAGCCGCCAGAAAAAGCTGCTGAGCACCCGCAGTCTCTGGCCGGAACAACTGCCCAAGCCGGAAAAACCCGAAGATGAACGGGTGATCATGCAATACCTGAAAAAACGTGTGGCGGCCGCCGGTTGATACCGGCGGCACATGTCGTGCCCAAAGCCCCAGGCCAATACGTTAAACTGCCGCCCATTGCTGTCTGGAGTTTCTTATGCGCGAAGAGTTGAACCAAGGCCTGATCGACTTTCTCAAGGCCTCCCCTACCCCGTTTCATGCCACTGCCAGCCTTGTTCAACGCCTGGAAGCGGCGGGTTTTTCGCGTCTTGACGAGCGTGAGCCGTGGACCATTGAAGCCAGCGGTCGTTACTACGTCACCCGTAACGACTCGTCGATCGTCGCGTTCAAGATGGGCCGTCATTCCCCCCTGCACGGCGGCATCCGCCTGGTCGGCGCCCACACCGACAGCCCGTGCCTGCGGGTCAAGCCGCAACCTGAACTGCAACGCCAGGGTTTCTGGCAATTGGGCGTCGAAGTCTATGGCGGTGCGCTGCTGGCACCGTGGTTCGACCGTGACTTGTCCCTGGCCGGCCGCGTGACGTTCCGCCGCGATGGCAAGGTCGAGAGCCAGTTGATCGACTTCAAGGCCCCGATCGCCACCATCCCCAACCTGGCGATTCACCTCAACCGCGAAGCCAACATGGGTTGGGCGATCAACGCCCAGACCGAATTGCCGCCGATCCTCGCGCAATTTGCCGGCGACGAGCGCGTGGACTTCCGCGCCGTGCTCACCGACCAACTCGCTCGCGAACACGGCCTCAACGCCGACGTGGTGCTCGACTACGAGCTGAGCTTCTACGACACCCAAAGCGCGGCAGTCATCGGCCTGCATGGCGACTTCATCGCCGGCGCGCGCCTGGACAACCTGCTGTCGTGCTACGCCGGCCTGCAAGCGTTGCTGACCACCGAAACCGACGAAACCTGCGTGTTCGTGGCCAACGACCATGAAGAAGTCGGTTCCTGCTCCGCCTGTGGTGCTGATGGCCCGATGCTGGAACAGACTCTGCGTCGCGTGTTGCCCGAAGGTGATGAATTCGTACGCACCATTCAGAAATCCCTGCTGGTCTCGGCGGACAACGCCCACGGCGTGCACCCGAACTACGCGGAAAAGCACGACGCCAACCACGGCCCGAAACTCAACGCCGGCCCGGTGATCAAGGTCAACAGCAACCAGCGCTACGCCACCAATAGCGAAACCGCCGGGTTCTTCCGCCATCTGTGCATGGCCGAAGAAGTGCCGGTGCAAAGCTTCGTGGTGCGCAGCGACATGGGCTGCGGCTCGACCATCGGCCCGATCACCGCCAGCCACCTGGGCGTGCGCACCGTGGACATCGGCCTGCCGACCTTCGCCATGCACTCGATCCGCGAACTGTGCGGCAGCCACGACCTGGCCCACCTGGTCAAAGTGCTGAGCGCGTTCTACGCCTGCCGCGAGTTGCCGTAGCCGCTGGATCAAAAGCTTCGCGAGCAAGCCCGCTCCCACACTTGGAATGCATTTCAAAATGTGGGAGCGGGCTTGCTCGCGAAAGCACCCGACCAGACAACACTGTTTTAAAGACCTGACTGACTCATTTCTGATACACCTCACCACCGGTCGCCAAAAGCCACCTAGACTTAAATCATTCCTTACGACAAGGCTGTCGCCATGATCTCGATGTCTTCGTTCCACGCCATGCTGATCCCCATTCTCGCCGGGATGATCATGCTGGCCATCGGCTTTAACTTCCGTGACAAGAATGCCGGCGTCTTCGCCATGTGGCTCGGCATGTTGATGATCCTCGCCACGGTTGTTTACAAGATCCTGGCCAAACTCAACGAATAAATCCGTGCGCCCGCTCGCATTGATTTTGACGGGCTCGTACACTCGGCCGATCCGCTCTTCCCGAGGTTGACCGCCTAGTGTTCGCTCGTCTTTTCGCCCTGCCCTGTTTCCTCCTTGTCTGCCTCATGACGCTGCTGCCGATGGCGCCTGCCCAGGCGGTCAGTTTGCCGGGGCTGCTCAACAACTCGGCGAAAACCCAGCCCGAAGCCCAGGAACCCCTGGGGCAATCCCTCGACGAAGTCATCAAGTCCCTGGAAAACGACCAGCAACGCACCAAATTGCTGGCGGACCTGAAGAAGCTGCGCGACGTCACCAAAAAAGCCCAACCGGCCACCGAAGAAGGCGTACTCGGCCTGATCGGCGGCACCCTGGCGAGTTTCGAAAAGCAGTTTTCCGGTGCCGACAGCCCGATCACGCGCTGGTCCGACGAGTTCGATCTCGCCAAGGAAGAACTGTCGGCATTGATGCTGCCGGCCAGTGAATGGCTGCCGATCATCTTCGCCTTCGCCATGATCCTGATGGTCTGGAGCCTGCTGGCCGCCGCGCTGATCTGGCTCGGCCATCGGGTGCGCATGCGTTTCGGCCTGACCGAAGAATTGCCGCAACACCCCAAGGCCCTCGACATGCTGCGCTTTGCCTTGCGCAAACTCGGGCCGTGGCTGATTGCCCTGGTGATGACGGTCTACATGACCTACGCGCTGCCCTCGTCCCTGGGCAAAAGCCTGGCGATGGTGCTGGCGTATGCGCTGGTGGTCGGCACCTGTTTCTCGGCGATCTGCGTGATTGCCTTTTCCGTGCTCGACGGCCCCCACCGCCATCGCGCCTTGTACATCCTGCGCCATCAGGCCTTCCGGCCGCTGTGGCTGATCGGCAGTTTCGCTGCGTTCGGCGAAGCCCTGAGCGACCCGCGCCTGGTGGCCAGTCTTGGCAGCCATCTCGCGCACACCGCCGCGACCATTGCCAACGTGCTGGCGGCGCTGTCCACCGGGTTGTTTATCCTGCGCTTCCGCCGGCCGATCGCGCATTTGATCCGCAACCAGCCGTTGTCCCGGCGCCTGACCCGCCGCGCCCTGAGCGACACCATCGATATCCTCGGCACCTTCTGGTACGTGCCGGCGCTGGTGCTGGTGTGCATTTCGCTGTTCGCCACGTTCATTTCCGCGGGCGACACCAGTACCGCGCTGCGCCAGTCGCTGATCTGCACCGTGCTTTTGGTGTTGTGCATGGTCATCAACGGGTTGGTGCGCCGGCACTCGCTCAAACCGCAACGGGGCGCCAAACGTCACGCGTTGTATTCCGAGCGCCTGAAAAGCTTCTGCTACACCCTCGCCCATCTATTGGTGTGGCTGGTGTTTATCGAACTCGGCCTGCGGGTCTGGGGCATGTCGCTGATTGCCTTCACCGAAGGCGAAGGCCATGAAGTCAGCGTCAAATTGTTCAGCCTCGCCGGCACGCTGATTTTCGCCTGGCTGATCTGGATCCTCAGCGACACCGCCGTGCACCACGCCCTCACCCGCTCGCGCAAAGGCCTGGCGAATGCCCGGGCGCAGACGATGATGCCGCTGATCCGCAACGTGCTGTTCGTGGCGATCTTCATCATTGCGCTGATCGTCGCGCTGGCGAACATGGGCATGAACGTTACGCCACTGTTGGCGGGTGCCGGTGTGATCGGCCTGGCCATCGGTTTCGGTGCGCAGTCGCTGGTGGCGGACTTGATCACCGGCTTGTTCATCATCATCGAAGACTCCCTGGCCATCGATGACTACGTGGACGTCGGCGGCCACCTCGGCACCGTCGAAGGCCTGACCATCCGCACCGTGCGCCTGCGGGACATCGACGGCATCGTCCACACCATCCCGTTCAGCGAAATCAAAAGCATCAAGAACTACTCCCGGGAATTCGGTTACGCGATCTTCCGGGTGGCGGTGCCTTACAACATGGAAATCGACGACGCGATCAAACTGATGCGCGAAGTCGGCCAGAAGATGCGCACCGACCCGCTGCAACGACGCAACATCTGGTCGCCGCTGGAGATTCAAGGCGTGGAGAGTTTCGAGTCCGGCAGCGCGATCCTGCGCGCCCGGTTCAAGACCGCGCCGATCAAGCAGTGGGAAGTTTCGCGGGCGTTCAATTTGTCATTGAAGCGGCATCTGGATGAGGCCGGGCTGGATCTGGCGACGCCTAGGATGAGTATTCAGGTGGTGACGGCGGGTGGCGGGCCCCAGAAAGAACAGGAGTGACCGGGCGGGCCTCTTCGCGGGCAAGCCCGCTCCCCCATTTTTAATCGCATTCCCAAGGGAATACTCGGTCACCTGTGGGAGCGGGCTTGCTCGCGAAGGCGTCGACACGGTCCCGCAGACAAACCCACCCCGTCAAACCACATCCACCCCCACATGAATCGCATCATGCCGCCAAAACTCCAGGTCACAATCGATCAACCGCTCATGCTGATCGTAATTGACCCGCGCAATCCGCAACCCCGGACTCCCTACCGACACCCGTAAAGCCGCCGCCGCATCCACCGACAACGACGTCGGCACAATCTCGAAGCGCACCCGCCCGTAGTGCAAATCGTAGTGCCGCGCATACAGCTCGGTAATCGACTGATTCAAATCAAAGTCCAGAATCCCCGGAAAATACTGCGGATTCAGATAGTGCTCTACGTACAACACCAGCCGCCCATCAATGCGCCGGGCCCGGCAAATCTGGATCACGCTCGACAACGCCGGCAACTGCAACCACGCACACACCGCCGCCGACGCCGGTTGCAGGCGCGCGGAAATCACTTCGGTGGACGGCACTCGCCCCTGTGCGCTGACCATCGCGTGGAAGTGGCTGCGCTGCATCAGGTTGTAGGCCAGGCGTGGCGGCGAGACGAACCAACCACGGCGCTCTTCGCGATAAATCTGCCCCTGCGCTTCCAACTGCAACAACGCTTCGCGCACGGTAATGCGCGTGGTACCGAACAACTCACTGAGCTTGCGCTCGGCCGGCAACTTGCTGCCCGCCGCCAACAAGCCGTGATCGAGCTGCTCCTGCAGCACCTGGCCAATGGCTGTCACCGCTTTTGTTGCCTCATCGCGCATCAACGTTACCTATCTGGACTAGACCAGCACTGTTTCAGGGCAGAACCCCACGGTAAAACCCGCTTATCCAACATTCTGCAAGCCTAGGCAGTGCAGATGACTGAGAGATGACAGCTGCCCAACGGTCATCCCGAAAGCCTGGGAAAACCTTGCAATACATCGGCCAAGTCCCTTGCCCTGCGGGCGTTTAACCATGGTCTACGCTTACCGGGCACCCACCAATTGCGGGCAAATAAAAGTCCTGCCGGGCGACCATCGACATGAAAGTGTCATGCAGTCCCCTTAAATTGGCTCAGGTATTGCTGACCTAGACCAACACAACCGCAATCGCAGCGTTGAAAACGCCCAAAGGAGCTTCGGATGAAACAGCTTTTCCTGGCATCACTGTTAGGCTCGACCATTGCCATGTGCACCGCCGCCATGGCTGCTGATACGGATTTGAAAACTCTGGAAGCCGCTGCGAAGGCGGAAGGCGCCGTCAACAGCGTCGGCATGCCCGATGACTGGGCCAACTGGAAAGGCACTTGGGACGATCTGGCCAAGAACTACGGCCTGAAACACATCGACACCGACATGAGCTCGGCCCAGGAAATCGCCAAGTTCGCCGCTGAAAAAGACAACGCCAGCGCCGACATCGGCGACGTCGGTGCCGCCTTCGGCCCGATCGCGGTCAAGCAAGGCGTGGTGCAACCGTACAAGCCAAGCACCTGGGCACAAGTCCCGGACTGGGCCAAGGACAAGGACGGTAACTGGGCGCTGGCCTACACCGGCACCATCGCGTTTATCGTCAACAAAAAGCTGCTGCACGGTTCCGAAGCACCGACCAAATGGGCTGACCTCAAGACCGGCAAATACAAGGTTTCCATTGGTGACGTAAGCACCGCCGCCCAGGCCGCCAACGGCGTACTGGCCGCAGCGCTGGCCAACGGTGGCGACGAGAAGAATCTGCAACCCGCCCTGCTGTTGTTTGCAGACATCGCCAAGCAAGGTCGTCTGTCGATGGCCAACCCGACCATCGCCACCATGGAAAAAGGCGAGATCGAAGTCGGCGTGGTCTGGGACTTCAACGGCCTGAGCTACAAAGCCAAGATGGCCAATCCGGATGACTATATCGTGTTGATCCCGTCCGACGGCTCGGTGATTTCCGGCTACACCACCATCATCAACAAATACGCGAAGAACCCGAACGCCGCCAAGCTGACCCGCGAATACATCTTCAGCGACGCCGGCCAGATCAACCTGGCCCGTGGTAACGCCCGTCCGATCCGCGCCGAACACCTGCAACTGCCGGCCGAAGTCAAAGCCAAGCTGCTGCCGAACGAGCAGTACAAAGGCGTGACCCCGATCAAGGACGCGGATGCGTGGGAAAAGACTTCCAAGGCCCTGCCGCAGAAGTGGAACGAAGAAGTCATCGTCGAAATGAAGTGATGCGGTAGCACAAACGCTAAAGATCCCCTGTGGGAGCGGGCTTGCTCGCGAAGACGGTGTGTCAGTCAACACATGTGTTGGATGTGAAACCGCCTTCGCGAGCAAGCCCGCTCCCACACTGGACCGAATGAAACCCGGACTTTTCGAATATCTGTTTTGCGGAGTCATCGCCCCTATGAAGCACAACGTCATCCTTGTCGTGCTCGACGGCCTCAACTACGAGGTCGCGCGCCACGCCATGGGGCACCTGCAGGCTTACGTTGGCGCAGGACGCGCGGCGCTCTACAAACTGGAATGCGAACTGCCGGCCCTGTCCCGACCGCTGTATGAATGCATCCTGACCGGCGTTGCGCCGATCGACAGTGGCATCGTCCACAACGGCGTCTCACGCCTGTCCAACCAGCGCAGCATCTACCACTACGCCACCGACGCCGGCCTGACCACCGCCGCCGCGGCCTATCACTGGGTCAGCGAGTTGTACAACCGTTCGCCATTCGTGGCGGCGCGGGATCGTCACACCGATAACCCGGAACTGCCGATCCAGCACGGACACTTCTACTGGAGCGATCACTACCCCGATTCGCACCTGTTCGCCGACGCGGAAAACCTGCGCCTGCGCCACACGCCGAACTTTCTGTTGATCCACCCCATGAACATCGACGACGCCGGGCACAAGCACGGCCTCGACACCCCGCAATACCGCAACAGTGCGCGCTTCGCCGACATCTACCTCGCGGATTACCTGCAAGGCTGGCTCGATGCCGGTTACCAGGTGCTGGTGACCGCCGACCACGGCATGAACAACGACCGCTCCCATAACGGCCTGTTGCCGGAAGAACGCGAAGTGCCGCTGTTCGTCCTCGGCGACGCCTTCAGTTTCAACGCCGGCGCCACGCCGAAACAGACAGAGATCTGCGGCACCGTCTGCGAATTGCTGGGTGTGGCCCACGACAAACCTGTGTGCCGGGAGCTGCTCAAGTGAATTCCATCTCTCGCGGCAAATGGCTGGCGGCTTTATGCCTGGTGCCCTTCGCACTGTTCTTTATCGTGTTCGAAATCGCCCCGCTGGTCTGGGTGATGATCAACAGCCTGCAATCGGAAGAGTTTGGCTGGGGCATCGAAAACTTCACCAAGATCTTCAGTTCGAAGTTCTACTTGCAGGCGATCCAGTACAGCCTTGAGATCAGTTTCTGGTCCAGCGTGTTCGGGATTATCATCGCGGTGCTCGGCGCCTATTCCCTGCGCCGGGTCGACTCGAAACTGCGCAACTTCGTCAACGCCTTCGCCAACATGACCAGCAACTTTGCCGGTGTGCCCCTGGCCTTCGCGTTCATCATTCTGCTGGGCTTCAACGGCAGTTTCACGATCATGCTGAAACAGGCCGGGATCATTCAGGATTTCAACCTGTACTCGAAAACCGGGCTGATCATTCTCTACACCTACTTCCAGATTCCTTTGGGCGTGCTGCTGCTCTACCCGGCCTTCGATGCGTTACGCGAAGACTGGCGCGAGTCCGCCGAACTGCTCGGCGCCAATGGCTGGCAGTTCTGGCGCCACATCGGTTTGCCGGTGCTGACCCCGGCGCTGCTCGGTACGTTCGTGATCCTGCTGGCCAACGCCCTCGGCGCCTACGCCACGGTGTATGCCCTGACCACCGGCAACTTCAACGTGCTGCCGATCCGCATCGCGGCGATGGTGTCCGGCGATATTTCCCTCGATCCGAACCTGGCCAGTGCCCTGGCCGTGGTGCTGGTGGCGTTGATGACCCTGGTGACCATCGTGCATCAGCTGCTGTTGAAGAGGAGCTACCATGTCTCGCGCTGAATTAGGGCCTGTCGGTGTCTACCACCGGGTCGTGGTGTATTTGCTGTTTGCCATCCTGTTGCTGCCCCTCGCCGGCACGCTGATCTACTCGATCGCCAGCAGTTGGTCGGCGACCATTCTGCCCAGTGGCTTCACCTTCAAATGGTACGTGCAGCTGTGGAGCGATCCGCGCTTTCTGCACGCCTTCGGGCAATCGCTGCTGGTCTGCGTCGGCGCGCTGATTCTGTCGGTGGTGCTGATTCTGCCGCTGCTGTTTGTGGTGCATTACCACTTCCCGAAACTCGACGCCTTGATGAACATCCTGATCCTGCTGCCCTTCGCGGTGCCGCCGGTGGTGTCGTCGGTGGGGCTGCTGCAACTCTACGGTTCCGGGCCGTTTGCAATGGTCGGCACGCCGTGGATTCTGATCGGTTGCTACTTCACCGTGGCGCTGCCGTTCATGTACCGGGCGATCACCAACAACCTGCAAGCGATCAACCTGCGCGACTTGATGGACGCCGCCCAACTGCTCGGTGCCAGCACCTTTCAAGCGGCGTTCCTGGTGGTGCTGCCGAACCTGCGCAAGGGCTTGATGGTGGCGTTGCTGCTGTCGTTCTCGTTCCTGTTCGGCGAGTTCGTGTTCGCCAACATCCTGGTCGGCACCCGCTACGAAACCCTGCAGGTCTACCTCAACAACATGCGTAACAGCAGCGGCCATTTCACCAGTGCGCTGGTGATTTCCTACTTCTTCTTTGTGCTGGTTCTGACCTGGGCGGCCAATATCTTGAACAAGGACAAAAGCGAATGAGCTATGTCAGCGTCCAACACCTGCAAAAAAACTACGCGGGCACCACGGTGTTCAGCGACATCAACTGCGAAATCCAGAAGGGCGAATTCGTCACCCTCCTCGGCCCGTCCGGTTGCGGCAAATCCACCTTACTGCGGTGCATTGCCGGGCTGACCTCGGTGGATGGCGGCAAGATCCTGCTCGATGGCGTCGACATCGTGCCATTGAGCCCGCAGAAACGCGGAATCGGCATGGTGTTCCAGAGCTACGCGCTGTTTCCGAATATGACTGTAGAGCAGAATGTCGCTTTCGGTTTGCGCATGCAAAAGGTCAACGCCGACGACAGTCAGAAGCGCGTCGCTGAAGTATTGAAACTGGTGGAGCTGAACGACTTCGCTTCACGCTATCCCCATCAAATGTCCGGTGGCCAATGCCAGCGCGTGGCCCTGGCCCGTTCGCTGGTCACGCGACCACGTTTGTTGCTGCTGGATGAACCGTTGTCGGCCCTGGACGCGCGGATTCGCAAGCACTTGCGCGAACAGATCCGTGCGATCCAGCGCGAACTGGGCCTGACCACGATCTTCGTCACACACGATCAGGAAGAAGCCCTGACCATGTCTGATCGCATTTTCCTGATGAATCAGGGAAAGATCGTACAGAGCGGCGATGCCGAAACCCTCTACACCGCGCCGGTGGATGTGTTCGCTGCCGGTTTCATCGGCAACTACAACCTGCTGGACGCCGACGCCGCCTCGAAGCTGCTGCAACGGCCGATCAGCCACCGCATCGCGATTCGCCCGGAAGCCATCGAACTGAGCCTTAACGGTGACCTCGACGCGCAGATTCGCAGCCACAGCCTGTTGGGCAACGTGATTCGCTACCGGGTCGAGGCCCGGGGCGTGGAATTGGTGGTGGATGTGCTCAACCGCTCGGCGGCCGATCTGCACCCCGATGGTCAGCGACTGGCGCTTTCCATCGATCCGACGGCCCTGTGTGAGGTAGCCTGATGCCTTTGCTGATGTTGAAGAGAGAACTGCACTGATGGCCCTGGCAATTTTTGATCTGGACGAAACTCTGATCCACGGCGACTGCGCCACCCTCTGGAGCGAGCAGATGGGCCGGCTGGGCTGGGTCGATCCCGAGTCGTTCATGCGGCAGAACAACGAACTGATGGACGCCTACAGCCACGGCAAGCTGCGGATGGAGGACTACATGACCTTCAGCCTGGAGCCGATGATCGGCCGCACGCCGGAAGAGGTCGATCACCTGGTCGGCCCGTGGGTGGAAGATTTCATCGAGCCGATAATCTTCAGCGACGCCACCAAAACCATCGCCGCCCATCGCAAGGCCGGCGACCGGATCCTGGTGATCTCGGCGTCGGGCACGCACCTGGTGCGGCCGATTGCTGATCGTCTGGGGATCGACGAGATCCTCGGCATCGAACTGGAAGTGGCCCATGGCGTTTATAGCGGGCACACGGTCGGCACCCTGACCTACCGCGAAGGCAAAATCACCCGGTTGCTGGAATGGCTGGATGCCGAAGAGGAAAACCTCGAAGGCGCGAGCTTCTATTCGGACTCACGCAATGACTTGCCGTTGTTGCTGAAAGTGGACTTCCCGCATGTGGTGAACCCGGATCCGGTGTTGCTGGAGCACGCCGAAAAGGCCGGCTGGCCAATCCATCTCTGGAAATAACACCACCCCCATGTGGGAACGGGCTTGCTCGTGAAGGGGCCGTGTCAGTCGCTATCCATGTTGACTGTCACATCGCCTTCGCGAGCAAGCCCGCTCCCACAGGGATTGCGCTGAACCTGTGGGAGCGAGCTTGCTCGCGATGCTTTTAAAGCCTCAAACCAGGCTTTCGTCGATCACCAACACCAACTTACCCGCCACCGTATTACTCGCCAACTCCGCAAACGCCGCTTCGGCATCCTTGATCTTGAACGTCTTCGCCAATTGCGGCTTCAACCGCCCTTCGGCAAACAACGGCCACACATGCTGGCTCAAATCACTGAACACATCCGCCTTGAACTGATCATCGCGACTGCGCAACGTCGAGCCCAGCAGTTGCACGCGCTTGCCCAGCACCTGCGCCAGATCCAGCTTCGCCTCGCGGCCACCCATCAAACCGATCAGTACCCAACGGCCATCCAGCGCGGTCAACTTGAGATTCAGCGCCGCATAATTGCCGCCCACCGGATCCAGGATCACATCGAACGGCCCCAGGTCGCTCAAGCTCTCCAGATCCCCGGTGCGCACGACCCCGCCCTGGGCTCCCAAAGCTTCGCAGTAGGCCAAACGCTCGGCGGACCCGACGCTCACCCAGCACGGGTTGCCAAACGCCTTGCACAACTGAATGGCGGCTGAACCGATTCCACTTGCCCCGGCGTGCAGCAGAACTTTCTCACCGGGTTTGAGGCCGGCAAGATGAAATAAATTTAACCAAACGGTCGCGTACACCTCGGGCAATGCCGCCGCCTCGGCCAACGACAAACCTTCGGGCACCGGCAGCACATGCCGTCCGTCGACAACCACCTCTTCGGCCATCCCGCCCCCGGCCAGCAAGGCGCAGACCCGGTCTCCGACCTGCCAGGACGAGCCCGCGCCGACCTCGCTGATCACCCCCGAACACTCTAGACCGAGCACCTGACTGGCTCCCGGCGGGGGCGGATAAAGGCCTGCCTTCTGTAACAAATCCGCTCGATTGAGACCCGCTGCCGCCACTCGGATGCGAACTTGTCCTACATCGCACGTAGGACTCGGCTCTTCAACCCACTCCACTTGACCGTCAACGCCTTGCAATGCTTTCACAGTGCCTCCATAGTGAGTCTGGACTGAGCCCGTAGCGGTAGCGCCGGGCTTTCTTGCATTATGTGACCGGCCCTTTGTGGAACCGGCGACTTCAAAGACGGCCTAATATGCGTGATCAATTGTCCCCGCGTCGAATCAGCATGAAGCAACTGTTTCCCAGCACCGCCCTAGCTCTATTTATTGGTATCGGCCTGTTGCCGATGTCGAGCAATTCGTTTGCAGCCAATAGCTGGGACAACCTTCAGCCTGATCGTGACGAAGTAATCGCCAGTCTGAACGTCGTCGAGCTGCTCAAGCGTCACCACTACAGCAAGCCGCCGCTCGATGATGCGCGCTCCGTGATCATCTACGACAGCTACCTCAAGCTGCTGGATCCATCGCGCAGCTACTTCATGGCCAGCGACATTGCCGAATTCGACAAGTGGAAAACCCAGTTTGACGACTTCCTCAAAAGCGGCGACCTGAACGCCGGGTTCACCATCTACAAGCGCTACCTGGACCGCGTCAAAGCGCGTCTGGACTTCGCCCTTGCAGAGCTGAACAAAGGCGTCGACAAGATCGACTTCACCACCAAGGAAACCTTGCTGATCGATCGCAAGGATGCCCCGTGGCTCAAGTCCACCGCCGAACTCGACGACCTGTGGCGCAAACGCGTCAAGGACGAAGTCCTGCGGATGAAGATCGCCGGCAAGGATTCCAAGCAGATCCAGGAAACCCTGACCAAGCGCTACAAGAACCAGTTGTCGCGTCTGGACCAGACCCGTCCGGAAGACATCTTCCAGGCGTACATCAACACCTTCGCCATGTCCTACGACCCGCACACCAACTATCTGTCGCCGGATAACGCGGAAAACTTCGACATCAACATGAGCCTGTCCCTCGAGGGCATCGGCGCCGTGTTGCAGAGCGATAACGACCAGGTGAAAGTCGTGCGCCTGGTGCCGGCAGGCCCGGCCGACAAGACCAAAATGGTGGCCCCGGCCGACAAGATCATCGGCGTGGCCCAGGCCAACAAAGAGATGGTCGACGTGGTCGGCTGGCGCCTGGACGAAGTGGTCAAGCTGATCCGTGGGCCGAAAGGCACCGTGGTGCGCCTGGAAGTGATTCCGGCCAGCAATGCGCCAAACGACCAGACCAGCAAAATCGTGCCGATCACCCGTGAAGCGGTGAAGCTTGAAGATCAGGCTGTGAAAAAGTCGGTCCTCAACCTGAAACAGGACGGCAAGGACTACAAGCTCGGCGTCATCGAGATCCCGGCCTTCTATCTGGACTTCAAGGCATTCCGTGCTGGCGATCCGGACTACAAGAGCACCACTCGCGACGTCAAGAAACTGCTGACCGAGTTGCAGAAAGACAAAGTTGACGGCGTGGTCATCGACTTGCGTAACAACGGCGGCGGTTCCTTGCAGGAAGCCACCGAGCTGACCAGTCTGTTCATCGACAAAGGTCCGACCGTACTCGTGCGTAACGCCGATGGCCGGGTCGATGTGCTGGAAGATGAAAACCCAGGCGCGTTCTACAAAGGCCCGATGGCGTTGCTGGTCAACCGCTTGTCCGCCTCGGCTTCGGAGATCTTCGCCGGCGCCATGCAGGACTACCACCGTGCATTGATCATCGGCGGCCAGACCTTCGGCAAAGGCACCGTGCAGACCATTCAGCCGCTGAACCATGGCGAACTGAAACTGACCCTGGCCAAGTTCTACCGGGTATCCGGCCAGAGCACCCAGCATCAGGGCGTACTGCCGGATGTGGATTTCCCGTCGATCATCGACACCAAGGAAATCGGCGAAAGCGCCCTGCCGGAAGCCATGCCGTGGGACACCATCAAGGCCTCGATCAAACCGGCGACCGACCCGTTCAAGCCATACATCGCCGAGCTCAAATCCGAGCACGACGTACGTTCGGCCAAAGACGCGGAGTTCGTGTTCATCCGTGACAAGCTGGCCCTGGCCCAGAAGCTGATGGAAGAAAAAACCGTCAGCCTCAACGAAGCCGATCGTCGCAAGCAACATGCGGACATCGAAGCCAAGCAACTGGTTATGGAAAACATCCGTCGCAAAGCCAAGGGCGAAGAACCGCTCAAAGAGCTGAAGAAAGAAGACGAAGATGCGATCGCGGCCGAGCCGGACAAAATCAAACCGGAAGACGATGCCTACCTGAGCGAAACCGGGCGGGTGCTGCTGGACTACCTGAAACTGAGCAACCAGGTCGCCAAGCATTAAGATGATGGCAATTTAATGCTGACGCTCCCCGGAGCGTCATCAAACAGTCATCATTCTGTCGTGAAATACAGGACTGGGAGCACCTCTTGAATCAAGAGTCTGCTCCCAGTCCTTTTTTTATCGCCAGAGAACGCCATGACCACGACCGAACAGCTGAGTGCCTTGAGTTCAATACTGGCTCAAAGCGGTTTGCACAGTCTGTTCCAGCCGATCATTTCCCTCTCTGAACGAAGAATCATCGGCTACGAAGCCCTGAGCCGCGGCCCCTCCAACAGCCCGCTGCACTCCCCCATCGCCCTGTTCGCCGTGGCCCGCCAGGCCGGGCGCCTCAGTGAGCTGGAAATCGCCTGCCGCCAGAGCGCCTGCCGCCGCTTCAACGAACAGCAACTGCCGGGCAAGTTGTTCCTCAACGTGTCGCCGGAATCCCTGCTCGAAACCTCGCACCAACCGGGTCGCACCCTACAACTGCTGCAGGACTTCGGCATACCGCCAAGCCAGGTGGTGATCGAACTCACCGAACAAACCCCGACCGATGATTTCCAGCTGCTGCAAAACGCCCTGCATCACTACCGGGCGATGGGGTTTTCCATTGCGCTGGACGATCTCGGCGCAGGTTATTCCAGCTTGCGCCTGTGGTCCGAGCTGCGACCGGACTATGTCAAAATTGATCGTCACTTCATCGACGGCATCCATCAGGACGCGCTCAAGCGCGAGTTCGTCGGCTCGATCCTGCAAATCGCCAAGGCCTCCCGCGCACAAGTGATCGCCGAAGGCATCGAACTGCCGGAAGAACTCGCGATACTGACCGAAATGGGCGTGGACCTGGTGCAAGGCTATTTGCTCTGCCGCCCTCAGGAACATCCGCCACGGGATGCGCGGACCCTGATGCCGAAACAGGAAAGCACCGTGGTGGCGCTGAACGACGAAGGCAGCGACCTCAGCGCCCTGCTCAACGACCAACCCGCCGTCGCCCGCAACACCCCGACCGCGACCGTACTCGAAGCCTTCCGCCGCCAAGCCAATCTGAACTCACTGGCGGTGCTCGACGAACAAGGCCAACCGTGCGGCATCGTCCACCGCCACTCGCTCTCCGACGCCCTGCTCAAGCCCTTCGCCACCGACCTCTTCGCCCGCAAACCCATCAGCCGCCTGATGAACGACGACTTCCTCGCCGTCGAAATGAGCCAGTCCCTGCAACAAGTCAGCCGCCTCATCACCAGCCGCGCTCGGCAACGCATCGAAGAAGACTTCATCATCACCCTCAACGGCAGCTACCTCGGGCTCGGCCGCGTCATCGACGTCCTCAAACTGATCACCGAACTCAAAATCCAACAAGCCCGCTACGCCAACCCCCTGACCCTGCTGCCCGGCAACGTCCCCATCCAGCAATGCCTGACCCGCCTGCTGCAACAAGCGCGGGAATCGGTGATCTGCTACGTGGACATCGACAGCTTCAAACCCTTCAACGACATCTACGGCTACGGTCGTGGGGATGAAGTCCTACTGTGCTTGGCGCAGTGTCTGAATGATCGCGTTGATCCTTCCCGCGACTTCGTAGGACATATCGGCGGTGATGACTTCCTGCTGGTGCTCGGGCCCGAGGATTGGCGCAAACGTTTGAACCAGTTGCTGGATGATTTCCATAGCCAGTGCCGGCGGTTCTATCGCGCTGAGCATTTGGAGGCTGGCTGCTTCATCGCGCCGAATCGCCAAGGTGTAAGGCAGGAATTTCCACTGCTTTCACTGTCCATCGGCGTGGTGCACCTGCATCCAGAAGCCTGTGGACAACTCGATGCGAGCCTGCTGGCGGAGATGGCGTCACAGGCCAAACACCACGCGAAGAATGTGCCGGGGTATAGCGTGCATGTAATTGATAGCCTTGCGGTGCCCGCAACTGAAGAAACACTAGTAGCCGGCCACCGCTAACCCGATCGTTCCCACGCTCCCGCGTGGGAATGCCTCCAGGGACGCTCCGCGTTCCAGCCCCCAGCACCGATGTCCAGCCTGCCCCTCATGTGACGCAGAGCGTCACCGGCTGCATTCCCACGCAGAGCGTGGGAACGATCATCACAGCGCTAGACGCTACTCCGAAGGCATCGCCCGCAACCGCCGCCCCAACACATCCAACACATCACACCCATCCCGCAACGGAATGGCACACAGCAACGCAAAGTCACTGAGAATGAAGGACTCACAATCAATCGACCCACGCATGGACATATTCTCCAGCACTTGAGTGACCGCACGGATTCGATAATTGGCAGCGTCATACAAAACATCAAGCGGCGCGTGGGTATCAACGAACAAGGTCGGCATGTCATCGCAATTGCTGGTGAGCGCCATGAAGCGGCTTTTGGGGTGGGGAGTTGGTTTTTCGTAGGGTGGATCGGGATGAAGTGTTGTCATTTTTTAAGCTTCCGATGAGAAATGGAAGCTGCCATCAGCCTTCCTACAGGCTTGGGTGGCAGCTATACGCGGGGTAGGAATACCGAGCATCGGAAAACTCGACCACGCCGAAACGTGTCCGCGCATAGCCGCCGCGACAGATATTACTGACGCACATGGCGGACCGCAAATCTGACTTCGATTGCTAACGCATTACCGATGCTATTAAAGGGTTCCTACGCCCTGTCACTGATTTTCAGCGACCACCAAAGCCTACCGATTGAACCCAACACGCACCAGTTCACCAAAACCGCCGCGACTCGAAGGAAATTTCCGAAGACCTTGCCCAGAAATTTCGCCACTTAAAAAAGGGGGAGGAAGGTTTCGCTGAAGCCCAGCTTGATTTCTCCACTCACGGCGCTCAGCTTCGCCGTAAAATCACCCTTCGCGAAAGACAGCCAACGGCCAAAAGCAGACATTCATGGCACATACTGAACTGGGGTGCGATCTGGCGATTATTCTCACTTAAAAGGGTATCCGGTTTCATGAGACCAGTTGCGCACGGCATGTAGCCATTAAAGGTGCGAGGGAAGAGTTTAATCGCGCTATATATTAGAACGTAGGTAAGCTTTCGAGATTGTCCTCTTTTCTGGCGTTCCGATCAGTCGCCAGATATTCCCCATCTACCACGTGCACATGCGCGCCGTAACGCCATGCGTTATTTTCCCAAAAAATAGTCTGGAAGGTTGTCTTGCCCAGAGTGATTAGGTCGGCGACGAATACACGGTCAGCAGTCATATGCACTGCTTTCCCACTTCTAATTACTTGGACTTGCTGGATGTGACCACCCGGTTTTTCCCGGCGAATGCCGGAAATGAAAAAATCAGCCATATTAAGTTCCTTGCTATCTATTAGGTTCCCTCGCGCAATCATCATGCCCATGATGGCGCAATAAAATCAATGATGAAGCTGTCCCAGCTTACGCGGGCAATCGCTGGTCGTGGGGCATAGGCCGTGCGTTGTGCGTGGTGGGAAAATTGCATCACGCCGAAATCGGCCGGCGGCTTGCTGGGGTCACGCAAAGCATGTTGACCCGAAGCCTGCGGCGACTCGAACGGATTGATTGATTGTGCGTTTCGATTACGGCGAGGTGCCGCCAGGGGTCGATTATGATCTGACCGCAGGGGCGCGGTTTTCTGACGCGCATAGTGCCGCTGTGGATTTGGCCACTGGGAAAGGATTTGCTTAGGAACGCGATTTTCGTTCGGGCCGCCATACCTGCTTTAAAACGTTTTTACACAGCTTAGGCCGAAAGCAGACGTTCACAATTGTCGCCTTCGAATCTCTTAATATAGGATGCACTGCATTAATATGAACTTAATGCGATATTTTAAATAGTCTAATCTTCTAGAATGTATTTTTGTTCAATTTTATCTCTATATGCCTCATGTAAGGATCTGAGAAATTTATTTCCGACTCCAGTGATTTCATAACTTACTTTTATATACTGCTCCGTTTCTTGCCTGAGTAAGTTTTTATCTCTGCTAGCAAAGCTTACATTGCGCTTGCAGATTCGATGATTTACAAGTATATCTCCTAGACCATCTTCTAAGATGTAAGAGTTGTGGTACCCATGCATAAAGGTAAAAAGATCGATTATGTATATTTTATTTACAAAGCGTACTTGATCCGTAAATTGACCTCGGCTTATCTTATTTCGAACGAGCCTGCGAAATATGACTCCAATTATTTTTGCTTTCTGCTCTGACTCTGCCTGCTCAATTAGCTCTAGCAAGTGCTCACTCAGCAAAGGATCATCTTTCGGATCTCTCAATGCAATAAATTTAGCGAACTCTTCTTGTTTTAAGTTATCAACCCCTTCAATAAATCCTTTTAATTTCGCTTTAAATTTCTCTGTTTTGTAGCTTCTGAAAGCCTTAAAAAATCCAATTGCAGTCCCTGTTAAAGGAAATGCACTAAGAGCACCGCTAGTAAAAAATGTATCGACGAATGCCTCTACTGCATCCTCCAAGGGTAATTCCTTACCCACTTTAATTATTTTTTTGTCTTTCATGCGAATTCATTCCTTTCAGTTTGTTGATCGCCTTTTTCTGCGGTCGCTTCGAAGGTTACATCCGCACGGCTGGCTTCAGCCCATGATCCCAGAAAATTTTATAGTACTCCCACCATATTTAATCAACCGCACCGTGGCTAGGAGGAAGCAGGACTGACAGCGCGTCGGCTTTGCTACTGAAAAATGAAACAGATCTATATTGGGTTGTCAAGGCCACTTTTGGCCGATTGCTGCGTGTAGCGATAGGCAGCAATCGATTTATCACCACCACCAAAAAAAGCAGAGAATGAGCATCAAAAGGAAAGATGGCTTTTTGATGTCGCTTTAGACATATAATCTTTTCGCCAAAAAACTCGTCACTCACATTCGTGATCTGACTTTGCAGCACTTGATAAGCGCCTGCCAGATTAACGCCAATGGCGGTTATTTCGCTCACCTACTTTCTTGGAAGGAAACGGATGCAAAATGTTTAACCTAACGGATGTAGAGCTTGATAATGCCCGAGAGGCGATTGACCACCATGGCTTTAGCACTATGCTACCTACACCCCCTGAATGGGAAATTGTTAAAAACAACTGGCCAACAATACGTGCGGCCTTAGAGAAAATAGACCTAGATACGTATGAGCCATTTAAGTTAACAAAAGTATTCGCTCCAAAAAATCGTGCAAATATACGCGTTGTGCATCTTCTACACCCGCAGGATTTAATCATTTATACCGCGCTTGTTATGATCGCAAAAGATGATATCGAGCAAAGCCGTATAAGCGTAAAAGCCAAAAAGGTGTTCTCATACAGAGTAGACACAAGCAATAAATCAATATTATATGAAGTAAAGAACTCCCACGAAAATTATCGAAAACAATTAGAGCTGAAGTCCGACACGCCCGCAACGAAATATGTTGCCCTGGCAGACATTGCCGATTTCTTCCCAAGAATTTATCAACACAGACTGGAAAATGTTATTGAGAGTATTGCAACATCTCAACGAGTTAGAGACGTTGCAAGAGTTTTGATAAAAAAACTAGTCAGCAATCTGATGGGCAGAAACAGCTACGGCATTCCTGTTGGCCCGTATGCTTCTAGAGTTTTAGCTGAAGCGCTTTTGATCGATGTCGACTCAACTTTACAAAGTAAAAATGTAAGCTTTATCAGATGGGTTGACGACTACAATATATTTTGTTCGTCAGAGTACGAAGCACAATCTGTGCTATTTCATCTTGGAGAATGGCTCTACACCAATCACGGCCTAACGCTGCAAACAGCCAAAACTAAAATTTTGCCAATCGCCAGGTTTAAGCAAGAAATACTGCTTAAACATGACGCGGCACTCACTGACCGAGACTCAGCTGTTAATATACTGAGAGACTTTCGATTTGGCTATGAGGACGCCGCTGATGAAGAAGAGCCAAGCGAGGAAGAAATACAGGTAATTCTGGAGTTTTTTCATGGTATAGATCTACAGGCCATGCTAGAAAACTCCCTCAGCGATACTACTCTTGTTGATTATGAAGCTGTCGTCTATGTGTTAACAAAAATCCCTAGAATCCCCGGACTCGATGAAGATCTCAAGCGCCAAGTTCTTGAGTTAGTTATTGATAACGCTGAACTTCTGTATCCAGTAGCGGAGCAAATATCAAAGTATGTACTGTCATTTGATAATTTATCCATAAGAGATCGAAAAAGAATAGCAAAAAAACTATTAAAGCCCCTTAAGAGCAAGAGAAATCCACCACCACCATACTATGCAATGTGGGTTTTGCATATTTTCACATCTTCACCACTCTGGAATCATTCCGAAGAGATTTTCCAGCTTTATTCTGAAACCACTTCAGAAATCATCAAGCGACTAGCAGCTCTCGTTGTCTTTACATCAGGGACTAGAGCTCACGCCCTGGCAATTAAGGATGATTACACCAATGCATCACCACTTTTAAAAATGGCCATATTATACGCAAGCAAAAAGCTTGGCTTAGATGAGCGAAAACACTGGAAACTCTCCAACGGGATAAGTGGTGCAATTGAAAAATTAATATGAGCAGGGTCGATAACCCCACCCAGATCACGGTATTGGATTATCTAGTAGCTTGAGCAGTCTGCTTTTGGCCGGTTGCCGCCTTTCATAAATAGCGCAATCGACCAAAAGTTGTCACTCCCATACAACCGAACTCACAGTTTGCGCTAGCGCAATCTCAGTTCCAACGCCAACCCTAGTGACCATCGGCAATCATTAAGTGCTAGCAGTTAACAACGTCGCTTTTTAGCCGCGAAATAACGTCGCCAGAAACTCATCAATCAACGCCGTAACTTGCTCCTGTATCACTTCCCGCGACCTACCACCCTCCCCATCCCCACAAATAATCCCATCACCAGGCACTTCCTCCTCAAGCGTCACCACAGCCCCAGGTTTACACACCGCCATAAAACTAAAGTGGCTGGCATCACTGATCTCAACGTATTGCTTCGACACTTGCGGCAGACGCTTAACCAAATCAGCAGACTCCAACTCAGCAGGAAGCTCTTCAGACGGCACACCCGCCGCAATCACCAACGTCGGCACCGGCAATTTCGCGAGACTTTCATCAGTCATCCCACGCGACAACCCCAAGTCCAATGAAACAATAGCGGTAACGCGTTTATCACGCAGATCAGCAGCCAACTGGGCCTTCGATGCCGGTGTGCTTGCGGGGTTCATCGCTTGATAGGCGGTACAACTGGCCAACTTCGGGTGGACCTTACAGTCCTTTGCAAACCGTTCAGGATCAAACCGTGCCCCGGCAATTTCCAGCACGGTCCAGCCGCCAAGCGAATGCCCCACAGCCGCAATTCGATGCTTCGCGACCACACCAAATTTTTCCGGCTGAGCCGTGACTGCGTCGATAGCCCGACTGAGGTCAGCGGGTCGTTGCCATAGCTGCGCGGCGGCTTGGGGGCTGCGGTCACGGCTGGTGGTGCCGGGGTGGTTGACTGCTGCGACGATGTAACCCTTATGGGCGAGTGCGCTGGCCAGCCATGTCTGGTTGATCCAACTACCGCCGTTACCGTGGGAGATCACCACTAATGGGTGTTCGCCGGCAGTCGGTGGTGCGTTGGGCACGGCGAGGGCGCCGACGAATACGGGGTTGTCGCCGAACAGTTGCGGGGTGGCGGTGCTTGCGGTGGGGTACCAGACGACCATTTCCACCGGCCGCTCGTTTTGCGGGTCTGGCAGTGTGGAGGACTGGAAGCCGACGGAGTCAGCGAGTGCGCTGGTGGTCAGGCCTATCAATAACAGGGCGCAGAGAGCTGTTTTCAATGTTTTTATCTTCCTTGATTAGATCGATCTATAAATCCGTTGTCAGGCTCCCCCCATCTGATCGTTCCCATGCTCTGCGTGGGAATGCCTCCGGGGACGCTCTGCGTTCCACTTGCAGCACTGGTGTCGAGTCGGACATTGATGTGACGCGGAGCGTCACGGGCTGCATTCCCACGCGGAGCGTGGGAACGATCAACCACTCTGCGGGTTAAATAATGCCCAGCGCCTTGAGAATCACCAGCGAATCCCCGGCAAACGCTTCAGCCTGTTCAGTCAGTTCGGCAATATTTTCTTCAGCCGTGGTCAGCGCCTTACCCTCCTTGAGCAGACCTTCGCCTTGTTCGCTAATGACGTTCCAGGCCAGTTGCGCCCATTCCGCCGGGTGTTTTTTGCCTTGTTTGATCGATATCAGGAACAGCTGCTGGAAGCGGCTGACCGGCACGCCGCCGCCCGTTACCGGACTGGCCAGGACCTGGATTTTGTTGCTGAGCAGCGAGCGTTTGCACAGCTGCAGGTTGAGGGTGCTGCAGCGTGCATGTACCAGCTTTTCGGCCGCTTCGCTCTGGCACGGTGCCGCTGCGCTCATCCCGACCAGTACGGTGATGGCCTGCACCAGATCGTCGTAAGGCATCGAGGGCACGGCCCCTGACAACTGGCGCAACGTCTTGGGCATATAGCCGCTGGCCGCCAGCGCTTCGAGTACCGGGCCGTATATTTCTGCCTGCAGCGACGCTTCGCCTGCCGGCCCTTTGACGGTGGCGGAGACGCTTTCTGCCGGCTGAAGCAGGACAAAGCGTGTATTGAGCATGCCTTGGCGGTGTTCGGAGGCGGACAGTCGGTTGGCACCGCGCACGTACACATCTCGACGGAAATTCTGATTGACGAAGTAGTCACGCGCTTGTTCGCGCACGATCGGATGATCGATGCCCTCCAGAAAGTCCATGCCTTCTGCACTCAAGTTGAGCGGATCGACCGTATCCAGTGGCACGGCCGTCGTGGCGAAGTCGAGTTTGGCCGGGGCCAGGGCTTCGACCACGTCGGTGAAGTACATGCAGTTCCAGTCGCGGTTGAAGTATTCGTGGGCGACGTACTGCCGATCCTGGCCTTTGATGCTCTGCAGCTTGGCGTTCAGGTTCGGGGCCGAGGCGGCGTAGTTAGGGTTGGCCGCCAGCAGCGCTTCGGAGAATTGCAATGCGGCGTCTATGCGCTGGTCCGGGCTTTCGGAACGGTTTGTTCCAAAGCGGTCGTGCAGGCTGAACAAATGACGCAATGGCGCCAAAGGCGACCAGCCGGGGAAGCAGTTGTAGCTGATGTACAGCAGACCACCTGGCTTGAGGTGACGACGGGCGAATTCGACGATCAATTTTTGGTTGTCGCGACTGACCCACGTCCAGATGCCGTGCAGGCTGATACTGTCGAATTGCGGCAAATCATTTCGGGCCAGCAGTTGCTCGAAGCTGTCGTCATACAGTTGCGCATCGCTGTTCCAGGCGGTCGCAAGCGCATTGGCATGAGCCGCCTGGCCCGGATGGAAGTCAGTGCCGACCCAGGACCCTGGATTGGCTGCGGCATGGATGTTGATCGAGACGCCCTGGCCAAAGCCCAATTCGCAGTGATAACCCTCGGTTGTTTCCAGGCTGGCAAAACCGCGCAACAACAAGCAATAACGCAGGAAGACTGGATTGATTTCCCGGCTATAGCTGTAGGTGTAGCCTTCGTCGGTGAAATACCCTTCGTTCCAGGCATTGCTCATGCTCGTATCCTTTTACTTCGAGAGGGAAAGTTTGCCTTTATAAGGGGTAGTCATTGCGTGCGACAAGCGTAAAGACGCGTGCGGGTATTGTGATCGTTCCCATGCTTTGCGTGGGAATGCCTCCAGGGACGCTCTGCGTTCCAGTTCCACCACGGTGTCGTGCCGGACACCGATGTGACGCGGAGCGTCACGGGATGCATTCCCACGCGGAGCGTGGGGACAATCAAGCACCGTTCGGTTAGCTGTCGCTGGGTAAACCTTTCAACTTGATCTCCGCCAACGGATGCCCAGCCTGCACCGCAATCCGCCAAAACCGCGCCGCTTCTGCCGGGTCCGGTGCTTTGCTCGGCGTGCCCGCCAAACTGATCACACCAATCTGATACGCCGCTTTGCCATCCCCCGCCAACGCCGCCAGGCGCAGCAGTCGCACGCCTTCCTCGCGGGCACCAAGGCCGACGCCGCGAAAGGTCAGGATGTGGCCGTAGAAGCTCTGCGCGCCGACGTCGCCGAGGTTGGCCATGCGGGCGAATTGGCCTTCGAGCCATTTCCAGCCGCGGGGCTGTCGCACGAACCATGACCAGTGAAACAGCCTACGGGCCAGTCGGTAACCGGCCCACGCCTTGAGTCGTAAAAACACTCAGGCCTCCGCGGATTCGGGGTACTCGTATTCGAACACCCGCACCACTTCCGAGGCGTGCCACGAAGCGGCGGCGACGCCGTCGGATGGGCCGGAGAATCGCCCCAGACGTTCGACGCATTCGAAGAAGCCGGTGCGCGGCAGGCGGCTGGCGCCCTGGCTGATCACCAGTGAGCTGCGCAGGGGCTGCTCGGCTTTGGCGTCGAGTGCGGCGAGGTGTTCAAGGGCGGCGGTGAGGGTTTGCATGGCCGGTGTGGGCAGTTGCAAACGCTCGAGCAGTGCTCGGTAGGTCAGTAGATGGCGCTGGCGGCGCGCCTGGTCCAATTCGCCCAATAACCCGTCCCAATGTTGACGACTGATGCGTACGCTCACGATTCATCCCTCCACCCTGGCACCGTCAATTCCCAGGCCAGGCTGCGGCGAATCGCAGCGTCGGGTAGACGCTCGCCACTTTCGATCAAGGCCAGATAAGACGGGCTGATGCCTACCGTGCGGGCCAGCGCCTCGATGGCGATGCCCTTCCCTTCGCGCAAATTGCGTAGTTGATCCAGACCCGGAAGGACCTGGTCTGCAACGACTGCCGGACGCTCTACGGCGGCCCTTGGCGGTTGCTGCTCGATGCCTGCTGCTTTCAGTAAAGCCTGGTACTGAGCCCACGGTAGAACCGCATATTCGGGCTCGCCTTCGCGTGTGATTATCTGAATATCCATGACTTCCCCGTAGGACAACGACACTTAGCGAGTCGGCACTTTTCCCTTGAAGTGTAATCCTAACAGCGGCCAAGGTCGCGGGGGCATCAATCTATGGATGAAACTCAATCAACCCGGTCTTTTTTCGGCCCTTGGAGCTGAAGTTGTTCCGGGGTGTCGGGCAGTCGTTCGACCACCGCGAGCTTCTCCGGCAACTGGCGATTGCGCCAGGCGCGGAAGGCGTTGAGTTCGTCGTCGAGGGTTTTCATCACCCAAGCCAACACGGCGATGTCGTCGAGCATGCCGAAAACCGGGATGAAATCCGGGATGGCGTCGAGTGGACTGAGGAAGTACATCAGGCCGGCCACGACGGTCAGGATCGATTTGCGGCTAATAGCCCGGTACTCGCCGCGCCAGTAGGCCAGGCACAGGGCCTGCAACAGGCGCAGGTCGTCCTTGAGTTTGCCCAGGCGGCCACCTTCGCTGGCGCCTTTGCTGGCCACGGCGAACAGCAGGGTCGGCAGGCGACCTCGGGCCAGCAGGCGTCCGGCCAGTGGCAGGAATCGAGCGAAATTCCAGGGTGCTTTCATCTTTTCCTCCCGCTGAAATGTTATCCACACAAATTGTGGATAACCTTGTGAACAGAGCTGCATTTCACGGCTGAGAGCCACGTTTTATAAGGGCTCAACTCAGATCGGGCGTTTTTTACTCACATAAAAAAACCCAAGATTTCATTGACTTGGCGGTCCGGTGCGGCTAGCCCAAGCGCTCACACTGGCTATGACTCCAGCCTACAGCATCCGTTCGCTTTCTTTGCGCTTTGCCAAATGCCAGATACAACAACGCCCCGCTTAATGCGAGGCGTTGTTTTTGTAACAGACGTCGATTACTTGGCGGCGTCTTGTTTCGCTGGATCTTTGATTGCCAGCAGTTCCAGATCGAATACCAGCACCGAGTTGGCCGGGATTGCCGGGCTTGGGCTTTGCGCGCCGTAAGCCAGGTCGCTAGGAATGTACAGCTTGTACTTCTCGCCGACGTGCATCAGTTGCAGGCCTTCGACCCAACCAGGGATCACACCGCTGACCGGCAGATCAATCGGGCTACCGCGATCAACCGAGCTGTCAAAGGTGGTGCCGTTGGTCAGCTTGCCGGTGTAGTGAACAGTCACTACGTCGGTCGGCTTAGGCTGAGGACCATCGGCTTTTTTCACGACTTCATATTGCAGACCGGATGCAGTGGTCACTACACCGGCTTTCTTGGCGTTGTCTTCGAGGAATTTCTTGCCGGCGGCTGCCGACTCTTCGCTCATTTTCGCCATGCGTTCTTCTGCACGCTTTTGCAGTGCTGCGAAGGCCTCGACCAGTTCGTCGTCCTTCAGCTTTTGTTCTTTCTTGCCGACGGCATCTTCGATGCCTTGGGCTACGGCCTTGGAATCCAGATCATCCATGCCTTCCTGAGCCAGGCTCTTGCCCATGTTCAGGCCAATCCCGTAGGAAGCTTTTTGCGCCGGGGTTTTCAGCTCTACGCTGGTCTGCGAATCACAACCCGCAAGTACCAGGCTTACCAGGGCCACCGCCGCCGCCAACCGATGCTGTTTCATGCTATTTCCTTGTTCATGCGCCTAAAGGGCAATCGAATAAAGCCGCGAGCTTATCAGGCGGCCACGACCAATGGCTACCGGCATGAGAGCAGGATACTGCTGATAAGTTCAGGTCTTTTAAAGCATTTCGGGAATGAGCTGGATGAAGTTTCTGTCATCTTCGTCTTATAGACGCCGATGCCGGATCCCACAACATCTGGCGTAATGGCCACTTGCCGTCACCTATGGAGCTAGGGCATAAGAGAGCGACAAATCGACAAGGATGTTTATCTTGCGCCTCTTACTCCGCTTGCTGGTTCTGATCGTCGTCCTGCTGGGGCTCGGCCTGGCCGTGGTTCTGTACTTTGTGGCCAATCCGAAGTTGCCGGCCTACTCCCCCGCCCAACAGGTGCATTACCTGGAGCAGTGGAGCGCGGCTGATCGTCAGACTTACTACTTCACGCCCCAGGGTACCCAGGTCAAAGGCCTGCATTACGACTGGTTCGAGGCGCTGGAACTGCCGTTCTCGCAACAGCGATTCGCCGCCCCGGAATACCTCGCACGCTTCGGCTTCCTGATCGATCCCGCGCAGAAAGCCACGCCGAACAACCCCGGCAACCTGCCTGTGGGTTTTGCCCGACACCAAAATGCCGATAGCCAGGTTCAATACCTCGACATCACCTGCGCCGCCTGCCACACCGGCGAACTGCGCTTCAACGGCCAGGCCGTACGCATCGATGGTGGTTCGGCGCAGCATGTGTTGCCGTCGAGCGTGCCGACCCTGCGCGGCGGCAGTTTTGGCCAGGCATTGGTCGCCAGTCTTGTGTCGACTTATTACAACCCGCGGAAATTCGAACGTTTCGCACGCAACGTGTTGGGCGCGGACTACGACGCCGGGCACAAAGCCCTACGCGAAGACTTCAAAAAATCACTCGACACCTTCGTGAAAGTCGCCTGGAACGACACCCATCGCGGGCTCTATCCGACCGAAGAAGGCCCCGGCCGTACCGACGCGTTCGGGCGCATCGCCAATGCCACATTTGGCACCGCGATTTCCCCCGCCAACTACCGCGTGGCCAACGCCCCGGTGGATTATCCACAGCTGTGGGATATCTGGACCTTCGATTGGGTGCAATGGACCGGTTCGGCGCAGCAACCGATGGCGCGCAATATTGGCGAGGCGTTGGGTGTCGGCGCGACGTTGAATTTCTTCGACGCTGACGGTCAGCCGCTGCAAGGCGATGCGCGCTATCCCTCCAGCGTCCGCGTGCGCGACTTGAACCTGATCGAAGAAACCCTGCAACGCCTCAAGCCGCCCGCCTGGCCGGAAGACGTGTTGGGCAAGGTCGACAAAACCTTGGCGGCCCAAGGTCGCGGGTTGTTCGCCGAAAACTGTGCCGGTTGCCATGTGCCGCGGGTGAAGCCAATCGACGGGCGCGAGGTGCAACAACTCAAACTGATTCCGGTCGCCGCCATCGGCACCGATCCCACTGCGGCCAACAACATTGCCGATCACCGTTTCGACCTGACGGCCCTGCAATGGGACCCGGCGGAGCTCGGGCAACTGGACGTGCAATTGCACCCCAAACCGACTGAACCGCTGGACTTGAGCCAACTCTCGGTGGCCAAGGGGCTCGCGTATGTCACAGCGTTTGTCGAGAACCAGGCGTACCGCGAGGCCAATGTCACGCCGGCAGAGCGGCCGAACATGGACGGTTTCGGCTTGCCGATCGGTGTCCAGGAACTGCGCGCCTACAAGGCCAGGCCACTGGCCGGCGTGTGGGCCACGGCACCGTTCCTGCACAACGGTTCGGTGCCGAGCATTTATCAGTTGCTCTCGCCCCAGGACGAACGCGCGACCACCTTCTATAAAGGCAGCTTCGAGTACGACCCCCGGCATCTGGGCTATCGCACCGAGGCCTTCAACAACGGCTTTGTGTTCGATACGCGCATCACCGGCAATCACAACAGCGGCCACGAGTTCCGCGCCGGTGAGCGTGGCAGCGGCGTCATTGGCCGATTGCTGCAACCGCAAGAACGCTGGGCGCTGCTGGAATACCTGAAAGTCCTGGGTGGTCCGCTGGAGGCGCAATTGCCATGAACCCTGTCTCCGTCATAAGGATTTGCTCATGCTGATCACGCTTTGGCTGCGCCTCGGTGCATTCCTCGGAAAACTCCTGCTGTGGCTGCTGGGCCTGGGGTTGTTGGGCTGGGCATTGGCCACCGCGTGGTTTGCCTGGCAACACAGCGGCGCGGTGTCCGCCGATGAGCAAATCCCGCCCGGTGAAGCGGCGATGACCCAGGACATCATCCAGACCGCCGTGCGCATCGTTGATCAACACCGTGAAAGCACCCGCTACCTGCGCGATGCCCACGCCAAGGCCCATGGTTGCGTGAAGGCCGAGGTCCAGGTGTTGCCGGATCTGGCGGCGGAATTGCGTCAAGGTGTGTTCAGCGAGCCGGGCAAAACCTGGCAAGCGACCGTCCGCCTGTCCAATGGCAACGCCTACCCGCAATTCGACAGCATCCGCGATGCCCGGGGCATGGCGATCAAGTTGCTCGATGTGCCCGGCAACCCCTTGCTGGCTGATCAAGCGAGTCGTCATGAACAGGACTTTGTGATGTTCAGCCATCCGAACTTCTTCGTCAGCGATGTCGCCGAGTACCGTCAGAATGTGGCCGCGCAGGCTGACGGCAAGTCGGTGATGGCGTTCTTTCCGGGTTGGGATCCGCGTACGTGGCAGGTTCGTCATTTGTTTATTGCCCTGGCGACGCTCTCCCCTGCTCCGGACAGTCCGACGCAGACTACGTACTTTTCGGTTTCGCCCTACAAGTTCGGGGGAGCCAATGCCAAATTCCGGGTGATACCGGATCCGGGAAGCTGTCCGGCCTACGTCCTGCCCAAGCAAAATCAGGATCTGCCGAACTTCCTGCGCAGTGCGCTGAACCAACAGTTATCCACAGACCGGGTGCCAGCGTGTTTCGTCCTGCAGATCCAGCGCCAGGATGCGAACAAATACATGCCGATTGAGGACACGAGCATTGAATGGCGGGAAAGTGATGCGCCGTTTGAGACAATCGCGAAGATCAACATGCCGGCCCAGGACTTCGATACGCCGGCGTTGAATCTGCAATGCGATAACCAGTCGTTCAACCCTTGGTTTGGACTGGAGGCGCATCGCCCGATTGGCGGGATCAATCGTCTGCGCAAAGCGGTGTATGAAGCGATCAGCGACTATCGGCACAGCCGCAACGCCGAGCAATAACAGTCAAACACACAACCCCCTGTGGGAGCGGGCTTGCTCGCGAAGGCGGTAAATCAGTCACCGAAGATGTTGGCTGATACACCGTCTTCGCGAGCAAGCCCGCTCCCACAGGGGAAAGAATCGCGGTAGTGAGTCAAATCCCAGACGACAAAAAGCCCGCATTAAGCGGGCTTTCTGTGTGGTGACCAGGCGTTCAGCGTTCCAGGTTACCGAATATGGCGCAGCGGACGGGACTCGAACCCGCGACCCCCGGCGTGACAGGCCGGTATTCTAACCGACTGAACTACCGCTGCGCGTAGCATTGAAAGTAATGGTGGGTGATGACGGGATCGAACCGCCGACATTCTGCTTGTAAGGCAGACGCTCTCCCAGCTGAGCTAATCACCCAGTACCTTCGTTACGGGGCGCATTATGCCACAAGTTTTCGTAACGTGTTGATTTAATTGAATATTTTTTCAAATAAATCCGAAAACCGGAGAAACAACACATCCCGCAGGAACAACAGACAGAAAAAAACCCGCGTGAGCGGGCTTTTCCGTGGTGACCTGGCGTTCAGCATTCCAGGTTACCGAATATGGCGCAGCGGACGGGACTCGAACCCGCGACCCCCGGCGTGACAGGCCGGTATTCTAACCGACTGAACTACCGCTGCGCGTAACACTGAACGAATGGTGGGTGATGACGGGATCGAACCGCCGACATTCTGCTTGTAAGGCAGACGCTCTCCCAGCTGAGCTAATCACCCTTCGCTTCGGTGTGGCGCGCATTCTACGGAGCACCCCCACCTCTGGCAAGCACTTTTTTAATTAATTTTCTCAGGCCTTCCAAAGGCTTAGAGAAGGGTTGGCCTATGGCGCCGCGAAGAGAATAATGCCCCCCTTTGTATAAAGGAGAGACTCGCCCCATGTGGTTCAAAAACCTGCTTATCTATCGCCTGACCCAAGATCTGCCTTTTGATGCCGAGGCGTTGGAAACTGCACTGGCGACCAAACTGGCGCGTCCTTGTGCAAGCCAGGAGTTGACCACCTACGGTTTCGTCGCGCCGTTCGGCAAGGGCGAAGATGCTCCGCTGGCCCACGTCAGCGGCGACTTCCTGCTGATCGCCGCCCGTAAAGAAGAACGCATTCTGCCGGGCAGCGTCGTGCGTGACGCGGTGAAGGAAAAGGTCGAAGAGATCGAAGCCACGCAAATGCGCAAGGTCTATAAGAAGGAGCGCGACCAGATCAAGGATGAAATCATCCTGGCCTTCCTGCCGCGCGCCTTTATCCGTCGCTCGTCGACCTTCGCCGCCATCGCGCCGAAACAAGGCCTGATCCTGGTCAACTCCGCCAGCCCGAAACGCGCCGAAGACCTGCTGTCGACCCTGCGTGAAGTGATCGGCACCCTGCCGGTACGTCCGCTGACCGTGAAAATGGCCCCGACTGCCACCATGACCGACTGGGTGAAAACCCAGAAAGCCGCGGACGATTTCTTTGTACTGGACGAGTGCGAACTGCGCGACACCCACGAAGACGGCGGCATCGTGCGTTGCAAGCGTCAGGACCTGACCAGCGAAGAAATCCAGCTGCACCTGAGCACCGGCAAAGTGGTGACCCAGTTGTCCCTGGCGTGGCAGGACAAGTTGTCGTTCATGCTCGACGACAAAATGACCGTCAAGCGCCTGAAGTTCGAAGACTTGCTGCAGGATCAGGCGGAACAGGACGGCGGCGAAGAAGCCCTCGGCCAACTGGACGCCAGCTTCACCCTGATGATGCTGACCTTCGGCGACTTCCTGCCGGCGCTGGTTGAAGCGTTGGGTGGGGAAGAGACTCCACAAGGCATCTAAAGCTTGGTGATCTCGACTGTGGGAGCGGGCTTGCTCGCGAAGGGGGAGTGTCAGTCGACATCTATATTGACTGACACACTGCTTTCGCGAGCAAGCCCGCTCCCACATGGGTTCTGTGTGATTATCAAAAACGAATAATAAGGATCAGACCATGCGTGCCCTCGCCGCTTTAAGCCGCTTCGTCGGCAACACCTTCGCCTACTGGGTGCTGATTTTCGCTGTCGTGGCGTTCTTGCAGCCTGCGTGGTTCATTGGCCTGAAAGGCGCCATCGTGCCGCTGCTGGGGCTGGTGATGTTCGGCATGGGCCTGACCCTCAAGCTCGAAGACTTCGCCGAAGTCGCTCGCCATCCGTGGCGCGTGGCGTTGGGCGTGGTCGCTCATTTCGTGATCATGCCGGGTATGGCGTGGTTGCTTTGCCAGGCGTTTCACCTGCCACCGGAAATCGCGGTCGGCGTGATCCTGGTCGGTTGCTGCCCAAGCGGCACCTCGTCGAATGTGATGACCTGGCTGGCTCGCGGCGACCTGGCGCTGTCGGTGGCCATCGCCGCCGTCACCACCCTCCTCGCCCCACTACTGACCCCGGCGCTGATCTGGCTGCTGGCTTCGGCGTGGTTGCCGGTGTCGTTCATGGAGTTGTTCTGGTCGATCCTGCAAGTGGTGTTACTGCCGATCGTGCTCGGCGTGGTTGCGCAACGAGTGCTCGGTAACAAGGTACGTCACGCGGTAGAAGTGTTGCCGCTGGTGTCGGTGGTGAGCATTGTGATCATCGTCGCGGCGGTGGTGGCGGCCAGTCAGGCGAAGATTGCCGAGTCCGGCCTGCTGATCATGGCGGTGGTGATGCTGCACAACAGCTTCGGCTACTTGCTGGGTTACTTCACCGGGCGCCTGTTCAAGCTGCCGCTGGCCCAGCGCAAGTCCCTGGCGCTGGAAGTCGGCATGCAGAATTCCGGTTTGGGCGCCGCGCTGGCCAGTGCGCACTTCTCGCCACTGGCGGCGGTGCCGAGCGCGCTGTTCAGTGTGTGGCACAACATTTCCGGGGCGCTGCTCTCGACGTATTTCCGCCGGATGAGTGAGAAAGAAGACCGGGAAATCGCCGCTCGGGAAGCGACGGAATAAGCCCTAGGCTTGATCCCCGGATTAAGGGTTGGCACTCTATGGCGCAACGCGGGGACGACCTCGCGGCTCGATCGAGTCATTAATCTGGGGACGACCCCGTCAATCGATGGAGGTCTTTCATGTCCTGGATCATTCTGTTTTTCGCCGGCCTGTTCGAAGTCGGCTGGGCCGTCGGCCTGAAATACACCGATGGCTTCAGCCGCCCGCTCCCCACTGCCCTCACCGTCGCCGCCATGGCCATCAGCCTGGGTTTGCTCGGCCTTGCCATGAAGGAATTGCCCCTGGGCACGGCCTATGCGATCTGGACGGGTGTGGGTGCGGTGGGCACGGTGATTGCCGGGATTATTCTGTTTGGGGAATCGATGGCGCTGTTTCGGCTGGCCAGCGTGGCGTTGATTATTGCCGGGCTTATTGGGCTTAAGGTTAGCGCTTAGCTTTCAGACCGCTTTCGCGAGCAAGCCCGCTCCCACAGTGGAAATGTGTTGTGTCACAAATGGTGGACACACCACCCTCTCACTGTGGGAGCGGGCTTGCTCGCGAATAGGCCCTCAATCACACCAATTATCTAACGGCCCCGCGCAACTCCCCCACCATCGCCTGCAACTTCGCCGGCTCAGCCACTTCAACCGCCACCGCCGGCCCCGCCACCAACGTCACCCGCGACCACAACCGGCGAAACAAACCCTTGCCCGGATCGCGGCTGAAGAAACTCCCCCACAACCCCTGCAACGCCAGTGGAATCACCGGCACCGGTGTCTCTTCGAGAATCCGCGTCAGCCCGCCCCGGAACTCATTGATCTCACCATCAGCGGTCAATTTTCCTTCAGGGAAAATGCACACCAACTCACCGTCCTTCAGATACTGGGCAATCCGCATGAAGGCCTTTTCGTAGATCTGGATGTCTTCCTGACGCCCCGCGATCGGAATGGTCCCGGCGGTGCGGAAGATAAAGTTCAGCACCGGCAGGTTGTAGATTTTGTAGTACATCACAAAACGAATCGGCCTACGCACCGCACCGCCAATCAGCAAGGCATCGACGAACGAAACGTGATTGCACACCAGCAACGCCGCGCCTTCGTCGGGAATCAGGTCGAGGTTGCGGTGCTCCACGCGGTACATGGAATGGCTGAGCAGCCAGATCATGAAACGCATGCTGAACTCGGGAACGATGCTGAAGATGTAGGCGTTGACGCCGATGTTGAGCAGCGACACCACCAGGAACAATTGTGGGATCGACAGTTTCACCATGCTCAGCAGCACGATCGAGACTATCGCCGACACCACCATAAACAGCGCGTTGAGAATGTTGTTGGCAGCAATCACCCGCGCCCGCTCGTTCTCGGGGGTACGTGATTGAATCAAGGCATACAGCGGCACGATGTAAAAACCACCGAAAACCCCGAGCCCGAGGATGTCGATCAACACCAGCCAGGTATGGCCGAAACCCAGGATTTCGATCCAGCCATGGCCGGTCACGCTGTCCGGGATACCGCCGGAATGCCACCACAACAGCAAGCCAAACACGGTCAGGCCAAACGAGCCGAACGGCACCAGGCCGATCTCGACTTTGCGCCCGGAAAGCTTCTCGCAGAGCATCGAACCGAGGGCGATACCGACCGAAAATACGGTGAGGATCAGTGTCACCACGGTTTCGTCGCCGTGCATCCACTCCTTGGCGTACGCCGGGATCTGCGTCAAATAAATCGCCCCTACAAACCAGAACCACGAGTTGCCGACAATCGAACGCGACACCGCTGGCGTTTGCCCCAAGCCCAATTTCAAGGTGGCCCAGGACTGGGTGAAAATGTTCCAGTTCAAGCGCATTTCCGGCGACGCAGCCGCCGCGCGCGGAATGCTGCGGCTGGCCAGATAACCGAGCACCGCCACACCGATGATCGCCGTGGAGACGATGGGCGCGTAGTGACCGGACGACATCATGATCCCGGCGCCAATGGTCCCGGCGAGAATCGCCAGGAACGTGCCCATTTCCACCAGGCCGTTACCGCCCACCAGCTCATCTTCCCGCAAGGCCTGGGGCAGGATCGAATACTTCACCGGCCCGAACAGCGCCGAGTGAGTGCCCATGGCGAACAGCGCCACCAGCATCAGCGACAGGTGATCGAACATAAAGCCGACCGCGCCCACCGCCATGATGGCGATTTCCCCGAGTTTGATCAGACGAATCAGCGCGTCCTTGGCGAATTTTTCCCCGAACTGCCCGGCCAGGGCCGAGAACAGGAAGAACGGCAGGATGAACAACAGCGCGCACAAGTTGACCCAGATCGAGCGGTCACCCTCTATGGTCAACTTGTACAAAATGGCGAGGATCAACGACTGCTTGAAGATGTTGTCGTTGAAGGCCCCGAGGGACTGTGTCACGAAAAACGGCAGGAAACGCCGGGTGCGGAGCAAGGTGAACTGTGAGGGGTGACTCATCTTCCGTGTTTCCCTGATGTTGGGTAGCTGATGTTAGATAGAGAGTGACGTGGATTTTGTTATTGGAATATCGAACGCCGATCCAGGCCACACATTACCTAATCTTTGCAGGTTATTTCTTTAATCCTGCGATGCACGGCGAGACAAACAGCTCGCCACGCCAGGCGCCCTGCACGGTGCGCTTGCCGACGATCAGCCACATCACCGCCAGCAACGCCACCAGTACACAGCCGAAGACACTGAAAAAGGTGAGGTTCAAAGTGCTGGCCAGTTTCAACGTCGCCAAAGAATAGACGCCCAGTGGGAAAGTAAAACCCCACCATCCCAGGTTGAACGGGATACCGGCGCGCAGGTAACGCACGGTGATCAGCACCGCGATCAACATCCACCACAGCCCGAAGCCCCACAGCGTGATCCCGGCCACCAGCCCCAGCCCGGCGGCGATTTCGCCGATGCCAGGCAAGCCATTGGCGGCGAAGATCGCGGGGGCATCGGCGCCCAGCAGCAACATGCCCAACGCGCCAGTGCCGATCGGGCCGAGCGCCAGCCAACTCGAGGCGGCCATGTTTTCGTGGGGCAGTTTATGCAGCGCCATGCGCAGCAACAGGATGGTGAGAATGCTGAACGCTACCGGTAGGGAAAATGCCCAGAGTACGTAGCTGGTGACCAGCACCACCAGTTGCGAATGAGCCTCGGCCAGGTACGGCGCCAACAGACCACCGCTGGCGGCCGCCACTTCCGCCGCGACCACGGGCAACAGCCACACAGCGGTCATCTGGTCGATGCTGTGTTCCTGGCGGGTGAACATCATGTACGGGATCAACACCCCGCACGCCAGGGACATCGCCACATCCAGCCACCACAACACCTCGGCCACGTGAATCACACCATCGCCCCAACGCGGCAAACCGAACACCAGGAAGCCGTTGATGATGGTCGCCAGGCCCATGGGAATGGTGCCGAAAAACATCGAAACCGTTGAGTGACCGAAAATCCGCCGCGCTTCATCGAAGAACAACACCCAGCGCGCGGCGTACAACCCGGTGAACAACACAAACAGAAAGATATTGAACAGCCACAAACCTTCGGCCACCGCGTGCAAACCGGGGATGGCGACGGGCACTTGCGCCAGTGCCAAGGCCAGCACGCCCGTGCCCATGGTGGCGGCGAACCAGTTCGGGGTGAACTGGCGAATCGCTTCCAGCGGACGCGGAAGAAGACTTAAAGGTTTGTAACCGGGCTTGGCAGTATTGGGGCAGATCATGGCGAACTCCTGTCCTCTGATGAGGTAGAGCCCATGGTAGATCCGGATCGAATATCTATATAACGGGTAATATCTCTAACTGTTATCTGTTTTGCAGATATAACGTCAGACGCTGCCTTCCGACTCGATCACCAAGATCCGCGCCGCGCCAATAGGATGCGCCACATGCGCGGTGCCCACCGACGCATAAAAAATATCGCCGACTTCCAGCAAGGTTTGCTGCTCGACGCCCTCTTCGCGGTAATGCATCTGCACTTGCCCATCGAGCACCACAAACACTTCCTGACCATCATTGACGTGCCATTTGTACGGCTGGTCGGTCCAGTGCAAACGGGTGGTGATGCCGTTCATGTTGGCGATGTCCAACGCGCCCCAGGCACGCTCGGCGGTGAAGGATTTGCTGCGGATGATCTTCATGGGGCGGTCCGTCGAATGGGTGGCAAGGCCAAGGCTAACTCAAACCGGCAAACAACTGCGCCAGCCAATCGATAAATACCCGCACCCGGTTGCTCAGGTGACGATTCGGCGGGTACAGCACATGAAACGGATAGCGCGGCGGGCGCCAGTCTTCAAGGATCGGCACCAGCTCGCCACGCTCGATGTGCGACTGCACGGTGTAGGTGAAGGTGTGGATGACGCCCAGTCCGGCGAGCCCAGAAGCCAGATGCGCGTTGCTCTCGTTGACACTGAACACACCCTGCCCGCGAATTTCGTACTTTTCCCCGTGACGTTCGAACCGCGCCGGCATCACCCGCCCGGTGCGGGCCGAGTGGTAGCTGACGATGTGATGGTTTTTTTCCAGATCCCGGGGATCGGCTGGAACGCCGAACCGTTCGAGATAACGCGGCGCGGCGCAGGTGGTCCATGACGACATTCCCAATGGCCGCGCGGCCATGGACAGTTCGGTCAGCGGTCCGCCGCGAATCACGCAGTCCACGTTTTCGCTGATCAGGTCCACCGGCCGGTCGCTGACGCCCATTTCAATCTGGATGTTCGGGTAGCGCGCGTAGAAATCCGGTAGTGCGGGGATGATCAGCAGCGTCGCCACCGAACCACCGCCGTCCACGCGAACCTTGCCTCGGGATTGGCCCTGGGCGCAGGCGAAGCTGTTATCCAGATCATCCAGCTCCACCATCAACTGCATGGCGCGTTCACAGTAAGCCATGCCATCGGCGGTCACGGTCAGCCGGCGGGTGGTGCGCTGCAGCAGCCGCACGCCGAGGTGTTCCTCCAACTCGGCGACCAATTTGCTGACGGATGTCTTCGGCAGGCTCAGGGAGTCAGCGGCTTTGGTAAACGACCCGGCCTGCACGACACGCGCAAACACGCGCATGGCCAACAATTGATTCATAGCGGACACCTCAGGTGACAGGCCCTGAGTATTGTCCACAACCATGTACAAACAAACCCGATTCAGGTGATTTTTCCGCTGAATCATGAGGCATAGAGTGGGTTCAACGGCGCACAAACTCGCCAACAAGTTTCCTACATGACTTAGCGGAGATTCACACGATGAGCAGCACCCTCAAAGGCAAAATCGCATTGATCACTGGCGGCACCACCGGCATCGGCCTGGCCTCGGCCCAAGCCTTCGTCGATCAGGGCGCCACCGTCTTCATCACCGGTCGCCGTCAAGCGGAACTGGATGCGGCGGTGGCTTCCATCGGCCACAACATCACAGGGATTCAGGGCGACGTGTCGAACCTGGCCGATCTGGACCGGATCTTTGCCGTGATCAAAGACAAGGCCGGCGCGCTGGATATCGTGTTCGCCAACGCTGGCGGCGGTGACATGTTGCCACTCGGGGCGATCACCGAAGAACACTTCGACCGTATCTTCGGCATCAACGTCAAAGGCCTGCTGTTTACCGTGCAGAAATACCTGCCCTTGTTGAAGGACGGCGGTTCGGTGATCCTCACGGCGTCCACCACCGCCACCAAAGGCACGGAAAACTTCAGCGTCTACAGCGCCAGCAAAGCCGCAGTGCGCAACTTCGCTCGCTCATGGTTGCTGGATTTGAAAGCACGCAAGATTCGCGTCAACGTCATCAGTCCCGGCCCGATCCATACGCCAGGCCTGACTGAGCTTGCGCCGCAGGATCAGCAGCAAGGCTTGCTGGATTTCCTGGCCAGCCAGGTTCCGATCGGTCGTCTCGGCGAGCCGGCCGAAGTCGGGAAAGCGGCGGTATTCCTGGCGTCGGATGACAGCAGCTTCATCAACGGAATCGAGTTGTTTGTGGATGGCGGGTTCGCGCAGATCTGATCGGCGCAATAAAAAACGCGGCACCTTGGCGGGTGCCGCGTTTTTTTTATGATGGGCAGACTTTCAACGATCGTTGGCGCATCAACGTCAGCAATGCCCCTACGGCCAGGACGATCAGCACCGCGCCATAACCATCAGTGGTCGCGATCAGCCCAAAGGTGCGGGTCAAGTTCCCGGCCAGCAACGATGGCAAGCAAAACGCCAGGTAACTGAGCACATAAAACGATGACATCAACCCGGCCCGTTCATGGGGCAGGGCCAGCGGTACGAGGCTGCGCACGGAACCGAGGAAACCGGCGCCGAAACCGCAGCCGGCCACCAGCGTACCGATGAAAAACAGCGGCAGGCTGGCGCTGTGAACCGCCGCCAGAATCAGCACAATGCCCACCGGCAACAAACTCGCGCCCAGACGCAACACCTTGTCCGCCGGTCGATTGCGCAGGGTGTAGATCATTAACGCACCGGTTACCGACAACGCGGCGACGGTCGAGCCGCCAATCAGGTTCGAGGTCGAACCGGTGGCGGTGCGCACCAGCGATGGCGCCAGGGAAGCGAAGAAACCGCCCAGCGCCCACACCGCGGTGTTGATCGGCAGCACCAACCACAACGTGCGCCGCGCCTGGATCGGCACATGCAAGGTCGGCCGCAGCGAAGCCCATACGCCAGGCTGCGGGCTGACAGTTTCCGGCAGACGCCAGACGTACAGCGCCTGCATCACAAACAGCGCGAGCAGCACCCAAAAGGTCAGCTGCAATGGCAGCGGCGCGAATTCGGCCAACAAGCCGCAGCCCATGGCGCCGACGGCCATGCCCAGCAACGGCGCGACACTGCTGATCAGCGGCCCGTGCTGACGGTGGGTATCCAGCAGCGCAGCGCTCAACACGGCGGTGGCCATCCCTGTCGCAAAACCCTGAAGGACCCGGGCACTGATCAACCAGGTGACGCTGTCAGCATTGATAAACAGCAACATCGCCAGCATGTTCAGCACTGTCGCGGTGAAGATCACCGGTTTTCGCCCGAGGAAATCCGAGAGCGAGCCGACGGTCAGCAGCGCCACCAGCAAACTGAGGGCGTATACGCCGAAGATCAGGGTCAGGGTCGCGGCGGAAAAGTGCAGCTGGTCCTGATACAAGTGATACAACGGCGTCGGTGCCGTGGAAGCGGCGAGAAAACTGAGTAAAGTGATCGCCAGAAACCACAGGCTGGAACGGTTTGATACTGGAAGAGACATGGGCACACTCCGCAAAAGCTAAGTTTTTGCTTTTGCGAAGTGTGCTACTGACTAGCGCTTAAAGCAAATTCTTTGTGTTAAGGTCCGCCACATGGCTATTAAAGAAGGTTTACGCCCCGGTGGCAGAAGCGCCAGGGTGCAAGAATCGATTCATTCCGCAGTCCGTGCGCTCCTCGAAGAGCAGGACCGCGCGTCCGTGACCGTGCCGCAAATCGCCGCGCGCGCGGGAGTGACGCCATCGACGATTTATCGGCGCTGGGGCGATTTGTCGGTGTTGCTCGCGGATGTCGCCCTCGCCCGCATGCGCCCCGACAGCGAGCCGGCCAACACCGGCAGCCTGCGCGGCGATCTGCGTGCCTGGGGCGAGCAGTATCTGGATGAGATGAGTTCGGAACTGGGTCGCAACCTGTTGCGCGACGTGCAATGCAGCTCTACGCCGGGCTTTTGCGTGGCGATCATTGGCGGGCAATTGCAGACCATTCTGGATCGATATCCGGATCAGCCGTTGCCGAGCATTGACCGGCTGATCAACCTGATCTCGGCGCCGACGGTGTTTCGCGTGCTGTTTTCGGCGGCGCCGCTGGAGGTTGAGGAGTTGCATCGGTTGATCGAGATTGCGTTGAATCAGTGATTCCGCGATTCGCGAGCAGGCTCGCTCCCACATTGGAATGCGATCAAATGTGGGAGCGAGCCTGCTCGCGAAAAGGCCCGCCCAGACACCCAAGATCCAAAGCCCAGCCCCCCCCTGCGACACCCCGCCACGCCACGACTTTGGTCGACACTGACGAACTTACGCCATCGTGCGAGACTGTCTGTCCGGGCCTGAACCCCGGTGTCTTTGTCTGGAGTTTCCATGTCGCTGTCCAGCGGGCTGATCGCCGCCGTTGCCCTGGCCTATATGGCCATCATGTTCGCCATCGCCTTCTACGGCGACCGTCGCAGCGCGCCGTTGCCGCCGCGTGTGCGTGCCTGGGTCTACAGCCTGTCGCTGGCGGTCTATTGCACCAGTTGGACGTTCTTTGGCGCCGTGGGCCAGGCTGCCGAACAACTTTGGTCATTCCTGCCGATCTACCTCGGACCGATCCTGCTGCTGGTGTGCGCGCCGTGGGTCCTGCAAAAAATGGTGATGATCAGCAAGCAGGAGAACATCACCTCCATCGCTGACTTTATCGCCGCGCGCTATGGCAAGTCGCAGTCGCTGGCAATCGTGGTGGCGCTGATCTGCCTGGTCGGCGTGTTGCCCTACATCGCCTTGCAACTCAAGGGCATCGTCCTCGGTGTGAACCTGTTGATCGGCGCCGGGGCCGATGCCATGGGCACCCGCGCCCAGGACACGGCGCTGATCGTCTCGCTGGTATTGGCGCTGTTCACCATCGTCTTCGGCACCCGCAACCTCGACGCCACCGAACACCACCGCGGCATGGTGTTGGCGATCGCCTTTGAATCGCTGGTCAAGCTGTTCGCTTTTCTCGCGGTCGGCGCGTTCGTGACGTACGGTTTGTACGACGGTTTCGACGATTTGTTTGACCAGGCCATGCTCGCCCCGCGCCTGGAGGAATACTGGAAGGAAACCATCAACTGGCCGTCGATGGTGGTGCAGACCGGCGTCGCGATGATGGCGATTATCTGCCTGCCCCGGCAGTTCCACGTCACGGTGGTGGAGAACATCGAGCCTCAGGATTTGCGTCTGGCCAAATGGGTGTTCCCGGCCTACCTGGCATTGGCGGCATTGTTTGTAGTCCCGATCGCCCTGGCCGGTCAGATGTTGTTACCGAGTTCGGTGCTGCCGGATTCTTTCGTCATCAGCCTGCCGCTGGCCCAGGCCCATCCGGCCCTGGCATTGCTGGCGTTTATCGGCGGTGCTTCGGCCGCCACCGGCATGGTGATCGTGGCCAGCGTGGCGCTGTCAACCATGGTGTCCAACGACATGTTGCTACCGTGGTTGCTGCGCCGGAACAACGCCGAGCGGCCATTCGAAGTGTTCCGTCAGTGGATGCTCTCGGTGCGCCGGGTCAGCATCGTGGTGATTCTGCTGCTGGCCTACGTCAGTTATCGACTGCTCGGCTCCACCGCGAGCCTGGCAACCATTGGCCAGATCGCCTTCGCCGCAGTCACTCAACTGGCCCCGGCCATGCTCGGCGCGTTGTATTGGAAACAGGCGAATCGTCGCGGCGTTTTTGCCGGCCTCGCCGCCGGGACGTTCCTGTGGTTCTACACGTTGATCCTGCCGATTGCCGCCCACAGCCTGGGCTGGTCGCTGAGCAGTTTCCCGGGGCTGGCGTGGCTGCACAGCAATCCGCTGCACCTGCCGCTCACTCCGCTGACCCAAGGTGTGGTGCTGTCCATGGCGGCCAACTTCACGCTGTTCGCCTGGGTGTCGGTGCTGTCGCGCACGCGGGTTTCCGAGCACTGGCAGGCCGGGCGATTCATTGGCCAGGAAATCAGCGCCCGGCCCAGCGCTCGCTCAATGCTTTCGGTGCAAATCGACGATCTTCTGCAACTGGCCGCGCGGTTTGTCGGTGAAGAACGCGCCCGTCAGAGCTTTATCCGTTTCGCTTATCGCCAAGGCAAAGGCTTCAACCCGAACCAGAACGCCGATGGCGAATGGATCGCCCACACCGAACGCTTGCTGGCCGGTGTGCTCGGCGCTTCTTCGACACGAGCCGTCGTAAAAGCCGCCATCGAAGGTCGGGAAATGCAGCTGGAGGATGTCGTCCGCATCGCCGACGAAGCGTCGGAAGTGTTGCAGTTCAACCGCGCGCTGCTGCAAGGGGCGATCGAGAACATCACCCAAGGCATCAGCGTGGTCGACCAATCGTTGAAACTGGTAGCCTGGAACCGGCGTTATCTGGAGTTGTTCAACTATCCGGACGGCTTGATTAGCGTCGGCCGGCCGATCGCCGACATCATTCGCTACAACGCCGAGCGCGGACTGTGTGGTCCCGGTGAAGCGGAAGTGCATGTCGCCCGCCGTTTGCACTGGATGCGTCAGGGCCGCGCCCACACCTCCGAGCGACTTTTCCCCAATGGCCGTGTGATTGAGCTGATCGGCAACCCGATGCCCGGCGGCGGTTTCGTTATGAGCTTCACCGACATCACCGCGTTCCGCGAGGCCGAGCAGGCGCTGACCGAGGCCAACGAAGGCCTGGAACAACGGGTGACCGCGCGGACCCACGAACTATCACAACTCAATGTCGCCCTCACCGAAGCCAAAGGCACCGCCGAGTCGGCCAACCAGTCAAAAACCCGGTTCCTGGCGGCGGTCAGCCATGACTTGATGCAACCGCTGAACGCCGCGCGCCTGTTCTCCGCCGCCCTGACCCATCAGGACGATGGCTTGTCCAGCGAGGCGCAGAAGCTGATCCATCACCTGGACAGTTCGTTGCGCTCGGCCGAAGATTTGATCAGCGACTTGCTCGACATTTCCCGCCTGGAAAACGGCAAGATCAACCCCGATCCCAAGCCGTTCGTGCTCAATGAGTTGTTCGATATCCTCGGCGCCGAGTTCAAGGCTCAGGCGCAGGAACAAGGGCTTAAATTCCGCTTGCGCGGCAGTACGTTGCGGATCGACAGCGACATCAAGTTGCTACGGCGGATCCTGCAAAACTTCCTGACCAACGCATTCCGTTATGCCAAAGGCCCGGTATTGTTGGGCGTTCGCCGGCGCAAGGGTGAACTGAGCCTGGAGGTCTGGGACCGCGGGCCGGGGATTCCGGAAGATAAGCAGCAAGTGATTTTCGAAGAATTCAAACGCCTCGACAGCCACCAGACCCGCGCCGAGAAAGGCCTGGGCCTGGGCCTGGCGATTGCCGACGGCTTGTGCCGCGTGCTGGGCCACACCTTGCGCGTGCGTTCCTGGCCGGGACACGGCAGCGTGTTCAGTGTCAGCGTGCCGCTGGCCCGGGCGCAGACGGTGACGCCAAGCAATGTGGTCGAACTCAACGGCAAATTGCCGAGCGGCGCGCAGGTGCTGTGCATCGATAACGAAGACAGCATTTTGATCGGTATGAACAGCCTGCTGACGCGCTGGGGTTGCCAGGTCTGGACCGCGCGTAATCGTGAAGAGTGTGCTGCGCTGCTCAGCGACGGGATGCATCCGCAGTTGGCGTTGGTGGACTATCACTTGGACGATGGTGAGACTGGCACGGAGTTGATGGCCTGGCTGCGCACGCGATTGGGCGAGCCGGTGCCGGGGGTGGTGATCAGTGCGGATGGGCGGCCGGAGACGGTGGCGCAGGTGCACGCGGCGGGGCTGGATTATCTGGCGAAACCGGTGAAGCCGGCGGCGTTAAGGGCGTTGTTGAGTCGGCATTTACCGTTGTGATTCAGCAGGTTTGAATTCGCCGGAGGCTGTACTGACGCCTTCGCGAGCAAGCCCGCTCCCACATTGGATCTGTGTGGCACTGAAGCCCCCTGTGGGAGCGGGCTTGCTCGCGAAGCTTTTGACTTACTCCGGTAATTCAGCCAACCCATCCACATCGGTCATCGCCCGCTCCAGCAAATCCGCCGGCAAGCTCTTGCTCGCCCGCGCGCCCAGCAACTTCAGTTGCTCGCTGCGGCTGACCAGGTTGCCGCGCCCTTCTGTCAGCTTGTTGCGCGCCGAACTGTAGGCTTTGTCCAGTTGCTGCAAGCGATTGCCGACTTCGTCCAGGTCCTGGATAAACAACACGAACTTGTCGTACAGCCACCCTGCCCGCTCGGCGATTTCCCGGGCGTTCTGGGTCTGGCGTTCCTGTTTCCACAGGCTGTCGATGACCCGCAACGTCGCGAGCAACGTAGTCGGGCTGACGATCACGATGTTGCGATCAAAGGCCTCTTGGAACAGCGTCGGCTCAGCCTGCAACGCCGCCGAAAACGCCGCTTCGATCGGCACGAAAAGCAACACGAAATCCAGGCTGTGCAAACCGTCAAGTCGCTTGTAATCCTTGCCAGACAAGCCTTTGACGTGATTGCGCAGGGAAAGCACGTGTTGCTTGATCGCGATCTGGCCGATGGCATCGTCGTCGGCGGCGACGTATTGCTGATAAGCGGTGAGGCTGACCTTGGAGTCGACCACCACTTGCTTATCGCCGGGCAGATAAATGATCACGTCCGGCTGGAAACGCTCGCCGTCCGGGCCTTTGAGGGTGACTTGGGTCTGGTACTCGCGGCCCTTCTCCAGACCGGCGTGTTCAAGCACCCGCTCAAGAATCAGCTCGCCCCAGTTGCCTTGGGTTTTCTGGCCTTTCAAGGCGCGGGTCAGGTTGGTGGCTTCGTCGCTCAGCCGCAGGTTCAGCTGTTGCAGGCGCTCCAGTTCCTTGGCCAGGGAAAAGCGTTCGCGAGCCTCGGCTTGATAGCTTTCTTCGACGCGTTTTTCGAAGGACTGGATGCGTTCCTTCAACGGATCGAGCAATTGCCCAAGGCGCTGCTGACTGGTTTCGGCGAAACGCTGTTCACGCTCGTCGAAGATCTTGCCCGCCAGCTCGGCGAACTGCGCCCGCAACTCATCCCGTGAGCCTTGAAGGTCGTTGAGACGTTGCTGGTGGCTTTCCTGCTGTTCGCGCAGCTCGGCGTTGAGGGAAGCAGCTTGCGCGTCCAGGCGACGCAACTCAGCCTCTTTGCCGGCGCGCTCGATATTCCAGGCGTGAGCTGCATCGCGAGCATCGTCGCGTTCGATTTGCAGCAGCTCGACTTCACGGCGTAGCGCGGCAAGATCAGCTTGCTTGGTGGAATTGGCCTGGCTCAGGTCACCGATTTCGTCGCGGCACGCATCGAGCTGGGCATTCAAGCCATCCTGAGCCAATTGGGCCATGGCCAGCCGCTCTTCCAGCAGCGCCACACTGGCCTGCTCCGCACTCGCCCGGCGCTGGATGTGCCAGGCCAGCGCCAACAATGGCACTGCTGCGCCCGCCAGACCGAGCAAGATGCTGGTCAAGTCCATAGCCATAGCGACTCCTGCCGATGAGATAAAGCCTGAAGGTTAACCAAGGCGTCAGGTCTTGGACAGCTCAGTCTTCGACCAGCCCCAGTTCCTGCTGGGCGCGGCGGTCACCGGCACGGGCGGCCTGGCGCAGCAGGTCGTGGCCGATGCGCCGGTCCCGGGCATTGCCGCACTCGCGGCACATCAACTGGCCCAGACGGCTTTGCGCGGCTACCACGCCTTCACGGGCTGGCTGCTTGAGCAAACGTCCGGCGAAATGTTTCACCTTGTGGTTATCGCCCAGGCGCGGGCTGTCCAGTAGCCACTCGGCCACACGCATGGAAAAGCGCTTGGGTGGGGTAACAGTCGGGGGCGTTGCGGTAACAGCGGTTGATACTGAGCGAAACTTCATAAAGCACTGTAGGGCAGATCGGAAGGCGCGCCACTCTACTCTTTTTTTCTTACAGGTAAAGTCGAAAAAAACCCGGCACGCCCGTCCTAGAGCAAGCGCTTGGGACAATCCACAGAAGCTGTGGATAACTCAGTGGACAACCGCCCTTGAACTCTCGCAAAGCCCTGTGGAATGGGGCTCGCAGTCAAACTGACGATTTTTTCACCAGTAAAAAAAAGCGATGTTTTTCATTGACTTAAATTTTCATTACAGGCACCCACTGCGTTTGAAGCCAAGGTGACAGTGGCGTGACAGCTTGCGCAACTTATGTGCACAAGTACCTTCGCAGCGGTTATATCAATGCGCTATTTCGGCGCGTTTTGCAGGCAAGGCCTGGGGATAAGCCTTGCAGGCGAGGCGACCAACGGCAAAGTCTTGGGCCATTTCAGGGCAGCGTCCCTGTTTACGGCCTATAATCACGGCCCCGGAAGCGCCTGGATGGCTTCGCCGACAATCTTTTTTGCTAACACACTTCCTTTCTCAAATTCAATCCGTTAGTATCCGCGGCGTTAGTACCAAGCTGAAAGTCAATTCTGGTCGAACAAATCCCCCCGGTCAGCCTTCCCTTGAGAAGCCTCCACCGACAAAGCGGGATCGACCACCTCGATGGTTTCCAGGTAAATCTTGCGTCAACACTGCCTTTGAAATGATTGCAAAGGGTGTTGCGAAGCTCACTTACTCTGACCGAACCAGCCTGCAAATTGATCAGGATCTTCACCCCGGGCCCCGAACCTTTGCCCTTGATGTGTTGCCTGCCCTCCTAAGTACCTACCTGCCAGCCCAAGCGCGCCAATTATCAGCGCTTCAAACTGGCTGCTTTGTTCCAGTCGGGTTCTTCGTTCGACCAATGGTGGTCGTCGTCACTGGAACGTTTTAATTTTGCACGGTTCTTATCCGTGTCGCTTGTAGGAACACCAATAATGTCTACTCAAATCCACACTCAGGATGCCATTCGCACCCTAACCAACGCTTTTGCACCAATGAACTGCCTGATCATGGCCGCTCGCAAAGGCTGCTTCAGCTTCACTCTGGTCAACGAACACGGCATCGCCCGTCACAGCGAACGCCTGTACCCCGATCAATACTCCAGCGCTGAACCGCTGCAGGCCGTGATCGATCGTACTCGCCAGGCACTGGTTGCCTGAGACGCCAGAAAGACTGAAAACCTCAAAAGCCCTGCTCAAAAAGCGGGGCTTTTTATTGCCTGATATTTCCCTTTCCCCGCTCTGCTCCTAAGCACTAACCGATATAACGGTTATAACTGGTCGCCGGAAATATTTTAAAAACAGGCCTTTACAGCGCGAATATGACACTACACTTCAACTCAAGCGGCTTGATCCGCTTCCGGCGAGCCTGAGTCGATTCACTGCTGCCAAGCCCCCCTTCAGGTATCGCCGCCCATTTCATGTTTCGAGGGCTTTATGGGTATCGCTGCCAGCGAACTGTGCCGTTATGTGATCCGCCCGACCTTGATTTACCTCGGGCGCCATAGCGCAACTGCCGAATCCCTGTTGCTGGGCATCGCCGCCAGCCAGTCAGCCCTTGGCTCCGCCCTGCATGACCGCCGTGGACATGGCCTGTACCGAATTGCCGAGCCCCGCCACCGGGCGTTGTGGGATCACTACCTGGCCCTCGACCCTGAGCGAGCGAGCCTGGTGCGTGGCTTGGCCAGCCAGCATGCCTTTTTAAGCAGTCCGCACCTGGAATTGACCGTTAACCTGCGTTACGCCACCGCCATCGCCTGGCTGTTGGTAGAAGAGCAAAACACTCCCCTCCCCGATCCCGATGATTTGCTGGGCATGGCCCGAATCTGGCGCCAGACCTTCCAGCCTCAGGGACGCCTGCGCGACTTCACCTGCGCTTGGCAAACCTGTGTTTCATCCATGAATCAAGTCGCTTGCTGACCAGCGCGTTTCGTAAGATCCCGCAACAAGACGCGAATCTGGTTGGATTGTCCTACAAAACCGCTCTAACTCAACCCATACAGGCTATAGCGCTGGGACGAAAATGTTGGTAATTTTCGCCCCGGTGATCACCAGGAGTTCTAATAATGAAAAAAGTCATGCTCAAAACCACCCTTAGCCTCGCCGTTACCTTGGCATCCACCCAGCTCTTCGCAAGTGGCTTCGCCATCAACGAACAAAGTATTAGCGGGATGGGTACAGGTTTTGCTGGGCGATCTTCCTCTGCCGATGACGCAAGCACCATTTATGGCAACCCGGCCGGCATGGCGCGCATCAAGCGCGAACAAGTCACCGGCGGCGCTGCAATGCTCGACGCACACACCGACATCAGCAAGGCCAGCTCCCGCCCGAACAGCGGCAGCAACGACGGCGACATGGTGCCGTTCATCGCCGTGCCGATGGGCTACTACGTCAAGCCAATCGATGACCAATGGGCCGTTGGTGTAGGTGTATACGCACCGTTTGGTCTGGTGACCGACTACGAACACGGCTTTGCCGGCCGTTACTTCGGCAGCACCAGCGACGTGAAAGTCGTGACCCTGCAACCGACCGTGAGCTACGCCTTCAACGACAAGGTGTCGATCGGTTTCGGTCCGACCATCAACCGTATCGACGGCAAGCTGGAGTCGAACATTTCGGCCACCCAGGCCGCTCCAGATGGCGAAGTCAAGATCAAGGGCGACGACACCGCTCTGGGCTACAACATCGGGATCCTGGCTCAGTTGACCGACAGCACCCGCGTCGGCCTGACCTACCACTCGAAAGTGAAGTACAAGCTCGAAGGCAACACCAAGATCAACTACGGCGTACTGGGCCTGCTGGGCCAGAACCCGAGCCAGAAGTACGACGCTTCGCTGGACCTGACCACGCCTGAATCGGTGGACTTCTCGCTGACTCACCAGATCGATGACAAGTGGACCGTTTACGCGGGCAGCACCTGGACTCGCTGGAGCCGCCTGAAAGAAATCACCGTCGAAAACAAAGGTGTTCCGACCATCCTGAATGGTCAATTCGGTTCCATCACCGAAGAACAGAACTGGCACGACACCTGGGCTCACGCCATCGGCGCGTCCTACCAGCTGAACAAGCAATGGGTCCTGCGTACCGGCCTGACCTTCGACCAGGCACCGACCAATAACGCCGACCGCTCCCCACGCATTCCGACTGGCGATCGCAAGATTTTCAGCCTGGGCGCCGGCTGGAGCCCGACCGACGACCTGACCATCGACGTGGCGTACTCGTACCTGCGCGAAGAGTCGGTCAACATCAACAACACCAACGACCGTGGCCAGGCCTACAGCGCCAAGTATCAAAACTACGCGAACGGTTTCGGTGTTGGTGCGACCTACCGCTTCTGATGATTCACGGCGAGCCTGAACCACTCGCCACCTGAGTCAAAAAAGCCCCGCTCTCTTGTACAGAGGCGGGGCTTTTTAGTGGGCGCCGATCAGGGTTTCGAGGCCAGGGCTTTCTCGACGGCTTCGATAAATTCAGGGTTATCGGGTTTGGTCAGGCTGGAGAAATTGGCAATCACCTTGCCCTGGCGATCGACCACGTATTTGTAGAAATTCCACTTCGGTGCGCTGCTCTGTTTAGCGAGGACCTTGAACAAATGGGTCGCATCATCGCCGCGGACTTTCTGCGGCTCGGTCATGGTGAAAGTCACGCCGTAGTTGACGTAGCAGACCTTGGCCGTTTCTGCGCCGTCCTTGGACTCCTGCTTGAAGTCATTCGACGGCACGCCGACCACCTCCAGCCCTTGGTCCTTGTAGCGCTGATACAGCGCCTCAAGGCCTTTGAACTGCGGGGCGAATCCGCAGAAGCTGGCGGTGTTGACCACCACCAGCGGTTTGCCGGCGAAGCGCTGGCACAAATCGATGGATTCCTTGGCCCGCAACTTGGGCAGCGAGCCCTGTAACAGCTCGGGACAATCGGCCGCCTGGGCCAATCCGGTAAACGCCATCAGCAACGCGGGGACTGCAAGCCAGCGTTTCAGCATGTCGGTGGATCCTTGAAAAATCGTCAGAAAACGAAGTTACTCGCCCTCACATCCGGCTAGCAAGTCCCCATGCCCAACTGCATCAACGCCAACCCGCCCTGATGCCAGCCCCACCACGCCAGGGCCAGCAGCAATGCACCGCTGGCGACTGCAAGGATTCGCGGCCAAAGACTGTTCATATCGCACTCATTTGGGTTTGCAGGCGCGCCACCGGCCGTTCGCGCACCGGCCAGTTCAGGGCAGCCGCCAACAGACTCAAGAGAATCGCCACTTGCCAGATCAAGTCGTAGCTCCCGGTCCGGTCATACACCACCCCGCCCAACCAGCCGCCGAGGAACGAACCGAGCTGGTGAAACAGGAAAACAATCCCACCGAGCATGGACAGGTTTCGTACGCCGAACAAGGTCGCCACGGTGCCGTTGGTCAATGGCACCGTGGATAACCAGAGAAAGCCCATCGCCATACCGAACAGATACGCGGTGGTCGTGGTAACCGGCGCCCACAGGAACAACCCGATCACCACCGCTCGCAACAAGTAAAGGCCAGTGAGCAAACGCGGCTTGGACATCCGCCCGCCGAGCCAGCCTGCGGTGTAGGTGCCGAAGATATTGAACAGTCCGATCAGCGCCAGCACCGTGGTGCCAACGGAAGCCGGCAGGTGTTGATCCACCAGATAGGCCGGCAAGTGCACGCCGATAAACACCACCTGGAAACCGCAGACAAAAAAGCCGAACGCCAGCAGCCAGAAACCGGAGTGAGAACAGGCTTCGCGCAACGCTTCGGACAAGGTTTGCTCATGGCCGAGGGTCGGCAGCGGCTTGTCCTTGAGCATGCTCACCAGCGGCACGATCAGTGCCACCAACAGGCCCAGCACCAACAAGGCTGCGGACCAGCCAAGCCAGCCGATCAGCCCCAGCGTGCCGGGCAACATGGCGAACTGGCCGAACGAACCGGCGGCGCTGGCAATGCCCATGCCCATGCTGCGTTTTTCCGGCGGCACGGCGCGGCCGACCACGCCGAGGATCACCGAGAACGAGGTGCCCGACAGGCCGATGCCGATCAACAGGCCCGCGCTCAGGGACAAGGTCACGCCCGAGTCGGCAAAGCCCATGCAGATCAGGCCCACCGCATACAACACGCCCCCGACCAGCACCACTTTTGCCGCGCCGAAGCGGTCAGCCAACGCGCCGGTGAACGGCTGCGCCAGGCCCCAGATCAGGTTCTGCAAGGCGATGGCAAACGCAAAGGTTTCACGGCCCCAACCGAACTCGGCGCTCATCGGCGCGAGGAACAGGCCGAAGCCGTGCCGCACGCCCAACGACAACGCCAGAATCAGCGCGCTCCCCACTAAAACCCAACCGCACGTACGCCACATCGATGTCATTCTTATTCTCCGGTCGCGGGTATATACCCGCTTAAGGTCGAACTAACCGGCGTCAAGCCAGTTCGTCCAGCAATCTCAGTAAGGTTTCACGTTTTTCGGCGCCCAGACGGTCGATCAACCGCTGTTGCGCTGCTTCCCACGCCGGCAAGGCGGCTGCCAGGCGTTCGGCGCCGGCCTCGGTGAGCTTGACGATGCGGTTGCGCATGTCTTCGCCCTCGACCAGCAGTACCAGCCCTTCGCCTTCCAGTACGCGCAAATTGCGCCCCAGGGTGCTGCGGTCCAGGCCCATGGCCTCGGCCAGGGTGGAAATACTCGGTTGATCCAGACGCTGCAGATTGCACAGCAAAGAATACTGGGCAACATTGATGCCGAAGCCATCAAGAGCGCCGTCGTAATGCCTGCTGACGCCACGGGCGGCGCGGCGCAGGTTGATACATAAACATTGGGAATCGAGCATGGTGCGTGTATATACCCGCGGTTAAATGAAAGCAAGGTTCAAGATGAGCGTTGTAGGGTAGATCGCCTTCGCGAGCAAGCCCGCTCCCACAGGTGATTGCATTCCCATGTGGGGGCGGGCTTGTTCACGAAGAGGTCGGAACATCCACCCAATCATTCAGCAGACCAGCGCCAACCCCACCAACACCGCCATCTCCAGCAACTCCAACAACGCCCCCGCAGTATCGCCCGTGGTCCCGCCCAACCGCCGCACCATCACCTGCCGCAGCCAGACAAACCCCACCGCCGCCAGCGCGAGCGCAACCAGACCTTTGAAAACACCCGCGATCAACACACAAGCCAGCGCACAGACTACCAGCACCTGCCACCCCGCCTTGCGCGGCAGATGATCGGCCAACGCCTGCCCCAACCCGCCGGCCCGCACATACGACGTGGTCAGGAACAACCCCAACAATGCCGCACGCCCGATCAACGGCACGATGATCAACACCACACCATGCCCCTGCTCGATCAACGCCAGCAACGCGGCGAATTTCAGCAGCAACACCAACACCAGCGTGACCACCGCAATCGGTCCGCTGCGCGGGTCTTTCATGATGGTCAGGGTGCGTTCACGATCGCCAAACCCACCGAGCCAGGCATCGGCGCTGTCGGCTAAACCGTCCAGGTGCAACGCACCGCTGAGCAACACCCAAACCGTCAGCAGCAGTGCGGCGTGCAGCAACAATGGCGCGCCCGACAACAGTCCATTCAGCACCCACAGCAGGGCACCAAAAAGCAGCCCGACCAACGGATAAAACAGCAGCGAGCGCCCCAATTCCTGCGGCGCCGGCATCCCCGGCAGACGAATCGGCAAACTGCTCAAGAATTGCAGGGCTATCCAGAACGGCAACATGATCAAAGCGCTTCCCGTAACAAGGGACCGGCGCCGACCGCCAGCGAATGCAACGACGCATGGGCGACTTCAACGTTGAGCAACTGTTCACGAGGCAAGCCACGGGCCTGGGCCAGCAGCAACTTCATGACCCCGCCATGGGTGATCAGCAACACCCGCTCGCCTGCATAGGCAACGTGCAAACGCTCGACCGCCGCCAGCACCCGCTTTGAAAAGTCGCTGACCGGCTCACCCTCGGGCGGTGTAAACGAATACGGATCGGTCCAGAACAGCCCTAATGCCTCGGAACTGGCCTCCATCAACGCCGCCGTGCTCTGCCCTTCCCAGGCGCCGAAATGCAGTTCTTGCAGATCTTTTTCCAGTTGCACGGGCAAACCGAGTTGCCCACCGAGTTCTTCAGCAAACCGCGCACAACGCTGCAACGGCGAGCTGATCAAGCGATCCCACGGCCCCTGCCCGATCACCGCCGCACGCAGTTGCGCCCAGCCTTTCTCAGTCAGCGCATCGTCGAGGCTGCCACGCAAGCCGCCGCCGAGTTCGGTTTCGCCATGGCGCAACAAATCCAGGCGCAAAGTCATGCCGGACGATCCGCCACCGCAGCTTCAGCGAAGGTCGCCATTTGCCCATGAAGATCGCAGGCCAGACGCAACAACGGCACCGCCAACGCCGCGCCGCTGCCCTCGCCCAGACGCAGACCGAGATCGAGCAACGGCTCGGCGTTCAGGGTTTCCAGCACGTGACGATGACCCGGCTCCGCACCACGATGGCCGAACAACAGCCACTGGCGACACTCGGGATTCAAGCGCACCGCCACCAACGCCGCGACGCTGCAAATAAACCCGTCCACCAGCACCGCAACGCCTTCCTGAGCGCAGGCCAGATAAGCGCCAACCAACGCCGCAATTTCAAAACCGCCAAGGTTGAACAAGGTTTGCAACGCATCGCCACGCTGAGCGCCGTGCAGCGCCAATGCGCGCTCGATGACTTGCGCTTTATGGCTGACACCTGCCGCGTTCAAACCCGTGCCTGGCCCGGTCAGATGCACCACCGGGCAATCCAGCAAAGCGCAGGCCAGAGCGCTGGCCGCCGTGGTGTTGCCGATGCCCATTTCGCCACCGATAAATAACTGCGCACCCGAAGCGACGGCGCGCAACACGCTGTCGCGACCGGCCTGCAACGCCAGTTCGCCCTGGGCCGCCGTCATCGCCGGGCCGTTTACGAAGTTCGCGGTGCCGGGGCCGACATTCAGATGGCGTACGCCGGGCAGGTTCAGCGACGGTGTGACGGTGCCGAGGTCCACCACTTCCAGGGAAGCGCCCAATTGTCGCGCCAACACACTGATCGCCGCGCCGCCGGTGACGAAGTTGTGCAGCATCTGCCCGGTGACTTCCTGGGGAAACGCCGACACCCCTTCCGCGACCACGCCATGGTCACCGGCAAAGATCGCGATCCACAATTGATCGAGATTGGGTTTGACCTGCCCCTGCAACCCGGCCAATTGCACCGCTACCGACTCCAACCGACCAAGGGAACCGGCGGGTTTGGTCAGTTGCTGCTGACGGGCCTCGGCCTGTTCAACGACGGCCGCATCGATCGGTTTGCATGGGTTCAGCCACCAGGATTGAGTCATAACGCAGTACCTTTCAGAGTCAGGGGCAGGCCGGCGACGGTCAGGACAACACGCTGACAGCGCTCAGCCAGGGCTTGATGCAGCCAACCGGCTTCATCGACATAGCGGCGAGTCAATTCGCCCAGCGGCACGACACCCATTCCGGTCTCGTTGCTGACAAAAATAATTTCACCCGGCAGCGACCCCAGGCAGTCCAGCAAGGCATCGCGCTCGGCAGTCAGGCGCTCGGGGTTGTCGAGCATTAGCAGGTTGGTCAACCACAGGGTCAGGCAATCCACCAACAGGCAACGCTCGGCACTGGCGTTTTCGCGCAGGACGCGGGCCAGTTCCAGCGGCTCTTCGATCAGCGCCCATTCGGCGGGACGACGGGCGCGGTGATGGGCGACGCGTTCGTTCATCTCGCCGTCCAGGGGTTGGCTGGTGGCGATGTAGGTGACCTGGAGTTGACTGCCTGCCGCGAGTTTTTCCGCCAGGCGACTTTTGCCGGAGCGGGCGCCGCCGAGGATGAGTTGGAGCATGGTGACGTCCTATAAATGTGCGGTGAGGCGATTGCCGTCTTCGCGAGCAAGCCCGCTCCCACAGTGGATCTCTATTGACCACTCAACCTGTGGTTAACCCAAAACCCTGTGGGAGCGGGCTTGCTCGCGAAGAGGCCATCAAACCCACCTTAAAACCCGCAGAGCTCACGCAGCAGCCGGGTATCCAAATGCTTCTCCACCAAATCCGCCAACCGCTCGATATCCCGCTCGCGCAAGGCGTGATAATCCACCGCTTGCACGTTCTGCAAACCGGCCCAGCGCAACAACGCGCTGCTCGCCGCCGGTGATTCAAACAGCCCATGCAGGTAGGTGCCGAAAATCTGCCCATCAAGGCTTTGCGCGCCATCGCAGCGACCATCATCGAGTTGCACGGCAGCATTCTCCAACGCCGGCCCGGTGGTCACGCCGGCATGGATTTCATAGCCAATGACTTCAGCATTCTCCAACGCCAATCGCCCACGCACATTGCGCAATTGCTTCTCTTCTTCGAGCAAGGTTTCGAACGCCAGCAAACCCAAACCGGCGCTGGAACCCGGTGCGCCTTCAAGGCCCAGCGGATCGTGAACTTGTTCGCCAAGCATTTGCAGACCGCCGCAGATCCCCAGCACTTTGCCGCCGTAGCGCAGGTGCCGGGATATCGCGGTGTCCCAGCCATTGGCTCGCAGATACGCAAGGTCATGGCGCACGCTTTTCGAGCCGGGAAGGATGATCAGGTCAGCGGCCGGAATCGCCTGCCCGGGGCCGATGAATTGCAGGTCCACTTGCGGGTGCAGGCGCAGCGGATCGAAATCGGTGTGGTTGCTGATGCGCGGCAGCACCGGCACCACCACTTTCAGCACTTGATCGGCCTTGTCGGTCTGGCGCTGGTCGATGCCATCCTCGGCTTCCAGGTGCAGGTCCATCACATAAGGCAGGACGCCAATGACCGGTTTGCCGGTGCGTTCTTCCAGCCACTCGAGGCCCGGTTGCAGCAAGGCAATGTCGCCGCGAAAACGGTTGATGATGAAGCCTTTGACCCGCGCCTGTTCGCTGGGCGACAGCAGTTCCAGCGTGCCAACCAGATGCGCAAAAACCCCGCCGCGATTGATGTCGGCAATCAACACCACCGGACAATCCACCGCTTCGGCAAAGCCCATGTTGGCGATGTCGCCGGCACGCAGATTGATCTCCGCCGGCGAGCCCGCGCCTTCGACCATCACCACCGGATACGCCGCGCTCAGTCGTGCGTGGGAGGCCAGCACCGCTTGCATGGCGATGGCTTTGTAGTCGTGATACGCGACGGCGTTCATGGTGGTGACGGCGCGGCCGTGAATGATCACTTGGGCGCCGGTGTCGCTGTTGGGTTTGAGCAGCACCGGGTTCATGTCGGTGTGCGGCTCCAGATTCGCAGCCTGAGCCTGCACCGCTTGGGCGCGACCGATCTCGCCACCGTCGGCGGTCACGGCGCTGTTCAACGCCATGTTCTGCGGCTTGAACGGCACAACACTGACGCCGTGGCGCGTGACCCAACGACACAACGCCGTCACCAGGGTGCTTTTACCGGCGTCGGACGTGGTGCCCTGCACCATCAACGTAGTCATTGGATTTCCTTGGCGAAGGCTTGCAGGGCTTGTTCGAGGCGGGCTTCTTCGGCGACATCGGCGGGCAAGCCGAAACGCAGGCTGCTGGTGTTCGTGAACAACCGCAGCAAGATGCCGCGCCGGGCCATGAACTTATGCAGTTCTTCGGCGCGCTCAGTGATCAGCCATTGAAACAAGGCGCAACCGCCCTGGGGTTTGAGATCGTAGCGCTCCAGCAGCGCGGCCAGGCGTTGGCTGGCCTCGTCACTGCGCAACCGTTGCCGGGCATGGCCTTCGGCGTCCTGCAAACAAGCCTGGCCCAATACGCGGGTCGGCCCGCTGACTGCCCATGGTCCGACTTGCTCGGCGAGCAACTTGAGTAACTTGCGCTCGGCCAGGACGAAGCCCAGTCGCACCCCGGCCAAGCCAAAAAACTTGCCGAACGAGCGCAATACGATCAACCCGACCTGATTGGCAAACGGTGCCACGCTCAGTTGCGGCGTGTTGTCCATGAACGCTTCGTCGACCACCAGCCAGCCGCCGCGCTGTGCGAGACGCGAGTGCCAGTCGAGCAGGCGACTCGGGCTCAGGCTCAGACCCGTAGGATTGTTCGGATTGACCACCACCAGCACGTCGAGACTGTCGAGAAAGAAATCGACTTCTTGCTCCAGCACTTCGCGCACGATGTAGCCGTTGCGCCGCCACGCTTCCGCGTGTTCGGCATAACAAGGCGAGAGCACGCCGACCTTGCCGGCCCGACGCAGACGCGGCAACAACTGGATCGCCATCTGCGAACCCGCCACCGGCAACACCTGGGCTGCGCCGTAATAATCGCAAGCCGCCTGCTCCAGACCGTCGTCGGTTTCCGGCAAACGTGCCCAGGCGCGCAGCGGAATCTCCGGGATCGGAAACGGCCAGGGCGCCAGGCCGCTGGACAGGTCGAGCCAATCGGCTTCGGCGATACCGTAATCGAGCGCCGCCTTACGCAGCCGGCCACCGTGCTCAAGCATAGAATTCAGCTCCCACGCAGAGAATCAGCAGCCATAACCATACGCCGCGCTGGACCAATTGCCAGCCACGGTCGATGGAGTCGGCATCCGCCGCCGGGCCTTCGCCGAGTTGTGGACGCTGATGCAATTCACCGTGATAAATCGCCGCCCCGCCCAACTCGACACCCAGCGCACCGGCACCGGCAGCCATCACTGGTCCGGCGTTCGGACTGTCCCAGGTCGGACCCTGGGTGCGCCAGCATTTCAACGCGAGTCGGGTTTTGCCCAGCAGTGCGTAGGTCAACGCCACCAGTCGTGCAGGAATGTAGTTGAGGACGTCGTCGATTTTTGCCGCCGCCCAGCCGAACCGTTCGAAACGTTCGTTGCGATAACCCCACATGGCGTCGAGGGTGTTGCTCAGTCGATAGAGGACCACGCCTGGCGCGCCGGCCACGGCAAACCAGAACAGCGCGGCGAATACCGCGTCGCTGCCGTTTTCCAGCACCGATTCGGTGGCGGCGCGGGCGACTTCGGTCTTGTCCAGTTCGCTGGTCTGGCGGCTGACCAGATAACCCACGCGTTTGCGCGCTTCGTCCAGATCATCGCTGCGCAGGGCCTTGGCCACCGGCTCGATATGTTCGCCGAGGCTGCGCATGCCGAGGGCGCAATACAGCGCCAGGATCTCGACCAGCCAACCGACATAAGGCGCCCAGGACAATGCGGTGGCCAGTAAGGTCAGCGGCACCACCGCGATCACCCACGCGGTGACGCCATGGCTGCGCCAGCCACGGCCACCGGAGTTGAAACGTTGCTCGATGCGATCGGCAAAACGGCCGAACGCCACCAGCGGATGCCAGCGTTTGGGTTCACCCAGCAGCGCATCCAGCGCAACCGCGGCGACACTCAACAACGCCACACTCATTGACTCACTCCCCAATAATTTTCATACAACAGTTCACTGAGCGGACGCGCCTGCGCCCAGCCTTCGAGTACCAGCATCGGCGCCGGATAGAATTCCTTGACCGGGCCCAGGCAAAGAACGGCCAGCGGCTTGGCGCCGACGGGCAAACCCAGCAGGTCCGCCAGGGCTTGCGGCTCGAACAGCGACACCCAGCCCATCCCCAATCCTTCGGCGCGGGCGGCCAGCCACAGGTTCTGGATCGCGCAGGACAGCGACGCCATGTCCATTTCCGGCAAGGTGCGGCGGCCGAAGATGTGGCGTTCGCGATCGTCCATCAGCGCGGCGACCAGCACTTCGGCGCAGTCGTTGATGCCTTCGACTTTGAGTTTCATGAACTCGTCGGTGCGCTCGCCGAGGGCTTCGGCGGTGCGGATGCGTTCTTCTTCCACCAGTTGCTGGATCTGGTTGCGCAGGGCTTTATCGCTGATGCGGATGAAGCGCCACGGTTGCATCAGGCCGACGCTGGGGGCCTGGTGGGCGGCTTCGAGCAGGCGACGCAGCAGTTCGGGCTCGACAGTGCCGCCGCTGAAGTGGCGCATGTCGCGGCGTTCGGCGATGGCTCTATACACCGCTTCGCGCTCGGCCTGACTGAATGCGTTGTCGGTCATGGCCTCTTCGCGAGCAAGCCCGCTCCCACAGTGGATCGCATTTCCTCAGGTAGTACAGCTTCAACTGTGGGAGCGGGCTTGCTCGCGAAAGCGGCCTCAAGATCAGGCGCAAACAGTGCGGCAATCGCCGACGGATTGGACGGAAAATAAAAGTGCACATAAGAAGCCGTCATCCGCCCCTCACGATAAACCGCCTCCGCCCCGCGCCCGCCGTTCGGGCTCAGGCCCCGGGCAATCGGCTCAAGTTCGGTGCTGGTCAACGAGTGGTGATAGGTGTGCCCACGCAACAAGCCTTCCGGCAACTCGACCGCCTGCAACGCCAACGCCGCCAGACGCTTTTGCATCACCGCATCGCCGGCCAGCAAACCGACCAATTCAGCGCGAGTGCCTTCGACATCCGTCAACGAATCGAGCAGATAAAGCATGCCGCCACATTCGGCCAGCAACGGTTTACCTGCGGCGTGATGCGCGCGAATCGCGGTCAGCATGGAGGTGTTTTGCGACAACACCACGTGGTGCAGTTCGGGGTAACCGCCCGGCAGATACAGGCTGTCAGCCGCCGGCAATTCGGTATCGCGGATCGGCGAGAAAAACGCCAGTTCAGCGCCCATCGCCCGCAGCAAATCCAGACTCGCGCCGTAGGTGAAGGCGAAGGCTTCATCGCGGGCCACGGCGATGCGTACGCCCGCCAATAATGGCTCGGCTTCGAGCACATCCGGGGCGGCGAATTCCACGGCCGGTGGCAGCGCTACCTCGCAGCTGCTGGCCAACGCATCGGCTGCCGCATCGAGGCGCAGGTCGAGGTCGTTCAACTCGCTGGCCTGGACCAGACCGAGGTGACGGCTCGGCAGTTCGATCCCGGTCTCCCGGGACAATGCGCCGTACCAGCGCAAGCCTTCGGTCAAACTGCCTTCAAGCAATTGCGCGTGGCGCAAGGTGCCGACGCGGTTGGCCAGAACGCCGGCGAACGGCAAGTCCGGCTGATATTTCGCGAGCCCCAATGCCAACGCACCAAAGGTCTGGGCCATGGCGGTGCCGTCAATCACGCCGAGCACCGGCACACCGAAGTGCCGCGCCAGGTCAGCGCTGGACGGCGTGCCGTCGAACAGGCCCATGACGCCTTCGATCAGAATCAAATCCGCTTCGCCAGCGGCTTCCCACAACAGTCGACGACTTTCCTGCTCGCCGACCATCCACATGTCCAATTGATAGACCGGTGCGCCGCTGGCGCGCTCGAGAATCATCGGGTCGAGGAAGTCCGGGCCGCATTTGAACACGCGCACCTTGCGCCCCTGATTGCGATGCAACCGGGCCAGCGCGGCGGTCACGGTGGTCTTGCCCTGACCGGAGGCCGGCGCGGCAATCAGTACCGCCGGGCATTGACGTATGCTTTTCATAAAATAGTATTCACAGCTCGACGCCTTTTTGCGCTTTGATCCCGGCCTGGAACGCGTGCTTGATCACGCCCATTTCGGTGACGGTGTCGGCCAGTTCGATCATTTCCGGCTTGGCGCCGCGACCGGTGACGACGACATGTTGCATCGGCGGACGGGCCTGCAAATCGCTGAGCACTTGATCGAGATCGAGGTAACCGTGCTTGAGGGCGATGTTCAGTTCATCCAGCACCACCAGGCCAATCGACGGATCGCGCAGCAGTTCGCGGGATACTTCCCAAGCGGCTTCGGCGGCGGCGATGTCGCGCTGACGGTCCTGGGTTTCCCAGGTGAAGCCCTCGCCCATCACGTGAAAGCGCACTTGCTCCGGGAAGCGCCGGAAGAACAATTCCTCACCGGTGCTGTTGCGGCCCTTGATGAACTGCACCACACCGCACTGCATGCCGTGGCCCATGGAGCGGGCGAGCATGCCGAAAGCCGAGCTGCTTTTGCCTTTGCCGTTGCCGGTCAGCACCAGCAGCAGGCCGCATTCATTCGGCGAGTTGGCGATGCGTTCGTCAATCACGGCTTTTTTGCGCTGCATGCGCGCCAGGTGGCGTTCGTCACGATCGGGGGTATCAGTCATGGGGAGCTCTCCGTTGAGGCTGGATAACGGCGGGCAGGCACAAGAATAGACGGCAAAAAGCTTGGCATCGCCCACCGTGATGCCGCTGGATGGATCAGGCCGGTCTCCGGGCTCATGAGTGGTTTGCACCGGACTGCGCGCCTTCCCATGTCGATGATCGACACAGTGGCTCAAGGCGCAGCCTTTGACTCATTTACCGTTGCGGGGGCAGCGCCGGGATCGTGATCGTCTTCATATGAAGAGAGGACTCACCGGCTTCCCTGTTTCACTCTGTCGACCAAGGCCACAGAGCACCTGAAACAAGCCGCGAAGGTTAGAGGGTTGGGGGGGGAGCGTCAATTAAAGCCGGGACGCCGCTCGGCGAAAAACTGCCGTCGATCAATTACCTGACGTCATTCTTGTGCCACACTTCGAGCAGTGATATCAAAGAGCCACAATCTCACAACACAATAACAAGGGTGAGCCACATGCAAGGCATGATCATCAGCAATCCGAAGCTGGAATTCCTGCGCCCGCTGCTGGAACGCTGGTTTGACTGTATCGACCGCTACAACGCCGTGCGCGGCGATAACGACACGCCCTACTGGTTCGACGAAAAGGCCAACCTCAGCCTGCTCTCGGCCGCCGCCTGGATGGCAGAAATGGTCACGTTGCAACAGACGCCGACCCGCAAACAGACCGAGGAAGGCGAACGCAATGCCCGCGCCGATCTGTTTATCGCCACCAGCGAAGAGCGCGCATTCCTTCAGGCCACCCAGCGCTGGCCCAAGGTCAACAGCCTGAATCTGACACAAGCCCTGGCCGATATCACCAGTGACGCCAGGCGCATCAGCTACGCCAGCGACCTGAAACTCGGCTGCCTGTTCGTCGCTCCGCAAAAGGCCCAGCAAAGTGCGACCCCGGAAGAACTCCAGGACATGGTCGACGACTTGCAGAAGGAACACACCTGCGCCGTGGCCTGGTATTTCCCCTACGCCTACCGCAAGTTGCGCAACGAAGCCGGGCAGTATCATCCGGGCATCGCGGTGCTGTTCAAAGAGGCTCGTGGCTGACGGGTTGAACCATCGCGGCTGTTTACTTCTCTAGATTAAATCAGTGCATTCATAGGGAAGATCAGCATGCGCAAGCCCCAGCTCGTTCTCGTTATCGCGCTCGCCGGAGGGCTTGTCGCCTGCGGCGAGACCTCCAGCCTGCAAGTCACGGACGGCACCGGCCCATCGCCTAAACTGCCAGAACCGAACAAAACCCTGATCCCGACGGTGAACATCGCCCCGGCGATCGGCTGGCCGGCCGGTGCAAAACCTACCGCGGCGGCGGGAACCCAGGTGGCGGCATTTGCCGAAAACCTCGATCACCCGCGCTGGCTCTACGTCCTGCCCAACGGCGACGTGCTGGTGGCGGAAACCAACGCGCCGCCCAAGCCCGATGACGGCAAAGGCATTCGCGGCTGGGTGATGAAGAAAGTCATGGGCCGCGCCGGTGCCGGCGTACCGAGCCCGAATCGTATTACGCTGCTGCGGGACAAGGACCACGATGGCGTGGCTGAAACTCGCACGGTGTTCCTGGAAAACCTCAACTCGCCTTTCGGCATGACCCTGGTCGGCAACGACCTGTACGTCGCCGACACCGATCGCCTGCTGCGTTTCCACTATGAAACCGGCGACACCGCGATCAAGTCTGAGCCTATGAAGGTGATCGATCTGCCGGGCGGCACGCTCAATCACCACTGGACCAAAAACGTCATCGCCAGCAAGGACGGCAGCAAGCTATACGTGACGGTGGGTTCCAACAGCAACGTCGGCGAAAACGGCCTGGACAAGGAAGAAGGTCGCGCGGCGATCTGGGAAGTGGACCGCGCCACCGGCAATCATCGGATCTTCGCCTCAGGCTTGCGTAACCCCAACGGCATGGGCTGGGAACCAAGCAGCGGCGCGTTGTGGACGTCGGTCAACGAGCGGGATGAAATCGGCAGCGACCTGGTGCCGGATTACATCACCTCCGTGAAGGATGGCGCGTTCTACGGCTGGCCGTTCAGCTATTACGGGCAACACGTCGATGTCCGTGTCGAGCCGCAAAACCCCGACCTGGTTGCGAAAGCCATCGCCCCGGATTATGCGGTCGGCCCGCACACCGCTTCGCTGGGCTTCACCTTTGCCGAGGGCAGCAAACTGCCGACACCGTTTACCAACGGCGCCTTCGTCGGCCAACACGGCTCTTGGAACCGCAAACCCCACAGCGGCTATAAAGTGATTTTCGTGCCGTTCACGGCGGGCAAACCGACCGGGCAACCGGTGGATGTGCTGACCGGGTTCCTGGATAAAGATGAAAACGCCCTGGGTCGGCCGGTGGGTGTGGTGATTGATCAGCAAGGAGACTTGTTGGTGGCGGATGACGTGGGGAACAAGGTTTGGCGGGTTTCTGCGGCCAAATAAAACGCTTCCTGCCAACACCAAAACCCAATGTGGGAGCGGCGGTGCGACGATTCGACTTGCTCGCGAAGAGGGTGTGTCATTCAACAATAATGTCGACTGACACACCGCTTTCGCGAGCAAGCCCGCTCCCACATTTATAAGCGTCAGCGTTTACGGCAAAGCGTCAATCCATCGCCAATCGGCAACAGCGACAAATCCACCCGCACATCCTCCTTCAACGCCCGATTGAGCATCTGAATCGCCCGCGTGTCCGCACTCTCGGGATTGCTCTCCAGCACCCGCCCGCTCCACAAGGTGTTATCGAATATCGCCAGGCCACCCACCCGCAGCAAGCGCAGGGCGTGCTCCAGATAACTCGGATAGTTGGCCTTGTCGGCATCGATAAAGATCAGATCAAACGCCCCCGGTTGCTCCAGTTGGGCCAGGGTTTCCAGCGCTGGCGCCAGGCGCAGGTCGATGCGTTCGCCGAGGCCCGCTTCCTGCCAGTAACGTAGGGCGATGGCGTTGTAGTCGCCGGGGATATCGCAACAGATCAACGCGCCGTTTTCCGGCAATGCTGCCGCCATGCACAAGGCGCTGTAACCGGTGAAGGTGCCGACTTCAAGCAAACGCCGGGCGCCGGTGAGCTTGACCAGTAAGGCGAGGAACTGCCCCTGCTCCGGCGCCACTTGCCAGCGGGCCATCGGCAGCGTCTGGGTTTCGTCACGCAAACGCTTGAGCAGCGGCGTTTCCCTGAGGGAAACGTCGAGCAGGTATTGATACAGGGAGTCGTCGAGATTGAGCGTGCGATTGGTCATCACAGCCTCTGCGCAGAAAACCTACTGATTACGCGCCAGGTGCTCAGGTTGCAAAACGCGTTTGGCGCTGAGATAGGCTTTCTGCCAATAGGCTTTGGACAGGCTGTCGAGCTTCACCGTGCCACCAGTGGCCGGGGCGTGGACGAAGCGGCCTTCGCCGACGTAGATGCCGGCGTGGCTGACCTGGGAACCGCCATTGGTGGCGAAGAAAATCAGGTCGCCGGTTTGCAGGCCTTCCTTGCCGACATTGGCTGCTTGCATGCTGATCATTTCGCGGGTGGTGCGCGGCAGGGAAATGCCGGCGACGTCACGGTAGACATAACCGATCAGGCCGCTGCAATCGAATCCGGAATCCGGCGTGTTGCCGCCCCAGCGATACGGCGTGCCTACCAGGCCGAGGGCGCGAAACAACACGTCTTCCGCTTCAGGGGAGAATGCTTGGGCAGGGCCAAAAACAATCGGCGCTCGAACCACCGGCGCAGGTGGCGGTGGCGTGCGGCTGGCACAGGCGCTGAGCAGCGCTGCGAAGAGCATCAGGGTGAGGCGGGCCGACATCGTCATAAGCAGAACATCCTGATCTGGCTGCGGCTTTTTTCTGCCGGGAAGACAGAAAAGAAAACCGCCTGCGCAGAGCACAGGCGGTTTGCCATCAATAATAGATCAGGATTCTAGCGCCTATGCGCCAAACTTCAAAGTAAGACTTTAAGTTCGCCTTACATAAAGTGTGCTTACTTGCGAGCGGTGACCACAGTCGGGGCCATCGCGAGTGCGCGCTTGGCTTCGATGAAGGTCTTGCTCCAGTAGCTGTCGCCCAAGCTATCGACTCGCACGCCACCGCTTTTGCGGCTGCTGGAGTGGATGAACTGGTCATCACCGAGGTAGATCCCGGCGTGACTGACACGACCGCGACGACCATTGGTGGCGAAGAACAGCAGATCACCCGGCTTGAGGTTGTTGCGCGAGACCAGTGGCGCATCCACGTTGATCATTTCACGAGTGGAGCGCGGCAGGTTCATGCCGGCCTCTTCGCGGAACAGGTAGCCGATGAAACCGCTGCAGTCGAAACCGGCTTCAGAGGTACCGCCGAAACGGTAACGGGTACCGATCAGGGACATGCCGCGTTCGAGGATGCTGTCAGCCAGAACCGGAAGCTGGTAAGACTTGCCATCGGCGAAGCTTGCCAGTTCTTTTTCGGTGGCCGTCTCTTCCTGGAAAAGAGTGTCCTGATACAGGACGGAAGATTGGGCTGTAACAGAGTTTTTAACCTGCTGTTGTTGCTCTTGCTGGGACACTGGAGAGTGAGCAGCGCAACCGAACAACAGGGTGACGAGTGCGAGAGGCACGAGGGGTGCGAAGCGATTTAGCATGGGCACGACCGTGGCTGATAGTTGTAAAGAAGCCGAGACTATGCCCGCTATCAACCTCATTTGCAAATTCAATCGAACTTAATGTGACTTCCCGGTTTCTCGTTTACATCTAAGCGCTTAAACCCATTTCGAACGTTTACGCAGCCTGCAGCCTTGTGGGAAAGCGGATTTTCTGGCGCCTGGAATATGCCAAAAGCCGCTAAAGCCCTTGGTTTACCAGCCTAAAGTCTCTTTCAAAAACGGGATTGTCAGCTTGCGTTGAGCCTGAAGCGAAGCCTGATCAAGACGCTCAAGCAGCTCGAACAGCGCGCTCATGCTGCGGGTGCCACGGGTCAAAATAAAATGCCCGACTTCGTCCGTCAGGTGCAAACCGCGACGTGATGCTCGCAGTTGCAGGGCGCGCAATTTATCTTCATCGGAGAGTGGGCGCATCTGGAAGATCAGCGCCAGGGTCAGGCGTGATTTGAGGTCCGCCAGCTTCACCGGCAGTTCACGTGGCGAGGTCGAAGCGGCAATCAACAGGCGCCGACCGCTGTCACGCAGACGGTTGAACAGGTGAAACAGCGCCTCTTCCCAATCCGCCCGCCCGGCGACGGCCTGCAAGTCATCGAGGCAGACCAGTTCGTATTGTTCGAGGTTGTCGAGGATTTCGATGCCGCGATCCAGCAACTCGGCCAACGGCAAGTACACCGCCGGTTCGCCCATCTGTTCGAACCGCAGGCAAGCAGCCTGCAACAAATGCGTGCGCCCTACCCCGTCCTTGCCCCAGAGATAAATCAGGCTTTCGGTCCAGCCGGCGTCGGCTTCGCATAGCCGCTCGACATAGCCGAGTGCAGCGGCATTGGCGCCTGGGTAGTAATTGATAAAGGTAGCGTCATCACGCAGACGCACACCTAGGGGCAGCTGAATCGGTTTCATGCTGACTGAACAGTTCCAAAGGAACCGTTAGTGGCCTCTGTGTAAAGTTTGCGAAGTTTATACCCGTGAGGCAGCCCGCACAATGCGGCAGACCACAAGCAAAATCAAAGGTTTGCGTTAACGCGCTGGTTTTGTGACAGATTCTTTGGCGGCGCATGTGACAGCCACCGGAAGGAAGCGAGGCAGCCCGGCGATAAACCGGGCCGCCCGCGAGGAGCGATCAGGTCGCGTTACAACTCGGGCTCGTCGGCACCACTGTACACATCTGAATCTTTATACAAATCATGTAGATGGCGCACCAGCACCATGATCACCGCCGCTACCGGCAACGCCAGCAGCACACCGGTAAACCCGAACAGCTCGCCACCGGCCAGGATCGCGAAAATCACCGCCACCGGATGCAGGCCAATCCGGTCGCCGACCAGTAATGGCGTGAGCACCATGCCTTCCAGCGCCTGCCCGACCATGAACACCGCAACGATCCCGAGCATCGGATACAGGTCGCCATGGAACTGGAACAGACCGGCGATCAACGCCGCGCCAATCCCGATGACAAACCCCATGTACGGCACAATCGCCGCCAGGCCCGCAATCAGACCGATCAACAGCCCCAGCTCCAACCCGACCAGCATCAGGCCCGCCGCATAGATCACGCCCAGCGCCAGCATCACCAGCAATTGCCCGCGCACAAACGCACCGAGCACTTCATGGCATTCACCGGCCAGCGACACCACGCGCTCTTCACGATCACGGGGCAGCAGGCTGCGGATCTTGGCCATCATCAGGTCCCAGTCCCGCAGCAGGTAGAAACTCACCACCGGGATCAGCACCAGATTGGCCAGCCAGCCGATCAACGCCAGCCCGGAAGCCGTCGCCTGGCTCAGCACCACGCCGACGATGTCGGTGGTCTGGCCCATGTGTTCGCTGATCGCCGCCTTGAGCTTGTCGAACTTCCAGAAATTATCCGACAGCCCGAATTTCGACTGCGCCCACGGCAGCGCCGTGTGCTGTAACCAGTCGAGCATTTGCGGCGCCAGTTCGTACAGGCGAAACAGCTGCTTGGCGAGCAACGGCACCAGCACCAACAGCAAAGTCGTGAAGATCAGGGTAAACAGCGCAAACACCGCCACCACGCCCCAGGTTCGGGACAGACCGGCCTTCTCCAGGCGATCCACCAACGGATCGAACAGATAGGCCAACAGCAGCGCCACCAGAAATGGCGTCAGGATCGGATGCAACAGCCAGACAAACGCGCAGAGCAGGAGCACCCCGCCCAACCAGAACCAACGCCGCGTATCGGCCATGTACAACTCCCTATGCTTCTATATAAAGAAAGAAAACCTTACCAACGGAATCGCAACTGCGGCACGGGTGCCGGAGCGGGCGCTACAACCGGCGCCGAACCCTCGGCCGGCTGAACCGGTGCGACAGGCGCCGGCGCTTCACCGGCCGGAACCTCCTGCAACTTCGCCAACGACAGCTGCGAGCGCAGTTGCTCGGCGCTGCCATTGACCCGATAAACAATACGATCGCCATCGACGCTGACCAGACGTCCGCCAAACGGATCCAGCAAGCGCCCCAACGCCGCGTAGCGTTCCAGGTTCATGCCCTGCACTTCAAGCAATTGTTCGCTCGAAGCCCCCGCCTTGACGACAAAGCGCGGCGCCATACGCTCAGCCACCGCCAACATCACTGCATCGGCCACCGCCGCCTGATCCGCGCCCTGCACGGTGCCCGCTTCCTTCTGGTCGCCGAGCCACAAATGCCACTTGGCCTGCCACTGGCCGCCCTCTTCGCGGGCATGCACCGCGAGCAAGGCGTCGGCGTTGTAACGTTCCGATGCGCCGCGCAATGGCGCCGCATCCGAGCCTTCAAGAGTCGGCGCCGTCGCGACCAGTTGTTCGCTCAAGTCTGCCAGCGGCAAGCGCAAGGGCAAACCACGATGTTGTGCCGCACGACGCAGTGGCGCAGCGGTGGCCTGACCATCGCCTACCAGGCTCGAACCCTCGGCGGAGTCGTTCAGCCACCAGCCCAGAATCGACGGCCGATTCGCGCCCCACAACGACAACCCGGCACGACGCAACGCCTGCTCGGTGGTGGCCGGGTCGAAATCGACCTTCAGCACTTCCGGCGGCCCGGCTTCAAAGCCGTACTGACTGATGATTTGCTGCGGGTCCTTGCGGATCGCCGCCAACCCCGGGTTTTGCGCAGCCTTGGGGTCGCCGGTCAGGCGCAACACCAGCGTATCCAGTGCCTCCTGAGTCGCTTGATCGCGTACCTCGGGGCTCTGACTGCTGACAGGCTGACGGACCTGATAAAGGCCTTTCACGGTTTCGGCATGACTCGCCAGGCTGAAAAGCGACAAACAACCCACTGCTAAATATTTGGAGAAAAAACGCATGGAAGATTCCTGACGACAAGAGCGGCTGGAACTGGCCGCGTGAACGCATTGAGCAAGGCTGTGACCATCGCCCTGGGCAAAACATTCACCCGGCCCCGATAAGTTTTTGGCACTGTCATAACGATAGACGGTTAATGGCGATACCTTATACAGGCATGAGGGACGCCACCAACACGGGCAATTACGGTTTTTTTCGGCCGATATGCCCCTGCCGTCGGCGCGAGGATGGCCGCTGCCTCTCAAGCCTGATAAAATCGCGCGCCTTCGCAGACCGGCAACAGCCGGGCAGTGTCGGAATAGCGCGCAAGGCTTTCGCCTACGCTGTTTCGGCGGCCCTAATGGACTCGGTCGTTACCCCTGAATCCCCCCTAAAGGCCTGGATCATGAGCAAGCAACCCTCCCTGAGCTACAAGGACGCCGGTGTAGACATCGACGCCGGTGAAGCATTGGTCGAACGCATCAAGAGCGTCGCCAAGCGCACTGCGCGCCCGGAAGTCATGGGCGGCCTGGGCGGTTTTGGCGCCCTCTGCGAAATCCCGGCCGGCTACAAGCAGCCAGTGCTGGTTTCCGGTACTGACGGCGTCGGCACCAAGCTGCGCCTGGCGCTGAACCTGAACAAGCACGACAGCATCGGCATCGACCTGGTCGCCATGTGCGTCAACGACCTGGTGGTGTGCGGCGCAGAGCCGCTGTTCTTCCTCGACTACTATGCCACCGGCAAACTCAACGTCGAAACCGCGACCCAGGTCGTGACCGGCATCGGCGCCGGCTGCGAACTGTCCGGCTGCTCCCTGGTCGGCGGCGAAACCGCTGAAATGCCTGGCATGTACGAAGGCGAAGACTACGACCTGGCCGGCTTCTGCGTCGGCGTCGTGGAAAAAGCCGACATCATCGACGGCTCCAAAGTCGCTGCCGGTGACGCCCTGCTCGCCCTGCCGTCTTCCGGCCCGCACTCCAACGGCTACTCGCTGATCCGCAAGATCATCGAAGTGTCCGGTGCCGACATCGAAAACATCCAGCTCGACGGCAAACCGCTGACCGACCTGCTGATGGCCCCGACCCGTATCTACGTGAAGCCGCTGCTCAAGCTGATCAAGGAAACCGGCGCGGTCAAAGCCATGGCCCACATCACCGGTGGTGGCCTGCTGGACAACATCCCGCGCGTTCTGCCAAAAGGCGCACAAGCCGTGGTTGACGTTGCGAGCTGGACCCGCCCGGCGGTGTTCGACTGGCTGCAAGAGAAAGGCAACGTCGACGAAAACGAAATGCACCGCGTGCTGAACTGCGGCGTCGGCATGGTGATCTGCGTGGCTCAAGAGCACGTTGAAACCGCCCTGAACGTCCTGCGTGAAGCCGGCGAACAGCCTTGGGTCATCGGCCAGATCTCCACCGCTGCCGAAGGCGCGGCCCAGGTCGAACTGAAGAACCTTAAGGCGCACTAATGTCCGCCACCTGTGATGTCGTGGTGCTGCTCTCCGGCACCGGCAGTAACTTGCAGGCCTTGATCGACAGCACGCGGACCGGCGACAGCCCGGTCCGCATCGCTGCGGTGATTTCCAACCGCGCCGACGCCTACGGCCTGCAACGCGCCAGGGACGCGGGTATCGACACCCGCTCCCTGGATCACAAGGCTTTCGAAGGCCGCGAAGCCTTCGATGCCGCGCTGATCGAACTGATCGACGCCTTCAACCCCAAACTCGTGGTACTCGCCGGTTTCATGCGCATTCTCAGCGCTGGTTTCGTGCGCCACTACCAGGGTCGCCTGCTCAATATCCATCCCTCGCTGCTGCCCAAATACAAAGGGTTACACACTCATCAGCGCGCGTTGGAGGCCGGCGACAACGAGCACGGCTGCTCCGTGCACTTCGTCACCGAGGAACTCGATGGCGGACCACTGGTCGTACAGGCAGTAATACCGGTAGAGTTGCACGATTCGCCGCAGAGTCTGGCGCAGCGGGTCCACGTTCAGGAACACCTGATCTACCCGATGGCCGTACGCTGGTTTGCCGAAGGTCGTTTATCACTCGGCGAACAAGGTGCTTTACTGGATGACACGTTACTCGCGGCCAGCGGCCACTTGATTCGAACCTAGGAGATTTTATGCGTCGCGCCTTGCTCTTCGCTTGCGCTCTGCTCGCCCTGCCCTTCGCGCAGGCCGCAGACCTTCAACCTTTCTCCGCCAGCTACACCGCCGACTGGAAGCAGTTGCCCATGAGCGGCACCGCCGAGCGCAGCCTGACCAAGGGCGCCAATGGCGTTTGGACACTCAGTTTCAAGGCGTCGATGATGATCGCCAGCCTGTCCGAACAAAGCACCCTGACCCTGGACAAAGACACTTTGCTGCCTCAGTCCTATCACTTCGAACGTGGTGGCCTGGGTAAAGCCAAGAAGGCTGACCTGGACTTCGACTGGACCACCAAAATGGTCACCGGCACCGATCGTGGTGACGCGGTCAAGATCCCGCTCAATCGTGGCATGGTCGACAAATCCACTTATCAGTTGGCCCTGCAACACGATGTGGCCGCTGGCAAGAAGAGCATGAGCTACCAGGTCGTCGATGACGGCGAAGTCGATACCTATGACTTCCGCGTGCTGGGCTCGGAAAAAGTCGACACCAAGGCTGGCCAGATCGATGCGATCAAGGTCGAGCGTGTGCGCGACCCGACACAAAGCAAGCGCATCACCGTGATGTGGTTCGCCAAGGACTGGGATTACCTGCTGGTCCGCCTGCAACAGGTTGAAACCGACGGCAAGGAGTACAACATCATGCTCCTGGACGGTACGGTCAACGGCAAGGCTGTCAAAGGCAGCTGATCCGGTTCGATACAAGAAGCCCCGCGATTGCGGGGCTTTTTTTTGCCTTGGAAAAAGACGCAGAACCTTGTGGGAGCGGGCTTGCTCGCGAAAGCGGTGTGTCAGGCGATATTGATGTTGACTGACACACTGCTTTCGCGAGCAAGCCCGCTCCCACAGGGGTCAGTGTTGTTCTCTACTGACGAACTAGACCGAAAACCGCGCCACCATACTGTTCAAATCTACCGCCAACCGCGACAACTCCTGGCTCGCCGCACTGGTCTGATTTGCCCCCGCCGAGGTCTGCAACGCCAGGTCACGGATGTTCATCAAATTGCGATCCACCTCCCGCGCCACCGCCGCCTGCTCCTCCGAGGCACTGGCGATCACGATGTTGCGCTCGTTGATCAAGGTGAAGGCCGAGGCAATCTCCTCCAGCGCAATGCCCGCGGCTTTCGCCACTTCCAAGGTCGAACGCGCCCGGCTATTGCTCTGCTGCATCGAGCTGACGGCGGAATCGGTGCCTTGCTGGATGCCGCTGATCATCTGCTCGATTTCCTGGGTCGACTGCTGAGTTCGATGGGCCAGCGCTCGCACCTCATCCGCGACGACAGCAAAACCGCGCCCGGCATCGCCGGCACGCGCCGCTTCGATTGCCGCGTTCAGGGCCAGGAGATTGGTCTGCTCGGCAATCGAGCGAATCACATCCAGCACTTTGCTGATGCCGTAGACCTTCTGTGCCAAATCCTCAACCTGACCGGCATTGGCCGTCACATCGTCCGCCAGGGATTCGATGGACAGCACGGTCTGCTGCACTTGCGCGCGGCCATGCTGGGCGATCCGGTCAGATTCCCGAGACGCTTCGGAAGTGGCCACCGCATTGCTCGCCACTTCTTCCACCGCTGCGGTCATTTGATTCACCGCTGTAGCGGCCTGCTCGATTTCCAGGCTCTGCTGATGCAAGCCACGGGTTGCGTCTTCCGTGACGCAACTGAGTTCTTCCGAGGCCGAAGCCAATTGGCTGGACGAGTCGGAGATTCGCCGAATGGTGTCCCGCAGACTTTGCTGCATGCTCTTGAGCGCGTGTAGCAGCCGTGCCGGTTCGTCCTTGCCGCTGATGCTGATGTCGCCGGTCAGATCGCCGCCCGCCACCACCTCGGCCACCCGCAACGACTGGGACAAGGGCAACACAATGCTGCGAGTCAGCAGCAAGGCCAGGCCGATGGTCATCAACGCCGCCAGTGTGACCATCACCCCAACCCAGACCCGCGAGTTGCTGAACACCAGCCGCGCCGCCTCGGTGGCCAGGTTGGCATTGTGCTTGTTCAATTCCACTAGGGATTTGAGGGTGACGGCGATTTCATCGGCCAACGGGCTCATCTCGCCGTTGACGATAACCGCCGCGTCTTCGATCCGGCCTTGAGCCGACAGAGTCATCACCTGCCCCTGAAATTGCAGGTACTTTTGCTCCGACGCCTTGAACCGATCAAACAACGAACGCTCCTCGGGCAGCACGATCAACGCGTTATAGCGCTGTTGCGCATCGCCGAGCACGCCTTTGAGTTCATTGAGTTTGCCGACGTTCTGCGCCAGCGCCGCCGGGTCGCGGTTGATCAACAGGCGCATGGTCAGGGCCCGCAGCCGCAGCATGTCCTGACTCATCTCCCCGACCGCCATCACGCTGGGCAGCCAGTTGTTATCGACCTGATCCGACTGGGCGCGCATGTTCGACATTTGCGCGAGGGCGAACGCCCCCAAGCCAAACACCATCAACGCCAACAGGCCAAAACCCAGGCTCGCGCGCGGCGCAATATTGAGACTGCGGATGCTCATTGCTTGGTTCCTTCCAAAAATGCACTGCATATCCCTGCAGCGGGTTGCTTTAGAAGGTATCGGCCCCGAGACAATTTGCGTAAGACCAAAACGTGATATCAAAACGCCTTGCTACTTCGATCGTCGGGCAGGAACGATTCAGCGCCCAGTTATGTAGAGCGGTTCCCGGCAAGAAAGTGGAACGCAGCACAGCACGAATGCTCTATACCTTCAGGGTCCGTTTTTGCTCGAATGACTTTTCCTACTGCCGAAGAGGTTTCCCATGACTGTTACCGTCAATACCGTTTCCAGTGAAGGCTTTCGTCACACTGTCCAGATCGATGACCACGAACTGTTTGCCGATGTACCGAAGTCCGCCGGCGGCGAAGGCTCGGCGCCGGAGCCCCACGATTACTTCGACGCCGCCCTTGGTGCCTGTAAAGCGCTGACGCTGAAAATGTACGCCAAGAAGAAAGACATCCCGCTGACCGGCGTCGGTGTCGAGGTCAAACGCGACAACAGCGAGGAGCAGAAAGGCAAATATGGCCTGCACGTGACCCTCACGCTCAAGGGCGTGCTCACCGACGCCCAGCGCGAGGAATTGTTGCGCGTCGCCGACCGTTGCCCGATTCATAAACTGATGACCACCACCGACGTCACCATCGAAACCCACGCCCCACAGGGCTTCGACAGCCAGTAATTACGACGATGCCAGCGGCGGGTTATGCTCCACGCATTACCCGCCCAGCCTGGAATGCAGCATGAACACGCCCCTCGTGATCCGCCCCCGCGCCGAAGATGTCGAAGGCCAGCCGATTCTTCGCCCGTTGCCGTCAGCCAAATGCCGCAGCGTCGGGCCTTTCGTGTTTTTCGACCACATGCTCGAAACCCGTTATCCGGCGGGCAAAGGCATGAACATCCGACAACATCCGCACATCGGTCTGTCGACCCTCACCTACCTGTTCCAGGGGCAGATCCAGCACAAGGACAGCCTCGGTTCCGATCAGGTGGTGGATACCGGTGATGTCAGCTGGATGACCGCGGGCAGCGCCATCGCCCACGTTGAACGCACGCCTGAGTCGCTGAAAGACAGTGGCTTCACAATGCACGGCTTGCAGATCTGGCTGGCGTCGCCCAAGGAACACGAGCAAGGTCCGGGGCATTACAGCCATCACCCGGCGGCCACGTTGCCGGTCAGCGATAACCTCGGCGTGAAGATCCGCATGATCGCCGGGTCAGGCTTTTGTCTGGAATCGCCGGTGCCGGTGCTTTCTCCTACGTTGTATGCCGAACTCAACCTGCAAACCGCGACGACATTGCTGATTCCCACCGAGCATGAAGAACGGGCACTGTATGTGCTGGACGGTGAGGTGCAACTCGATGGCGAGTTGGTAGAGCCACATACGCTGGTGGTGTTGCCGGTCGGCGAAGAGATGACGCTGTTTGCCGAGAGTGACGTGCACGCCGTGCTGTTCGGCGGCGCACCACTGGACGGTCCACGGCGAATCAACTGGAATTTTGTGGCGAGCGATCCGGCGGCCATTGATGAGGCGCGTCGACGCTGGGCGGCCGGGGATTGGCCGACGGTGCCGGGGGAAAGTGAGCGGATCGAATTGCCCTAGGATTTTTAGTGCCCGATACACCGCTTTCGCGAGCAAGCCCGCTCCCACAGGGGAATGCATTCCAAATGTGGGAGCGGGCTTGCTCGCGAAGAGGCCAGCCCTGACACCACCCATGTCAGGGAACAATCATCAGTCGTTAAACACTTCATCCAGCAAGTTATGCATCGACACAAACGCCCGAGTGGCGGTTTTCGCGTCATACATCGTCTTGCCCGGCACATTCGCATGGGGATCGGTAAACGAGTGCACCGCGCCGCCGTAGCTCAGCAGTTGCCAATCCACGCCCGCCGCGTTCATTTCTTCTTCAAACGCCGGCAGTTGCTCTTTCGGCACCAATGGATCGGACGCACCGTGCAGCACCAGCACCGAGCCCTTGATGTTTTTCGCATCGTTGACGTTTGGTGTATCCAGCGAACCATGGAACGATACCGCCGCTTTCACCGGCGCGCCGCTGCGGGCCAGTTCCAGTGCACAGCAGCCGCCAAAGCAGAAACCGAAAGTCGCCAGTTTCAAGGTATCGACCGCGACGTCGCCCTGCCCTTGCAGTTGCTCGAAAGCCGCCTGCATGCGCTGGCGCAGCAAACCACGATCGTTCTTCAACGGCATCATCGCCGCGCCTGCCTCGTCGCCGTTCTGCGGGCGCACCGACTGGCCGTAAAGGTCCGCGATCAGCACCACATAGCCTTTGGACGCCACTGACTTGGCAATCTCTTCGGCACCGGCGCTGATACCCATCCAGTTCGGCGCCATCAGCAAACCCGGGCGCGGGCCTTTGTGGTCGGCATCGAAGGCCAGGCGGCTTTCATAGGACTGGCCATCAACCTGATAGACCACAGAACGCACAGTGACTTGGCTCATCTCAAACTCCTAAGACTCAAGAATAAAAAAACCCGCCGAAGCGGGTTTTTGTACAACTCAGTTAAACCGACAGTTCAACCAGCAGCTTGTTGAGACGGCGCACGTAGGCCGCCGGGTCTTTCAAGCTGTCGCCAGCCGCCAGGGCTGCCTGATCGAACAGGATGTGCGACAGATCGCCGAAGCGCTCGTCGCTCTGTTCGTTGTCGAGTTTCTCGATCAGCGGGTGAGCCGGGTTGAATTCGAAGATTGGCTTCGAATCCGGCACCTTCTGTCCGCTGGCTTCGAGGATCTGACGCATCTGCAGACCCAGGTCCTGCTCGCCGATCGCGAGGATTGCCGGGGAATCGGTCAGGCGATGGGAAACTCGCACTTCAGCGACGGAATCGCCCAGTGCGGTTTTCAGACGCTCAACCAGGCCTTCTTTGGACTTGGCGACTTCTTCCGCGGCTTTCTTGTCTTCTTCCGAATCCAGGTTGCCGAGGTCCAGGTCACCGCGCGCCACGTCGACAAAGCTCTTGCCGTCGAATTCGCTTAAGTAGCTCATCAGCCACTCGTCGATGCGGTCGGTCAGCAGCAGCACTTCGATGCCTTTCTTGCGGAAGACTTCCAGGTGCGGGCTGTTTTTGACTTGGGCGTAGGTTTCGCCGGTCAGGTAGTAGATCTTGTCCTGACCTTCCTTGGCGCGAGCCAGGTAGTCAGCCAGACCCACAACCTGCTCGCCTTCTTCGCCCTGAGTGGACGCAAAACGCAGCAGGCCAGCGATTTTCTCTTTGTTGGCGAAATCTTCAGCCGGGCCTTCTTTCATCACCTGGCCGAAGTTTTTCCAGAAGCCTTTGTATTGCTCAGGCTCGTTCTTCGCCAGTTTTTCCAGCATGTCCAGCACGCGCTTGGTCAGCGCCGACTTCATGGAATCGATGATCGGGTCTTTCTGCAGGATTTCCCGCGACACGTTCAGCGACAGGTCGTTGGAATCGACCACGCCTTTGATGAAGCGCAAGTACAGCGGCAGGAACGACTCGGCCTGATCCATTACGAACACGCGCTGCACGTACAGCTTCAGGCCTTTCGGCGCTTCGCGCTGGTACAGGTCGAACGGAGCACGGGTCGGCACGTACAGCAGCGAGCTGTATTCCAGCTTGCCTTCGACCTTGTTGTGGCTCCAGCTCAGCGGGTTCTCGAAGTCATGGGCGATGTGTTTGTAGAACTCCTGGTATTCCTCGTCCTTGATCTCGGTGCGAGGACGGGTCCACAAGGCGCTGGCGCGGTTGACGGTTTCCCACTCAACGGCTGGCTTCTCTTCGCCTTCAACAGCTGCCACTTCTTTCGGCAACTCGATCGGCAAAGCGATGTGATCGGAGTATTTCTTGATGATGTTGCGCAGACGCCAGCCATCGGCGAACTCGTCTTCACCGGACTTCAGGTGCAGGACGATACGGGTGCCGCGCTCGGCTTTCTCAACGGTGGCAACTTCAAAATCGCCTTCGCCCTTGGACGACCAGTGCACGCCTTCGCTGGCGGCAGCACCGGCACGACGGCTGAACACGTCAACTTTGTCGGCAACGATGAATGCGGAGTAGAAACCCACACCGAACTGACCGATCAGGTGCGAATCTTTCTTCTGATCGCCGGACAGGTGTTTCATGAAATCAGCGGTGCCAGACTTGGCAATCGTCCCCAGATGGGTGATCGCGTCTTCGCGGCTCATGCCGATACCGTTGTCTTCGAGGGTGACAGTTTTCGCGTCTTTGTCGAAGCTCACACGGATTTTCAGTTCGGCGCCACCTTCCAGCAACTCAGGCTTGGACAGGGCTTCGAAACGTAATTTGTCGACAGCGTCAGAGGCGTTCGAGATCAACTCGCGAAGGAAAATTTCCTTGTTGGAATACAGCGAATGGATCATGAGGTGCAGCAGTTGCTTCACCTCGGTCTGGAAGCCCAGGGTTTCCTTTTGAGTTTCCACACTCATGGTCATCAAACTCCAATCAGATGGCAGTGGCCGCGACCTTCAGGGTCGACGGCGGGTTGTCATCAGAGTTTGGGGCTGAGTTCAGGATTTCAAGGGCTCCTCGATTTTGAAATGCCCCCGGGCCGTGGCAATCGGCTCGGATTCGGTGGTTTGCCAGGCCGTCACCGCCACGTTGGCCACCCGCCGCCCCTGCCGACACACCTGGCAGCGGGCCCAGGTATCGCGAAATTGCCCGGCGCGCAGGTAATCGAGGGAGAAGTCGATGATCTTCGGTACGCCCGGCGAGCCGGTGAAAATCAGCAGGTGCAACGCCGCGGACAGTTCCATGAACCCGGCAATCACGCCACCGTGAATGGCCGGCAGTAAAGGGTTACCAATGTTGTCCTTGTTGGCCGGCAGGCGAAACAGCCGTTCATCACCGACCCGTGAACATTCGACGCCGATCAACTTGGTGTAGGGGATCAGGTGCAGCAGCGAGGCGTAGTCCCCTTGCGCATGGGCCTGCTGCAGTTGTTCCTTGAAGGAGTCAGTCATTTCGCACCTCCGGCGATGGCGCCACCAAAGCCTTTGGTGCCCTTGATGCCCTTGCCCATGCGCATGAATGTGCCGACGACATGGGCGATGGGCTGGTCCGGGTCGTCCTGATAGGCAAAACCTCGGGCGAAGATAACGTCGGTGGTCACCCGGTAGCATTGGGCGAAGCCGTAGACGTCCTTGTGGGGTTCGGCGGCGTGCATGTAGTCGATGCGCAAATCGAGGGTCGGGCAGACTTCGAATTCCGGCAACACACACAGGGTGGACATGCCGCATGCAGTGTCCATCAGCGACGTCAGGGCGCCGCCGTGGATGACCCCGGTTTGCGGGTTGCCGACGATTTGCGGGCTATAAGGCAGGACGACCGTTAGTCCGTCCGTGCTCGCACTGTGAACTCGCAAGCCCAGCACCTGACAATGTCGCAGCGCCGATAGAAATCGTGTTGCACGCTCAAAAACAGGGTTTTCGGCCATGTGATAAATCCCTTCTTAGTACCCTGCCAACGCCTCAGATGAATCAGGCAAAAGTTCCGTCGCGTTTAAAACTTATATATCTGTATGAAATGAGGAACTTATCGCTGAGGGCTGTGCTCGAAAGGCCAGTAGATATATTCCATAAGGAGAAACACCCCATGCGTAAGACTTTAGCTATTGCCTTGATGTTGACCGCTTCCCTCGGTCTCGCTGCCTGCGATAAAAAATCCGAGGACAAAGCTCAAGAAGCTGACAAACATGCTGAGCAAGCTCAGCAAGACATGAGCAAAGCTCAGGATAAAGTGAACGACGCTGCGAAAGAAAACGCCGATGCTGCCAAAGCTCAGGCTGAATCGAACGAAGCGGCAGCAAAAGAAGCGCCTAAAAACTAAAACAGTTTTTAGCGTGACAAAAGAAAACCCGCCAAGTGCGGGTTTTCTTTTGCCTTTTAGTTGGTGGATTAGAGCAGCACGGTTCTAAAAGTCGGACTAATCATCAGCAATAATGAGCAGACTAGTCCGATGAACCACACCAGGCTGCGCTGCCAGGCAAGATCGCCCCAATAACACAACAAATAGAGGATGCGCGTGATCACAAAGATGATCGCCAGCGAGTCGATCAACCATCCCGCCGTTTGCGTGGTGTGCGCCATCAACACCCCTACCGCAAATAATATGAATGCCTCGAAACAATTCTGATGGGCCGCCACGGCGCGGGCGCCGAACCCGGTCAGTTGCGCCTGTTGCTGGCGCGGCAAGTGATTGTTGTAGCCGCCCTGCTCTTTCATGGCCCTGGCCACGGGCATACGGGCCACGTAGATCAGCAGTGCACTGATAAACACACACCAGAACGGAATACTCATCAAGCGGCCTCTTTGTTGGCTTCGGGCAATGGCGCCTCTGTAGGGGTATAGACCATCACGTCGAGAACGTCGGAATGAAACTCCCGGCGATACAACACCAGCACCACTCCAGCGCTCATCGACATAAACAACCAGGGGCTGACGAACCACGCCAGCATGGTCATGCCGAAGTAGTAGGAACGCAGGCCGAAGTTGAACTGGTTGGCCGCCATCGAAATCACCCGCGCCGCCCGTGCCGCGAAGGCTTTGCGCTCCTGTTCGGAAACATGTCGCTCACCGATCATCGGTGCCGAGCCGACCAGGATCGCCGCGAAGTTGTACTGGCGCATGCACCAACTGAAGGTGAAGAACGCGTAGACAAACACCAGCGCCAGGCACAGCAACTTGATCTCCGACATGCCCTGGGAGGCCTGCTGCACCATCGGAATATCCGCCAACAACGACACCGCCCGTTCGGACGCGCCGAGCACCGTGAGAATGCCCGCCAGGATAATCAGTGTGCTGGAGGCGAAGAACGAGGCGTTGCGCTCCAGGTTGCCGATCACACTGGCGTCGGCGATGCGGTTGTCCCGCAGCAGCATGCGGCGCATCCAGTCTTCGCGGTACAGGTGCAGCACGCTGGCCAGGCACGCGGTGTCGCGGCCCTTCCACGTCGCATAACGGGTGTAACCACCCCAGCAGATGACAAACCAGAGCGCGGCGAGGAAATGGATCAGGTTGGCGTGGATGAACGACATGCAGGTCCTTGTGATGTAGGTGCAAACTGTGGGAGCGGGCTTGCTCGCGAAAGCGGCTTTTCATTCAACATTAATGTCGCCTGACACACCGCTTTCGCGAGCAAGCCCGCTCCCACATGGAGTTCTCGCAGTCTTCGACGTTAGCTCGCGGAAAAAGACACTGCCTCATCCCCATAAAAAATGCCCCGTATCGATTGATACGGGGCATTTCTGTTTAACCGGCTGCCCGCTTGTGGCGGGCCTTCAGGTTTACGCCAGGGCTTCGTCGCGCTTGCCCAGCATACGGTCGCACGCGGCGGCCACAACCAGGGTCATCACCGACGGCACCAGCCACGCCAGACCTTGTTCGCTCAACGGCAGGTGCGACAGCTGTGTCGGCATCCAGTCCGCCAGGCCGGCGCCCTTCAGGGCGTCGATCATGCCGAAGATGAACGACACCAGCATCACCGGGCCGACAATACGGCTCTGTTCACGCCAGAAGTCCTTGCAGAAGCTCAGGGCGACCAGGGCGATGCACGGCGGGTAGATCGCGGTCAGCACCGGGATCGAGAACGCGATCAGCTTGGTGAGGCCCAGGTTGGACACAAACAGCGAGAACACCGCCAGGATGATCACCAGGGTCTTGTAGGACAGTGGCAGCACACGGCTGAAGTATTCGGCGCAGGCACAGGTCAGGCCGACCGCCGTCACCAGGCATGCCAGGGAGATCAGCACCGCGAGGAAACCGCTACCCAGCGAACCGAAGGTGTGTTGCACATAGGCATGCAGGACCGCCGCGCCGTTTGCAGCGCCGGCGGCCACTTCATGGCTGCCCGAACCGAGACGGAACAGGCTGACATACACCAGCGCCAGACCCACGCCGGCAATCATCCCGGCAATGATCGCGTAACGGGTGATCAGCGCAGGCGACTCGACGCCACGGGAGCGGATCGCGTTAACGATGACGATGCCGAACACCAGTGCGCCCAGGGTATCCATGGTCAGGTAACCATTGATGAAGCCTTGGGAGAACGGTGCCGCCACGTATTCCGGCGTGGCCACGCCGATATCACCGGCCGGCAAGGCGAACGCGGCGATACCGAGTACGGCCAGGGCGATGATCTTCAGCGGCGCGAGGAAACGTCCTACGGTGTCCAGCAGTCGGCCCGGATACAGCGAGATGAAGAACACCAGCAGGAAGTACACCGAGCTGTAGAGGAACAGCGCCAGCGGGCTCTCGCCGGTCAACGGCGCCAGGCCCACTTCGAAGGACACGGTGGCGGTACGTGGCGTGGCGAACAACGGGCCGACCGCCAGGTAGCACGCAGCGGCCAGCAGGCCACCGGCGACTTTACCGATCGGGCTGCTCAACGCATCCATGGCTCCGCCGACCTTGGCCAGGGCGACCACCGTGATCACTGGCAGACCGACTGCCGTGATCAGGAAACCCAGCGCCGCCATCCAGACATTAGGCCCGGACTGCAAACCGACGATAGGCGGGAAGATGATGTTGCCAGCCCCGACAAACAGGGCAAACGTCATAAAACCAAGTGCCAGGATGTCCTGGCCTTTCAACACTTTCATTAAGGAAATACCACACTACTGAATCGGAATTTAGAGAGGGATTTCCCTATGGGTGAGGGAAATGCTGTCGATCCGTATGGGACTGACCCGTTTAGCGCGTAGCGGCCTTGTGGGCTGCGGACGCAAAAATGGCTGCTAGCCTAACGAATTTGCCTGACGAACGCACTGTTAGAGGGCAAACTATCCGATACGCGACATTTCTGTGTCGCGTTTTTGCATGTAAATGGGTGTCGGCTGTAAATAAGCCTTCGCGGGCAAGCCTCGCTCCTACAGATTGGCGCCGTTTTTGTGTATTAGATCGTTCCCATGCTCTGCGTGGGAATGCATACCGTGACGCTCTGCGTCACATTCAAAAGCGGAACGCGGAGCGTCCCGGGCGGCATTCCCACGCAGAGCGTGGGAACGATCACCCCGGAAACGACAAAGGCCACCCGAAGGTGGCCTTTGTTTGGTAAAGCGTCAGCTAAGCGCGAGGCTTACTTGATCGCCCAACCGGTCAGCTCGGACAAAGCCTTGCCGATGTCTGCCAGCGAACGCACGGTTTTAACGCCTGCGTCTTCCAGGGCAGCAAACTTCTCGTCTGCAGTGCCTTTGCCGCCAGAGATGATTGCGCCAGCATGGCCCATGCGCTTGCCAGCAGGGGCAGTCAAACCAGCGATTTTTTTATGTACC
>NZ_JBIWEL010000008.1:205246-240782 GCF_044762525.1 Pseudomonas sp. NPDC096950 | reverse complement strand
TGGTGATTCAGGCTGGGCCGCACACCCGTGTCACCGCGAGCCAAGTGGTGATCGATGCGGGTACGAGCCTGACACTCACGGCTGGCGGTCACCACCTCGTGATCAATGCTGGCGGGATTTTCAGCAGTGTAGCCATTGTTGAAGGTGGGGATCCGATGGCGGGGCTACCTGCTCAGCTTGCTCGCTCATTGGTCCCGGTTGCGCCGCAAGCTTTGATAGCGCCATCCCTGGCGGCGCAAAAGCTCGCATTGACTCAAGCCGCGCGACAGGCCTCACCCATCTGTGCCGTGTGTCAAAAACTGACGGAGATGACGGCATGAGTCGGGCTTACTTGCTGCTGGATCGCGCCCAGATTGGACATCTGCCCGAGCGGCTGATCGCGCTGGGGAGCACGACCTACCAATCGCTTTATCAAACAACCGTCTACAGCCCCTTGGAGGAAGTCGGGCCGGTACTGGTGCCTGTGGTTCCCGATAGCCCGCTGGCCCACCTCTTTTTTCAGGAATGGAGCGCGACGTGTGGTGTGTGGCTGGAGTCGGACGCCGAAGAAACGGTGGTGCTCGACCATTTGCGCAGCCTGATTCACGTCCGTGTCGAGGGCGATCTCACCGTCCTCTTTCGTTACTTCGACCCGCGCATTACCTCGCTGTGGCTGGCGGATCTATCCAGCGACGAACGCGGTCGCTTGATGGGACCTTTACGACTGATCCGACTGCCGGGACTGGATATCCATCAAGAGAACCCGGATCAACCCGCCGCCCGGCATGCGCCAGAGCCTTGGTTGAGTTTGACGGCGGAGTTGTTGGAACAACTGAGCACGGCACAACGACTTCGTTTCGCCCAACAGTTGATCGAACACTGCCAACAACACTTTTCCGAATGCCTGCAAGGGCTGGACGACTTGGCTTTGCAACAGTGGGCCTCTCACTGCCAGCACAGTGCCGGACGGCACGGTTATAGCGCCATCGGCGAAGTCCTGCTCTGGGCTCGTTTCCACGCGGCACTGGGCACCAACTTTCCCGACGCCCCTACACACGCCGCTTACCGAGAGATGTTGGCCGAGCCCGGCGTATCGCCCAAACAGCGGCTGGAAAACCTGAATGCCGAACTGACACGTCAGCTACTCACTGACAAGGAGTTCTGTGTATGAGCGCCCAGAAACTGGCGATGGTCGACAACGCCGCTCAGGCCGAACGGGCTGCCAAGGCTCAGCCTCACGTCGACATCAACAGTACGGTTACGCCGTGCCCCGCCAGCCAGTCCGAAATCTTCGTCGTGCCCGTGCGTTACGCTTTGGCGGAAGAACGTGCCGATGAGCCTTGTTGTGTTCCCGGTGTGACCACGCAAAGCCGACCCATGGCGGTACGACGCCTGCGGGCGGGATTTGTTTATCTTTGGCAGGACCAAGGGCCGCTGAAACGGTATGCGGTGTCGCCGGACGGCTTGTTCAAGAAGCAGGCGCTGGAAGCCGATGCCTCCCCGGTACTCGACGCCACTTTGGCCGGTATGGCCCTGCAAAAAATCCACAATGCCTGGATGCTTTACAGCGAGTTTCCACTGAATGCCGAACACTGCCAGGCACTGAGCGGCAGCAGCACCAAACGTCAACAGCACATGTGCCATGTCGCGTTACGCACCGTCGCCAATGAACTGAAAGCCGAGCATTGCCCGCCGTTGACCAACGCGTCCAAGGTCATGGCCGAACTCCTGCCCAAGACCTTCGCCCGGTCCATGAAAGTGGACCAGATAAAAGGTGTCGAAGACACCGATGCACTGGGCGCAACGCTGATGAAGGACCCAACCCCGGCCAACATCAAGGCCTACACTGATGCGATGCACCGTGCGCGGGAGCGTGAAAAGGTTCTCGCGCAACACCCCGAGGCCAGCGATCAAGCGCCGGGCGAGTGGAGCGCTGAAGCGTGGGACGGTCAAGGCACTCAGAATTGGCTGGACAACGCCAAGGCACAAACTGAAGGACTGTTCGCCGTCTTCGCCTGCCTCGACGATGACCTGGGCGTGTTGCGGGACATCAACCATGAGCAGGAATGGATAGAAGCGAGCCACGAAACCTGGCTGGGGGACAACCACCTGCGCCTGAGCGTCGGCGGGTTTATTCGCAGCCTGATCACTGAAGACGGCGCCGAACTGGCCGGCACCCTAAGTTATCGCTACAAGGATCGCGACATCGAACTGACCCCGGAGCAGGGCGAGGTCATGCTGGCAACCCAGCGCCGGCTCGATGAAGAACTCAAGGCTGAAACCCAGGCGCGTCAGTACGGTGGCCAGCCCACTCAGGCCGAAACCCGCGCCCGGGATGCGCGGATCGCCGCCATCGTCGCCCCGGTGCGGGCCTTTATTCCGGCGGACTTGTACAACGAAGCGGAATTTGTTGTTCGCGAATACCGCGCCGAAAAGCACGCAAACCTCAATAGCCATCACTTCAGCGCCCAAGTCGGCAAATACATCGACCTTGAGGCGATGGATAAATGGTTTGCGCAGACAGCAGCGGCGCACTACCAGCAGATAGAAGAACGCCACACTGCGCTGTTTGCCGACCGAGGCGTGTACCTCAAGCGTTCGCGCAGTGGCACTTGGTTTGTCGATTACCACGACCTGGAGACTCGCCACTGGCTGACTGAACTGGCTACCGGCTGCCTCACCGCCCAATGCCTCCGCGCCCAGGGCGCCGAGCAATATGCCGAATACGTGCGTGCGGCGGATGGCGGCGCGCTGACCCAATTGTTCAGCGCCTGGACGCCCTCCATCGATGCGGCGGTTAACAACGTTTCGCGTCTTAACGAACTGATGGCTGCCCTGTCCTCCGACAACGTCAACGCAACCCACTTGGCGTTGGCGCCTTTGAGCACGTTGGTACTGGACGACATCGCGGCCATGGCCCGGGACGCCAACAGCCTATGGAGTGCGCTGGTCAATCGCATGGCGGCGGCGTTGTTGTTGCTCAAAGGCGACGGTGCTTTTAGCCGGTCATGGATGGGCATTCTCATCGCCAACCGACTGGGTAGTAACACGCCTTTACGGCTCGTCACCGAGGGTGGTCGGCAGGTGTGGAAATTGGTGGGGCAAATGGCTGAGGCGCTGGGGGATTGGGTGAAATCGACCGGGAAGGCCATTGGTGTGGGGAGAGTGGAGCGGATTGTGAATTCGCCGGCGGTGGTGAATAGCGGAGGGGTTGTGCCGTTGGCTGCGTTATTGTTGAACGTGGTGAATGCGGTGAATTATTTGCGGGATGCGGCGGTGTTGGAGGGGATGGACAGTCGGCGGGTGAATGACACGGTGTCGGCGAACTTGTATGCGGGGGCGGCGTTGGTGGCGGTGCTTGATAGTCAGGTGCGGAAGGGGTTTGGGAAGGACAGGTTTCACTTCTTTGGGTCCGCAGCTCCGACGCTTACGCTGTTTGGTGGGGTGATTGGCCTGCTATCTGCCGGCGCAGCATTCGCGGAGTTCAAGTCCCTGCAAATACAACTGGAAAACACCCAAAACCGAGTCGATCCATGGCTGGAGATGCGCCAGATCATTGTTGGCGGGCAAGTGGCGGCTTTCGGCGCCCAGGCGTTGTTAGGGGTTGGCTATACCGCCCGCGCATTGGCAGGTTCAATAACCGTCGAAGTCGCCATCTTGCGGTACACGCTGTACATGGGGCCGTTGAACTGGATCATTTTCGTGTTAGGGGCGTTGCACCTGATCATCGGGATCATGCAGCAGACCCCGCTGCAAATGTTCCTCAATTTCTGCTGCTGGTCAAAAGACCGGGCATTCGACCTGGCACCTATACCGCCGAAAGCCCAAGTGGACGAACTTGACCGGCTGTATCGCATCCTTTATGCACCGAGGGTCAGCATGCAAAGCAGCTCGCAGCCGACCACCAGCAGTGGCATTTCCGGCCTCGCATTCGTCAGTTCCATAGACACCCTGACCATCGATTTACCGGGCGCCGAACCGAGCAGTGTCTATCTGGAACTGAGCATGGTGGGTGATCCCGTGGATACCCAGACTTCCCGCGACCTGATCAAAAACAGCCCGCTCCACCACTACAAAACGCCCCGTCCCTGGCGAGACATGACGCCTCACTGGTTGTCCAGCAGCGTCTGTCAGTGGATACCGCACAAGGAAGGTCAGGGCTTACGGCTGAGTGGTCCCTTCAAAGAGCTGAGCAACGTATTGGGCACGACACCCAGCACTGTTTCGCTAAGGTTGCGCTATCGCACGCCATTGATCTCGATGCTTGGTGCCCGCACTTTTATCGGCGGTGAACTAGGGCTGGCCTTTACCCTGAATGACACCACTGGCGTGATAGAGCTGCGGGCTGACCCGACACCGCGACTTGATCGTGTGCCGAGTTACCCGCTCGGTGAGGACCACCCCGGCGCTATTTACCTGCAACCCAAGGACAAACGATGAGCACGCCACCGGCAGGCACCACGAAAAAACGGATGTTTTCGCGTAATGACTATCTGGCGCCATTGCCGATCCCTACGGGTAGAAAGCCCTCTGATGTGCTTAACATCATTTGGCGCAAGAACGAGGTGTTTCTCGATGTTGGAAATTACAGCATCGGTTCGGTGGTGATGATGCTGTGGCCGATGGTGATGGTGGTTCTAGCCATGTCTTTCTTCACTAGAAATCTCAATTCTGACTTCAGCCAAGATATTTTGATTCTCGGCTTCGTTATTGTCGGCGTCCCAATGCTGTTTTTGATTCAAGGTCTATTCCGCGAAGTGCCCTTACCCGTGCGCTTCAACCGCCAACGCCGAGAAGTCTGCGTCCCTCGCGACGACGGTGAGTACTGGATCGTCCCTTGGGAAAGCGTCACCGCAGCCGCCACGCAGCAGTCCTCCATCAGTCAGGCCGGTAAAGCGACGATGGGTCTGCTGATCATCGGTTTTGAAAACCCGGATCCGTTAGCCAACGAGGAGAACAAACATTTCTCGCTAGGCTTCAACTGTGGCGGCGGCACCACGGCGATGGCTCTGTGGGAATGCATGCGCAGTTACATGGAAGTTGGACCGGACGCCGCGCCCGAGGCAGCAGCGCTTAACGCAGGCGCCAACCTGCGCTACTACATCGATTACATGAACGAAAAAGCCAAAGAGCGCGGCTGGTTTCTAACACTCTTGTGGGAAGGGGTATTCGGCGTATTTATTTTCAATGCGCCTCTCGCTACTTACCTTCAAAGGAAGAAGCTTTACCCGCCGCCCGACTTGCCCTATCCCGACATCATCGAATGGTCAAAACCACTCCCCCCGGAACAGTGGGCCAAACGCTCCCCGGAACTCGAAGAAGCCATCGCCAAACGCGAGGCTGAACTGGCCGTTCAGTCCAAGGATGCGGCATGAGCACGCCACCGGCAGGCACCACGAAAAAACGGATGTTTTCGCGCAATGACTACTTGGCTCCGTTGCCGATCCCTACGGGTAGAAAGCCCTCTGATGTGCTTAATATCATTTGGCGCAAGAACGAGGTGTTTCTCGATGTTGGAAATTACAGCATCGGTTCGGTGGTGATGATGTTGTGGCCGATGGTGATGGTGGTTCTGGCCATGTCTTTCTTCACTAGAAATCTCAATTCTGACTTCAGCCAAGATATTTTGATTATCGGCTCCGTTATTGTCGGCGTCCCAACGCTGTTTTTGATTCAAGGTCTATTCCGAGGCGTGCCCTTACCCGTGCGCTTCAACCGCCAACGCCGAGAAGTCTGCGTCCCTCGCGAAGACGGCGAGTACTGGATCGTCCCTTGGGAAAGTGTCACCGCAGCCGCCACTCAGCAATCGTCCGTCAGTCAAGCAGGGAAAGCGACGATGGGTTTACTGATCATTGGTTTCGAAAACCCGGACCCGCTGGCCACGGATGACAACAAGCATTTCTCACTGGGCTTCAACTGCGGCGGCGGCACCACGGCGATGGCGTTATGGGAGTGCATGCGCAGTTACATGGAAATCGGACCGCAAGCTGTTCCCGAAAGTCGAGTAGGCGTTGCCCCCTACGAAGAAACGCAAATTGGCTCGATCATCACCGACTTGCGCAAGGGCAACTTGATAGGTGTTTTATGGGGGATTTTTTGCATCGTGTTTCTGGGGACGTATTTGGCGGAAAAAGTTCAGGACTGGAAGCTTTCATATCCTCCCGACTTGCCCTATCCCGACATCATCGAATGGTCAAAACCTTTACCACCCGAGCAATGGGCAAAACGCTCCCCGGAACTGGAAGAAGCCATTGCCAAGCGCAAGGCTGAACTGGCCGCGCAGGCAGAGCGGGCGCTCCAAGAGTGTCGTTAATCGATTTTATAAAAGGAAGCGTTGAAAGTGAGTGTAATAATTCCATCGGAGTATATTGAGAAGGTTTATCGGTGGCCGAAAACGCCATCTGAGTTGGAATCGGAATTGAAGTTTAAAATGGCCCATTCTTTTTGGTGGAGATTGACGAGAGCGGTCTTCTACCAAGTGTTCTGGTTTGTATTACTTCCTCACTTGGTTTTTTATTTTCTGTCGCCAGGATATGGCCAGATTTTTGCCATGGTATTACTTGCTGTGTGGGTCTTGGTGTTTGTGGTGTCGGTAATCATTGTGCTGGTGGAGTGGTCTGAGAATAAGGCCAAATTTATCGATAGCAGTCTGATTGAGAAGGTTTTGAATGTTTGCTTCCGTTCCACAGGTGTTTCTTTTGAAGTGTCGACGGATACAGAGCGATCAATGCATATTCTATCTATGTCAGACATTAAATCCGTCTCAGGCTATGTGCAAGGTGGATGGATTTGGGATCAGGATCGTGGCGTTATTGTTGAGACAGAAGAGGGGAAGCAATTTCGTTTTGTGTTGTCTTTAAGCAAGTCTGAGTTGCATAAATTTTTAAGTGATTTTGTATCTTCGTTGGGTGATATGAACTTTCCTGTAAGAGGTACAAGAAAATTTCAGGTGTGAGTTAGCCGAGGTTTTCCATGGGCGCGGTCAGCCCAACGCTGACGCATCATTGCCGAAAACCACGTAGGAATTTACCCATTGTGGCGAGGGAGCTTGCGCCCGTCGGGCCGCGAAGCAGCCTCAAATTCTGCCACTTTATTCCTACAGCCTCACCGCAACGCCGGATTTACGCTGGCTGCGCCGCCGAACGGGGGCAAGCCCCCTCGCCACAAAGGTTATGCGCCGTCCTACAGTGCGGTTGCAGCCATCAAAGTCGCCGCTTATAGTTCGCCCCGTCGCTGACAGCAGTCGGCGATAGGGTTTCGCAGCCCTTACGATACGTGTAACCAAGCATCATAAAAGCAACGTCGGTCGCATCAGCGCTCGTAGTCCGTTTTATGGTGGCTGTGTGTGGGAGACCTTCGGGTCTGCCGGGTTCCTCGTATCCTCGGTCTGCGAACCCGCACACAGCTACCACCCAATTCGTTTCGCAGCGAACGGAAGTAGCTCTTCTTTTAGATTCGAGGAGTTTTACTTATGACAATGAACAACCCGCCGCGCCGCTTCACCCCCATGTCCCAATTCGCCACCGACTATCCCGTCCTGCTCATCGACAATGACGCCCCGATCCGCGAACTGCACAACTGCGTCAGCGAACGCCTCAATGCCGTCCTCAAATACCTCAACCTCATGGCTTGCACCAGCCTGCCGGACTACGCCGAAAACGACATTAACACCGTCACCAACATCGCCTTGATCCTGCTCCGGGATGTGGGTGACGTGTTCCGGGTGATTGAGCAGCGTGGGTTTGATACGCCTTAAGGCAGCAATCAATTTTCACGTAATAAAAAACCCGCATTTCTGCGGGTTTTTCATTGATGTTAAAAACGATAACCGTTTGTTTTTTATTGACCCGGCCGGGCCTTGAGTTGCTCGGCCGCAGCCTTGGCCAAATCCGGTGGCAGGAAGTCTTTATCCGGGTTGTAGTCAGCCTTGAGATAACGCGACAAATCCTGCAAATCCCCCGGGTTCAACGTGCCGGCCGCTTGCTTGAGGCGCAGGTTGTCGAGGATGTAGTCGTAGCGGGTATTGTTGTAGTTGCGCACCGAGGTGTAGAGCTGGCGCTGGGCATCCAGCACGTCGACGATGTTGCGCGTCCCCACCTGATAACCGATTTCCGTTGCTTCCACCGCGCTCTGGTTGGAGATGATCGACTGCTTGCGCGCCTGCACTTGCTCGACATCCGTGTTCACCGCGCGGTGCAGGTTGCGGGTGTTTTCCACCACTTGTCGACGCAGTTGCTCGCGCTGCTGCTCGGTCTGGTCAAGGCGTGAATAGGACTCGCGCACCTGGGAGTTGATCAGGCCGCCGCTGTAGATCGGGATGTTCACTTGCAAGCCGACGGTGGTCTGTTCGACGTTGCCTCCGTAAGGCTGGCCGAAGGCGCTCGGGTTGCTGAAGCCCAGTGCGTCGTTGTCACCCTTTTCGTATTTGGCTACCGCATCGAGGGTCGGCGCGTGGCCAGCCTTGCGTTGCTTGAGGGTTTCTTCGGCGGCGCTGACCGCGTAGTTGCTGGCCAGCAGATTCAGGTTCTGTTTGGCGGCGGTGTCGACCCAGGCCTTGGCGTCGTTCGGCGCCGGCGGCAGGATCGGCAACGTGTGGACGATGCCCTGAATCGAGTTGTACTGGCGGTTGGTCAGCGTGATCAGCGCTTCAAACGCGTCGTCCACCTGGCGTTGGGCGAGGATCCGGTTGGCCCGCGCCGTGTCGTAACTGGCCTGGGATTGCAGCACGTCGGTCTTGTCCGACAGGCCCACGTCGAAGCGCTCGTTGGACTGGTCGAGCTGGCGCTTGAACGCCGCTTCTTCAGCCTTGGTCGAGGCCAGGTTGTCCTGACTGCGCAGCACGTTGAAATAGCTTTCCGCCGATTGCAGGATCAGGTTCTGCTCGGTGGCCGACAGTTGCAGCGAAGCTTGTTCGTTGACGTCCTTGGCGGCCTGGAACTGGAACCAGCGATCGGCGCGGAACAGCGGTTGGGCCAACGTCGCTTGATACGAATGGGCATCGCGGTTGGCGGTGCCGGACGGCTGATCGAGCTGGGTGCGCACGGAACTCAGGTTGGCGCCGCCCGACAGGTTCGGCAGCAGGCCGGCACGGGCCTGGGGCACGACTTCTTTTTGCGCGCCGTATTGCGCGCGGGCGGCAGCCAGGTCGGCGTTGTTATCCACCGCTTCCTGATAGACGCTGACCAGGTCGGTCTTGGTGGATAAGGGCGCTTCAGCTGCCCAGGCCATTCCATTGGACGCACAAGACACGGCAAGGGCCAGTGAGAGTTTGCGCAGCATGAGGCCATCCCTAAAAATTACGCTGATAATTTGAGCGCCAAAGGTAAGGCGCGGCCCGCACAGCGTCAAGGCGCAGCACGGCGTAGCGAGTGTAGTTGTACGCGCGTACCGCAACAATCCGGTAATTGCGCCATTCATCATGGTGTTTACCGCGGTGTTGGCGTTCTTTGCCAGTTGTGTCTAGACTGGCCGGGTTCTTGTCGGGGTGCCTTGCTATGAGGCTGAGATCGAATAATTTCGGATCCCGTTGAACCTGATCAGGTTAGCGCCTGCGTAGGGAACAAGATTTCTCGTCACCCGGCGAGTCCTCTTGTGCTTCGTCCGGGATGTTGTTCGACAATCGACAGTCGACAGCCCTCGAGCACAGAGCACAGCACCAACGGCATTTTCATGGCTGATTGGTCGCGTCCATTCGTTACAGGTTCGCTCCGACAAAAATCCACTGCTGGATGCTGTCTGGAGAGCCCGTGATGACGATAAAACTAAAAAATACTACGAACCTGAGTGATTCGGCCCAAGTCGATCAACAGTCGGTTCAACCGTTTACCCGCTCGCAAAAAATCTATGTTCAGGGTTCCCGCCCGGACATCCTCGTGCCAATGCGCGAAATCAGCCTTGATGTGACCCCGACCGACTTCGGCGGCGAGATCAACGCGCCTGTGGTTGTGTACGACACCTCGGGCCCTTACACCGATCCCAACGTCATCATCGACGTGCGCAAAGGCCTGGCCGATGTGCGTTCGCCGTGGATCGAATCCCGTGGCGACACCGAGCGCCTGCCCGGCCTGAGCTCGAACTTCGGCCAGGAACGCCTCGCCGATGCCGAACTGACCAAGCTGCGCTTCGCCCACGTGAACAACCCGCGCCGCGCCAAGGCCGGGGCCAACGTCAGCCAGATGCACTACGCCCGCAAAGGCATCATCACCGCCGAGATGGAATACGTCGCCATCCGCGAAAACATGAAGCTCGAAGTGGCTCGCGCCGCCGGGCTGCTGGACCAGCAACACGCCGGTCACAGCTTCGGCGCCAGCGTGCCGAAAATCATCACCCCGGAATTTGTCCGCGACGAAATCGCCCGTGGCCGCGCGATCATTCCGGCCAACATCAACCACACCGAACTGGAACCGATGATCATCGGCCGTAACTTCCTGGTGAAGATCAACGGCAACATCGGCAACAGCGCCTTGGGTTCGTCCATCGAAGAAGAAGTGGCGAAACTGACTTGGGGCATTCGCTGGGGTTCGGACACGGTCATGGACCTGTCCACCGGCAAACACATTCACGAAACCCGCGAGTGGATCATCCGCAACTCGCCAGTGCCGATCGGTACGGTGCCGATTTATCAAGCGTTGGAAAAAGTCGGCGGCGCCGCCGAAGACCTGACCTGGGAGCTGTTCCGCGACACGCTGATCGAACAGGCCGAGCAGGGCGTCGATTACTTCACCATCCACGCCGGCGTGTTGCTGCGCTACGTGCCGCTGACCGCTAAGCGCGTGACCGGCATCGTGTCCCGTGGTGGTTCGATCATGGCCAAGTGGTGCCTGGCGCATCACAAAGAGAACTTCCTCTACACGCATTTCGAAGACATCTGCGAAATCATGAAGGCCTACGACGTCAGCTTCTCGCTGGGCGATGGCCTGCGTCCGGCTCGATTGCCGACGCCAACGACGCCGCGCAATTCGGTGAGCTGGAAACCCTCGGCGAGCTGACCAAGATTGCCTGGAAGCACGACGTGCAGTGCATGATCGAAGGCCCCGGCCACGTGCCGATGCAGTTGATCAAAGAGAACATGGACAAGCAGCTCGAGTGCTGCGACGAGGCGCCGTTCTACACCCTCGGCCCGCTGACCACCGACATTGCGCCGGGCTACGACCACATCACCTCCGGTATCGGTGCGGCGATGATCGGCTGGTTCGGTTGCGCCATGCTTTGCTACGTCACGCCGAAGGAACACTTGGGCCTGCCGAACAAAGATGACGTGAAGACCGGGATCATCACCTACAAGATCGCCGCGCACGCCGCCGATCTGGCGAAGGGGCATCCGGGTGCACAGATTCGCGACAATGCCTTGAGCAAGGCGCGTTTCGAATTCCGTTGGGAAGACCAGTTCAACCTGGGCCTCGACCCGGACACCGCTCGCTCGTATCACGATGAAACCCTGCCGAAGGATTCGGCCAAGGTCGCGCACTTCTGCTCCATGTGCGGGCCGAAATTCTGCTCGATGAAAATCACCCAGGAAGTCCGTGAATACGCGGCCAACCAACGGATCGAAACAGTAGACGCCGAAGTCGCCCAGGGATTGGCGGAACAGGCAGAGCGGTTCAAGCAGGAAGGCAGTCAGCTGTACAAGAAGGTTTGATCTGACCTGTGATTGACGGCGCCTGTGCTGCCGTCTTCGCGAGCAAGCCCGCTCCCACATTGGAATGCATTCCAAATGTGGGAGCGGGCTTGCTCGCGAAGGCGCCGGGCCAGACACCGAAGATCTCAATGACACACTTATCCCTCTGAGATAACACCCTTGAGCATTCAACCCAGCACCTATTCTCCAGACATCGCAGTGCCCACCGACAAACGTGTGTTCGGCGGTCGCGATCTGTTTTCCCTGTGGTTCTCCCTCGGCATCGGCCTGATGGTCTTGCAGACCGGTGCTTTGCTCGCGCCGGGCCTGGGTCTGTCCGGCTCGTTGCTGGCGATTTTCCTCGGTACGCTGGTCGGCGTTTTGCTGCTGGCCGCCGTCGGCGTGATCGGCAGTGACACCGGCCTGTCGTCGATGGCCGCGCTCAAACTCAGCCTCGGCAAACGCGGCGCGAGCCTGCCGGCGGTGTTGAACCTGCTGCAACTCATCGGTTGGGGCTCGTTCGAAATCATCGTCATGCGCGACGCCGCCAGTTTGCTCGGCGCCCGGGCGTTCAGCGAAGGCAGCCTGCTGTCGAACCCGTTGCTGTGGACGTTGGTATTCGGCGCACTCGCGACCTTGCTCGCAGTCAGCGGCCCGTTGACCTTCGTGCGGCAGATCCTGCGCAAGTGGGGCATCTGGCTGTTGCTGGCGGCTTGCATCTGGCTGACCTGGAACCTGTTCGCCAAAGCCGATCTGGCTGCGCTGTGGCACCAGGCTGGTGATGGTTCGATGCCGTTTGCCGTGGGTTTCGACATTGCGATCGCGATGCCGCTGTCCTGGCTGCCGCTGATTGCCGACTACTCGCGTTTCGGCAAGCGTGCGAAAAACGTGTTCGGCGGCACAGCGCTGGGTTTCTTTATCGGTAACTTCTGGCTGATGAGCCTGGGCGTGGCGTACACCCTGGCGTTCGCGCCGAGCGGTGAAGTGAATGCCTTGCTGTTGGCGCTGGCCGGTGCCGGCCTGGGGATTCCGCTGCTGCTGATCCTGCTGGACGAGTCGGAAAACGCTTTTGCCGATATTCACTCGGCGGCGGTGTCGAGCGGGATTCTGTTGCGCCTGAAGGTCGAGCATCTGGCGTTGGCCATCGGTGTGATCTGCACACTGATTGCCTGCCTGGCGCCATTGGCCCAGTACCAGAACTTCCTGTTGTTGATCGGTTCGGTGTTTGCGCCGCTGTTCGGCGTGGTGCTGGTGGATCACTTCATCCTGCGCAAACGCAGTGCCCAGGTCGCATCAGCCGCATTGCGCTGGCCGGCGTTGCTCGCCTGGCTGGGCGGGGTGAGCACCTATCATTTGCTGGCTAATCTGTATCCGGATGTCGGCGCAACCCTGCCGTCGCTGGTACTGGCAGGGCTGCTGCAGCTTGTGCTCGGTCGAGCCTTCAGTTACGGCCGGGAAACAGCTCGGGCCTGAGAATGCCATTGAGGCGCGGGTAGGGGATCTTCAGTTCGATGTGGCCCAGGGCGTAAGGCGCGATGGTGCTCACTTCGTACTTGAGGATCACCCCACCGTAGGTCAGCGCCACGTTCTGGGTTTTCTGGAAATGCCAGGTCTTCAGGAAATCCGCTTCCTGATCGAGCTTGGTGCTGATCAGCCAGCTGTTGTGCGCCACTTGCGCGGCTTTCCAGAACGCTTCTTCCTGACCCGGCAGCAACATATCCGACAGGGTCAGCACTTTGTGCTGCTGGTGCGAATAGTTGATAAAGCTGCGGCCCGGTGTGCCATGGGCACCGCCGGTGTCCAGGTAACTGGAAAACTCAACGATCACCAAGCCGTCATGCTGCTCCCGTACCTTGGCTTGCAAGTAGCTGCTGGAGCGCGGTTCGGCGGTGCGCAGAAACTGATCGCGGTAGGCGGCCAGGGTCGGCGCTGCGGGGGCGTCCGGGGTGCGGGTCAATTGCAGCAGGTTCTTTTCGACGATGCCGTCCAGCTGTGGCTCGTCCGGGAAACGCAGGGTGTCGATATTCACCAACGGGCAATCAGGCGTGGTGCAACCCGGCTTGAGGATTTCCGAAGCATCGCGGGTGGTTTCCAGCGGCGTCCGGTAGTTGGGTTGAAACAGGCTCTGGCAAGCGCCCAAGGTCAGGGCGATGGCGGCCACGGAGGCGATTTTAAAAAGCGACATGGGCGTCCTTCATAAAACAGGGAAAGGCGAAAAGTTACCGCTTCGACTATCAACGGAGCAGTCAGTTCGCCACTAAGCTAATTAGAGTTGGTTTCGCCCTCACCGTCTATCCCGCTGAAGGTAAAGGGGCTGCATCAAAGGTCGCGGGCGCGTTAGGATGGCGCGAAGTCGAGGTTGCAAGTCACAAAAAGGAACCTCGTAACGGATTGCAGTAAAGAGGATTGTCATGACTGATTTTGCCAACGCCATTCCAACCACCGTTGAGATCGTTCGACGCGAACAGTGCTACGCGGGCTTCTACAAGCTCGATCGCCTGCATTTGCGCCATGAATTATTCGCTGGCGGCATGAGTCGCGAAATCAATCGTGAAGTGTTCGTGCGTCACGATGCGGTGTGCGTGCTGCCTTACGATCCGCAGCGCGATGAAGTGGTGTTGATCGAGCAGTTTCGTGTCGGCGCCATGGGCAAGACGACTAACCCGTGGCTGATCGAATTGGTCGCCGGTCTGATCGATAAAGACGAAGAACCGGAAGAAGTTGCTCACCGCGAAGCGCAGGAGGAAGCTGGGCTTGTATTCGGGGCGCTTTGGCCGATGACCAAATATTTCCCATCCCCGGGCGGCAGCAACGAATTCGTGCATTTGTACCTGGGGCGTTGCGACAGCACTGGAGTAGGGGGGCTGCATGGACTGGCAGAAGAAGCGGAAGATATCCGCGTCACGGTCTGGGCCTTCGAAGATGCCCTGCAGGCCGTACGCGACGGACGAATTGCCAACGCGGCCAGCATCATTGCTTTGCAATGGCTTGCTTTGAACCGCGCTGAAGTGAGGGGGTTATGGTCGTAAACAAGCTGCGCGATCGCTATCGGGTGGACCTCGCGGGGCTGCAAGCCTCCTGCGAGGCGAACTACGCGCGTTTGATGCGACTGCTGCCGGACATGCGCAGCGAGCCCGAGGCACGGCGCATCGCCGTGACCCAGGGTGACCAGATGCTCGGCGTACTGGCCCTGGAAGTGCTGCAAGTCAACCCGTACACCACGACCCTGCAAGTGCGCCAGGAACACAGCCTGCCGTGGCTGCCGGTGCCGCAACTGGAAGTTCAGGTCTACCACGACGCCTGCATGGCCGAGGTGGTCAGCGCTGAACATGCAAGACGCTTCCGTGGCATCTATCCTTACCCGAATGCCGCGATGCACCAGCCGGATGAGAAGGCCCAGCTCAATCTGTTCCTGGGGGAATGGCTGAGTCACTGTCTGGCGTGTGGGCACGAGTACGCAGTCGTTCGATAGATGTGAACTGCGTCCGGTTCACACGTTTCCTCTTTTGAGCTTCCCCCAGCATAATTGCGGCCACTATCCACCTCCGTGATTCAGCCCCGGGAGAACGCCTTGCCGAGCGTATCCACATTGACCACCGCCGATTCGGTGTTGCTGGTGCAAATCTCCGACAGCCACCTGTTCGCCGAGGCGGACGGTACATTGCTGGGCATGAATACGCGTGAGAGCCTGCAAAAAGTCATCGAGCTGGTGCGCTGGCAGCAGCCGCAGATCGACCTGATCGTCGCGAGTGGCGATATTTCCCAGGACGGCACGCTGGAGTCCTACCAGCAGTTTCGCGACCTGACCCGACAGCTCGACGCCCCGGCGCGCTGGATTCCCGGTAATCACGATGAGCCCATGATCATGGCCGAGGCGGCGGTGCAAAGTGCGCTGCTGGAGCCGGTGGTGGACCTTGCCAACTGGCGAATCACCTTGCTCGATTCGGCGGTGCCGGGTTCGGTGCCGGGGTATTTGCAGGATGAACAGTTGCAGTTGCTGGCCCGTTCGTTGAGCGAGGCGCCGGAGCGGCATCATCTGGTTTGCTTCCACCATCATCCGGTGTCGATCGGCTGTGCGTGGATGGAGCCGATCGGGTTGCGTAATCCCGAGGCGCTGTTTGCCGTGCTGGACCGGTTTCCGCAGGTGCGTGCTGTGTTATGGGGGCATGTGCATCAGGAGATTGATCAGGATCGTAATGGTGTGCGGTTGATGGCTTCGCCTTCGACGTGTATTCAGTTCGAGCCTGGGAGTGAGGATTTCAAGGTCGGGGAGCAGGCGCCGGGGTATCGGTGGTTGCGGTTGTTGCCCGATGGCTTGATTGAAACGGGTGTGGAGCGGGTTGTCGGGTTTGACTTCACGGTTGATTACGGGTCTGACGGTTACTGATTTCCCGGTGTTTTTGTTTTGATCTTGGCGGCCAAATAGCCGACCAAGTTCTTGCTGTCCAGGTACATATCCATTCCTGCGGTAACGGCGGCTGGCGGTTTCGCCCTTACGGCGAGGCACTTTTTTCAAACGCCAAAAAAGTACCCAAAAAGGCTCGCCCCGAGCGTCCGGCCCCTCGCTTAGGCTCGGCGTTCCTTCGTTACGGCATCCATCCGGGGGCATTGCCCTCCGGTCTGCTTCGCTACGACCTACATGCAATGTGTTCGACTGCGTCGAACGGCGCTGCGCGCCAATCCCCGGATGAACACCTTCACTCAGCCTCCCGAAGGGGCGGGTAGAGCAAGATCAAGAGCAGGCGAGCTAACGCTCGGCCTAATGAGTGGTTAGAGGCGGCTGTGTACGCCGGACTGCTTCTGTTTTTGATTTTGATTTTGTAGGAGCAAGGCTTGCCTGCGAAGGCGGCCTGACAGCCGACCAGTTTCTTCCGGCTGTACTCGGTCAAAACTGTGGGAGCTGGCTTGCCTGCGAAGGCGGCCTGACAGCCGACCAGTTTCTTCCGGCTGTACTCGGTCAAAATTGTGGGAGCTGGCTTGCCCGCGAAGGCGGCCTGTCAGCCGACCCATTTCCTCCGGTCATGCGCAATCCAAATGTGGGAGCGAGCCTGCTCGCGAAGGCGCCCTGACGACCGCCTAACCCCTTCCTGCTAAACGCCACCCCCCCCTGTAGGAGCTGCCGAAGGCTGCGATCTTTTGATCTTGATCTTCGGTGGGTATTACGACGCCAAAAGATCGCAGCCTTCGGCAGCTCCTACAGGGCTGTTTAATGGTCAGCAAAAATTTCAGAACCTTCCCACAATGTTTTCAGGTTGCCCGTCAGACGCGGCTTCTCTAGCCTTTTGCCTGTCGCTGACACATTCAGCGATCGGGCTTCGCGGCCCATTGAACTGAGGCATAATCGCCGCGCTTTACAGCAGCGCTTTAGGGTGTCTGTCGTTTTGTGTCATGGCGGCTGTGCGTGGGATACCTTCGGGTATGCCGATTCTCAGTTCTCGGTCCGCGAACCCGCGTACAGCTGCCACCCTTACATTGCATCGCGGCAATTGGGGGTGGCTCCTTATTAATGAACTGAGGTGTCACCATGTTCAAACCAACCCCCAATCCCCCCGCCCGCAAACCCGACACGATGTACATGATCGTCCCCGAAAAGGACGCGGAAAGCCTGTTGGCCAGTGCTTGTGAGTCCCTGGCGTCCGCGAATGTCATCGCCAGCGATTTTGCCGCGCGTCTGCAATGGCCGGACCGGCAGACGGCGATGGCGATCCAGCAACTGGTCATGCTGGCCGATCTGGCGGTGAATCGGGCACTGGATAACATCGATCCGGCGTAACCGTTAGACCGAGTCATCGTTCTTCGCGAGCAAGCCCGCTCCCACAGGTGATTTGTGAGCGACGCAGATCCTATGTGGGAGCGGGCTTGCTCGCGAAGGCGTCAGTTCAGGCACCGCAAATCCCCAGGATATCCCCGATCCCCCCGTCTCCCTGTAAACTGCGCCTCTTTACCCGACGCTCAGGGAGTTCAAATGTCCGGTTCGATCCTTTATATCCACGGTTTCAACAGCGCGCCTTCGTCAAAAAAGGCGACTCAGTTGATGGCAGTGATGGAGCGCCTGGGCTTGAGCGATCAGTTGCGGGTACCGGCATTGCATCACCACCCGCGCGAGGCCATCGGTCAGTTGAACCGGGCGATTGAAGAGCTGGGGCGGCCACTGCTGGTCGGCAGCTCACTCGGCGGCTACTATGCCACTCACCTGGCCGAGCAGCATGGCCTCAAGGCCTTGTTGATCAACCCTGCCGTCAGTCCGCACCGGATGTTCGACGGGTATCTGGGGACGCAGAAAAACCTGTATACCGATGAAGCCTGGGAATTGACCCACGACCATGTGACGGCCCTGGCCGAGCTGGAAGTGCCGGCGCCCCAGGACCCGCAGCGGTATCAGGTGTGGTTGCAGACCGGCGACGAAACGCTGGACTACCGCCTCGCCCAGCAGTATTACCGAGCCTGTGCCTTGCGCATCCAGGCCGGCGGCGACCATAGTTTCCAGGGTTTTGCCGGGCAATTGCCGGCCATGTTGAGTTTTGCCGGTATCGGCGCAGATTTGTATCAGGCGATCGACTTCACAGCACTGTGACGCATCACCTCTTTTTCATCGAACATTGACGACGAGACCCCATGGCCACTCCCAGCGCTAGCTCTTATAACGCAGACGCCATCGAAGTCCTCTCGGGCCTCGACCCGGTGCGCAAACGCCCCGGCATGTACACCGACACCAGTCGGCCGAACCACCTCGCCCAGGAAGTCATCGACAACAGCGTCGACGAAGCCTTGGCCGGGCATGCGACGTCGGTGCAGGTCATCCTGCACGCCGATCACTCCCTGGAAGTCAGCGATGACGGCCGTGGCATGCCGGTGGACATTCACCCGGAAGAAGGTGTGTCGGGCGTCGAGCTGATCCTCACCAAGCTCCACGCGGGCGGCAAGTTTTCCAACAAGAACTACCAGTTCTCCGGCGGTTTGCACGGGGTGGGTATTTCCGTGGTTAACGCCTTGTCGAACGAAGTCCGGGTGCGCGTCAAGCGTGACGGCAACGAATACCAGATGACCTTCGCCGACGGTTACAAGAAAACCGAGCTGGAAGTCATCGGCACCGTCGGCAAGCGCAACACCGGCACCAGCGTGTTCTTCGCGCCGGACCCGAAATATTTCGACTCACCAAAATTCTCCATCAGCCGCCTCAAGCACGTGCTCAAGGCCAAGGCTGTTCTGTGTCCGGGACTGCTGGTCAGTTTTGAAGACAAGGCCACCGGCGAAAAAGTCGAATGGCATTACGAAGACGGTCTGCGCTCCTACCTGGTGGATGCAGTCAACGGCTTCGAACGTCTGCCGGACGAGCCGTTCTGCGGCAGCCTGGCCGGTAATAAAGAAGCGGTGGATTGGGCGCTGCTGTGGTTGCCGGAAGGTGGCGACAGCGTGCAGGAAAGCTACGTCAACCTGATCCCGACGGCCCAGGGTGGCACCCACGTCAACGGTTTGCGTCAGGGCTTGCTCGATGCCATGCGCGAGTTCTGCGAATTCCGCAGCCTGTTGCCGCGCGGTGTGAAGCTGGCACCGGAAGACGTCTGGGAACGCATTGCCTTCGTCCTGTCGATGAAAATGCAGGAGCCGCAATTCTCCGGCCAGACCAAGGAACGCCTGTCGTCCCGTGAAGCAGCGGCGTTTGTTTCCGGTGTGGTCAAGGATGCGTTCAGCCTGTGGCTCAACGCCAACCCGGAAACCGGCATGCTGCTGGCGGAACTGGCGATCAACAACGCCGGCCGTCGTCTGAAGGCCAGCAAAAAGGTCGAACGCAAGCGCATCACTGCAGGTCCGGCACTGCCGGGCAAACTCGCCGACTGCGCCGGGCAGGACCCGATGCGTTCCGAGCTGTTCCTGGTGGAAGGTGATTCCGCCGGCGGTTCGGCCAAGCAGGCGCGGGACAAAGAATTCCAGGCCATCCTGCCATTGCGCGGCAAGATCCTGAACACCTGGGAAGTCGACGGCAGCGAAGTGCTGGCCAGCCAGGAAGTGCATAACATCGCCGTGGCGATTGGTGTCGATCCGGGCTCGGCGGACATCGCCCAACTGCGCTACGGCAAGATCTGCATCCTCGCCGACGCCGACTCCGACGGCCTGCACATCGCCACGCTGCTCTGTGCGTTGTTCGTCCAGCATTTCCGCCCGTTGGTGGATGCCGGCCACGTCTACGTCGCCATGCCGCCGCTGTACCGCATCGACTTGGGCAAAGAGATTTACTACGCCCTCGACGAAGCCGAGCGCGATGGCATTCTCGATCGCCTGGTGGCCGAGAAGAAACGCGGCAAGCCGCAGGTCACGCGATTCAAAGGTCTGGGTGAGATGAACCCGCCGCAACTGCGCGAAACCACCATGGACCCGAACACGCGGCGCCTGGTGCAGCTGACGCTGGACGATTTCGAAGCGACTTCGGAAATGATGGACATGCTGCTGGCGAAGAAACGCGCCGGTGACCGTAAATCCTGGCTGGAGTCCAAGGGCAACCTGGCCGAGGTTTTGGGCTGATGCGGTTTGGCTTTGCCCTGGTGTGTGCGTTGCTGCTGACCTCGTTGACGGTGTCTGCCGAGCCGGCGCCAGAGCTGCGCGTGCTGTCCGAGCATGCCGTCGATGGCATGCGCGGCGGCAACCTGTCGGGTCTGGCCCAGTGCGGCAAGGACTTATGGACCGTGTCCGATCGCGACGATGATCAAATCTACCGTCTCGACACGACCGCCAGCACCTGGCAAGCCGAAGCCGTGCGCATCGACGTCCCTCCCGTGCCGGATACCGGTTTGCCCTGGGGTTTGCGTTCGCGGAACTGGGCGGCCTCTTTCGTGCGTGGCGGGGACCTGGATTTCGAAGGCATCACCTGCGACAGCGCCGGCAATCGCTACATCGTCAGCGAAGGCCATGCGGCCGTCCTGCAAGTACCGCCAACGGGCCCGGCGAACTGGCTGAAAATTTCGCCCATGATGGTTCGCGAAGCGCGGGCCAGGGGCATGCTCCTGCAATTCAATGCCATATTCGAAGGCCTGGCGATCAATCCGGCAGGCGATCAGATATGGCTCGCCGCGGAGCGTCAAAGCCGTGGTTTGCTGCTGATCAAACGCAAACAGACGGTCTGGGATTGCGACGGTCGCTGTGTGCTATTGAGCGAAGCCGGCAAGGAAATGCAGCCGCCGCAATTCCCCAATGCCAAAGCGGTCCACCGGGACTTTTCCGACTTGTCATTGTTCGACGGCAAGCTGTTTACCCTCGAACGAAACGCCTTTCAGATCTGTCGTCGTGATCCGCAGACCGCCAAGGTCGAGCGCTGCTGGTCGTATGCCGCCGAGTTGTTGCAGGAAAACCGGCGTTATTCGCAGAACTACGGGTTGGAAGAGGCATTGATCATCGACGCCGACGGTGCGTGGATTGGGGTCGACAATAACTTGGGTCCCCGCACCGACGGTGAGCTCCGCCCGATTGTCTGGCGCTTCGCCGCACCGGAAGGTGGCTGGAGCGCCAAGCCATGAGTCAGCAACCGCCGGGCAAACGTGCCGGTCGGGTGTTCATGATCCTGGCTTGGTGCGCGGCGTTGTTTCTGGCAACGCGGTTTTTCGGGCAGTTGGAAGAGCGTCAGCAAAACCCCAACGTGGTGGTCACGTCGGAGCAGGGCGAAGGTTTTATCGAAGTGAAACTGGTGGGCAACACTCAGGGACATTTCGTCGCCAGCGGCCAGATCAACGGCCAGCCGGTGAATTTCATGCTCGATACCGGGGCGACCGATGTGGCGATCCCGGCGGAAATGGCCGAACGGCTGAAACTTGAACAAGGCTTCGGGGTGACCCTGAGCACCGCAAATGGTCGCACCGAGGGTTATCGAACCCGCGTCGACCGGTTGCAACTGGGCGACATTGTGCTGCGTGATGTGCGCGCCATCGTCGTGCCAGGCCTGGATGGCAAGCAAGTGCTGCTCGGTATGAGCGCACTGAACAAACTTGAATTTACCCAGCGCGGTGGCACCATGCTGCTGCGCCAGACAACGAAATGATGAGGCCCGCATGAGCGACTCCCTTGATCTCAGCCTGGACGGTGTAGAGCGCCGGTCACTGGCTGACTTCACCGAAAATGCCTACCTCAACTACTCCATGTACGTGATCATGGACCGTGCCTTGCCGCATATCGGCGACGGCCTGAAACCGGTACAGCGGCGCATCATCTATGCGATGAGCGAGTTGGGGCTGGACGCCGATTCCAAGCACAAGAAATCGGCGCGTACCGTCGGTGACGTGCTCGGTAAATTCCACCCCCACGGCGATTCGGCCTGCTACGAAGCCATGGTCCTGATGGCCCAGCCGTTCAGCTACCGCTACACGCTGGTGGACGGCCAGGGTAACTGGGGTGCGCCGGATGATCCCAAGTCCTTCGCCGCCATGCGTTACACCGAGGCGCGGCTGTCGCGTTACTCCGAAGTGCTGCTCAGCGAACTGGGCCAGGGCACCGCGGACTGGGGCCCGAACTTCGACGGCACCCTCGACGAACCGCTGGTGTTGCCGGCACGTTTGCCGAACATCCTGCTCAACGGCACCACCGGCATCGCCGTGGGCATGGCCACCGACGTGCCGCCGCACAACTTGCGCGAAGTCGCGACGGCGTGCGTGCGCTTGCTCGATGAGCCGAAAGCCACGGTCGAGCAGCTCTGTGAACACATCCAGGGCCCGGATTACCCGACCGAAGCGGAAATCATCACGCCCCGCGCCGACCTGCTGAAAATGTACGAAACCGGCAAGGGCTCGGTGCGTATGCGCGCCGTGTACCACATCGAAGACGGCGACATCATCGTCACCGCGCTGCCGCATCAGGTGTCCGGTGCCAAGGTGCTGGAACAGATCGCGGCAATGATGCAGGCCAAGCCCTCCAAGGCCCCGCAGATCGCCGACCTGCGCGACGAGTCCGACCACGAAAACCCGTGCCGGATCGTGATCATCCCCGGCGCGCGCAAGAACTTCGACCACGATGGGTTGATGCAGCACCTGTTCGCCAGCACCGAGCTGGAGTCGAGCTACCGGGTCAACATCAACATCATCGGCCTCGACGGCAAACCGCAGCTGAAAAACCTGCGGGCATTGCTGGTCGAGTGGCTGGAATTCCGGGTGCAGACCGTGCGTCGTCGCCTGCAATTCCGCCTCGATAAGGTCGAGCGCCGCTTGCACCTGTTGGACGGTTTGTTGATTGCCTACCTCAACCTGGATGAAGTGATTCATATCATCCGCACCGAGGAACACCCGAAAGCCGCGCTGATCGCCCGTTTTGCCTTGAGCGAAATCCAGGCCGACTACATTCTCGACACCCGTTTGCGTCAATTGGCGCGACTGGAAGAAATGAAGCTGCGTGCCGAGCAGGATGAACTGCTCAAGGAACAAGCCAAGCTGCAAGCCCTGCTGGGCAGCGAAGCCAAGTTGAAAAAACTGGTGCGCACCGAGCTGATCAAAGACGCTGAAACCTATGGCGACGACCGCCGGTCGCCAATCGTCGAGCGCGCCGAAGCCAAGGCCCTGACCGAGCACGACCTGCTGCCGAACGAAAAAGTGACCGTCGTGCTGTCGGAAAAAGGCTGGGTTCGCTCGGCCAAGGGCCACGAAATCGACGCCACCGGGCTGTCGTACAAGGCCGGGGACGGTTTCAAGGCGTTGGCGCCGGGCCGTTCCAACCAGTTTGCGGTGTTTATCGACTCCACCGGTCGCAGTTATTCGGTGGCCTCGCACACGTTGCCGTCGGCCCGTGGCCAGGGCGAACCGTTGACCGGTCGCCTGACCCCACCGCCAGGTGCGACGTTTGAATGCGTGCTGATGCCGGAAGACGATTCGCTGTACGTGATCGCCTCCGACGCCGGTTACGGTTTTGTGGTCAAGGGTGAAGACTTCCAGGCCAAGAACAAGGCCGGTAAAGCGCTGCTGAGCTTGCCGAACAATTCGAAAGTGATCCTGCCGCGCCCGGTCACCGATCGCGAGAACAATTGGCTGGCCTCGGTCACGACCGAAGGTCGCCTGCTGATCTTCAAGATCAGCGACCTGCCACAATTAGGTAAAGGTAAAGGCAATAAGATCATCGGTATTTCCGGTGAGCGGGTTGCCAGTCGCGAAGAATATGTCACGGACATCGCCGTGCTGCCGGATGGCGCCACCTTGGTGCTACAGGCTGGAAAACGTACCTTGTCACTGAAGGCGGACGACCTCGAACACTACAAAGGTGAGCGTGGGCGTCGTGGTAACAAACTGCCACGTGGCTTCCAGAGGGTAGATGCGCTGCTCGTCGAAAACCTCAATTAAGCGTCCTAGACGGCTCGATCTACGATTTAACGCGTAGATCGACGCTTTGGCGCTGGAGTCGGAACGCATATTCACGGATGATATGGCCTTTCAAGCGCCGGCGTGGCCGAGCGTTCTTCATATTTATTGAGTATCTTCACTGTGGTTAGCCTTGTGGCAACCACCTGGATGGGACGATGACTGCTCTGCGCCTTCCTTTTATTTTGATGCTCGCTGGCGTTCTTGGCCTGGCGGGTTGCAGCGTTCACCAACCGGTGTCGCTGTATCAACTGGACAGCGGAAGTCCGGTTCAGCCTGCGCAAAGCGCTGGCATGGCCGTTTTGCTGGGCCCGGTAACGATTGCTGACTACCTGCAACGTGAAACCCTGCTGCAGCGTCAGCCGGATGGCAGCCTCCAGGCATCGGCCGATGGTCGCTGGGCGGGTAGCCTGTCTTCGGACATCGATCAGTTGCTGTTGCGTCAGGTTGCGGGTCATCTGGACAGCCAACGGGTAGTGCTGGCACCCGCGACATTGGGCTTTACCCCGGATGTACAGGTGCTGCTGACCATTACTCGCCTGGACTCGGGTGAGTCGCAACCGGCAATCCTGGACGCGCAATGGCGTCTGATCGACCGTCGTGGCCAGGTTCGTGATAACCGCATCATTCACCTGCAAGAGCAACACGCAGGCGGAACAGCGGCTCAGGTCCAGGCCCAGGGTGTATTGTTGCAGCGTCTGGCGGAGCAACTGTCCGTGGCGCTGAAGCCGCTGGCCAACCAGCCGCCGATTGCCGAAGCCCCGCGTAAACCGGCACCCAAGCCTGTAGCGCCGGCGGCGGAGCAGGACAAGCAGCCGAAGATCCCGATGGCTTCGCCGATTCGCACCGATATGGAAGTGTTCAGGTTCTAAAGCCTGGATGGATTCAACACAAAGCCTGCAGCGATGCGGGCTTTGTTGTTTCTGCAGGTTGGGAATATCTAGTGCCTGTACTGGCGCCTTCGCGGGCAAGCCCGCTCCCACAGGTGTAACGCATTCCAAGTGTGGGAGCGGGCTTGCCCGCGAAGAGGTCGGGACAGACAACAAAAAGCCCGCAGACGAGTGATCATCTGCGGGCTTCGTTGTTGCTGGGCTAGTGTTTAGGCCCGACGCTCATGCATCCGCGCCAGTTGCCGCTCCAGCATCGACGGATAAGGCTCCATCAACCGCTCTACACAGCATGCGCCTTCAGGGCTGGCGATCGGCCGGATCCGTGCGCGTTGGCGGATCAGGGCGTCGTCACCGATCTTGCGTTCCACCAGCAGCAGGTTGCGGCTGTGTTGCGACAGGGCCAGGGCGTCCTGGGCCGATTCGGTCAGCAGCAGATCAATCTGGCTCAAACCGAACAACTCATCGCCCAACGTCAGGCCCAGCTGCAATTGCAGGGTGATGCCGCTGTCAGCGACTTCGATCTGCAACTGATGGCCCAGAGCCCGCAACAACTCGCCGCAGCAGATAGCGTTGGTCAGGTAATCGTCGCCGCTGTCTTCGGTGTGGAACAGCATCAGCGTGCTGCCATCGTTCAGGGTGTGCAGTTCGCTCTGATACAGCGAAGCGGCCTGATCGAGGCAGTCGCGGTAACGCTTGAGCAGTTCCTCAAGGCGCGTACGCGGCAGGCGGCGCAGTTGATCCTGAGCCCCCAGTTGCACGGCGAGTACCGCGCTGTGCTGCGGCACGTTCGAAATCACCGGTTTGGCCACCGGTTTCGGCGCCTCGTCTGCCGACTCATCGCGCAAATCAGCAAACGCGTCATCGTCATCATCGTCTTCGACGGTGCTGACAATGCGTTTTGGCGCAGGCTTGAGGCCGGCAACCGGTTTGCTCTCGTCAAAGCTCGGATCCCGCAGATTGCGCACTTCGAAGGCCGGATCAGCCTCTTCGTCGTAATCAACGTCGTCGAACTCAGGCTCCGGGACGGGCTCAGGCTCGGCCGGTTCCGGGGCGAAGTTGGCGTGCAGCTGACGCGCCAGGTCGCCGATCTCATCCTGGCGCTCGGTGGCCGGGGTGTATTCGTCGATGTTGCGCAGCCAGACCCGCAATTGCATCAGCGGCGTAGAGATGTGCCGACCCAGACGCAGGCTCAAGGCCAGGGACAACGCGAGCAGGATTGCACTCAGGATGCCCATGCTTTGCAGGCTGATGGTCATCGGCTGCTGGAATTGATCCATGTCCAGGCTGATGCGCAGTTGCCCGGCGGTCACGTCCTGGAAAGTGATCTTGCTCTCATACATGCCCTCGGCTTCGCCCAACAGGCTGTGCTTGGGACGCTGACCGGACTCGGCGAGGATGCGGTTATCCACGCTATAGATGGCGGCGTGGGCCACCAACTTGTTCTTGGTCAGGTTGTTGAGCAGCACGTTGAGGCTGAGGATGTCGTTGGACACCAACAGCTCGGTGGCCGAGGTGGCTGTCTGCGTGGTCAGGCTTTCGCCCAGCGCATCTGCCTGCTCGTGCATGGCCTGCTTGAACTGCAAACCCATCACACAGGCATAGATCACCAGGGCCAGAGCGACCAGGATCACGTTATGGCTGGCAATGCGTAATGCGATCGGTACACGGCGGTGGCGCAGTGCCCGGAAGATCAGCAGGAAGAAGTTATCGGTTTTTACTGGCGTGGGCCGGTTCACTGAGCTCGGCTCTTTTGTCCGTGAAGTTGACGCGCAGTATAGCGACAGGCCCTAGACCGGCAAAGCGCTGACGGTGCCCGATGGTCACTGAAAGTGGGTAGAATGCGGTTTTTTTCCACCTGCGGGGGTGCGCCTTGCGCGAAATCGTCCTGATAAACATCACGGGAGTCGACCGACCGGGTCTGACTGCGGCCATTACCGGCGTTCTGGCCCAGGGTGGTGTGAACATTCTCGACATCGGTCAGGCGGTGATCCACGACACCCTGTCGTTCGGCATCCTGGTTGAAATTCCTGACACCGACCAAGGCAAATCGGTGCTCAAGGACATCCTGTTCAAGGGCTATGAGCTCGATCAGCAGGTGCGTTTCACGCCGGTGTCCGAAGAGGATTACCAGCAATGGGTCGGCAATCAAGGCAAAAAACGCCACATTGTCACCCTGTTGACCCGAAAAGTGACCGCCGGGCAATTGCAGGCCGTGAGCTCGATCACCGCCAAATACGGGTTGAACATCGACCATATCGATCGTTTGTCCGGGCGCATGCCGCTGGACACCCCCGCCGACCAGGGCAAGGGCTGCATCGAGTTTTCCGTGCGCGGCGAAGCGGCTGATCCGCAGGCCCTGCGCGCTGAATTCCTCAGCGTGGCCCAGGAACTGAACGTCGACATCGCCTTCCAGGAAGATTCGCTGTTCCGTCGCAACCGTCGCCTGGCGGTATTCGACATGGACTCGACCCTGATCGAAGCCGAAGTCATCGACGAATTGGCCAAGGCTGCGGGCGTCGGCGATCAAGTGTCTGAAATCACCGAGCGGGCGATGGCCGGCGAGCTGGACTTCCGCGCCAGCTTCAAGGAACGCCTCGCCTTGCTCAAAGGGCTGGATGTCAGCGTGCTGGACTCGATCGGCGCGTCGTTGCGCCTGACTGAGGGCGCCGAAACCCTGTTTGCCGAACTCAAGCGCCTGGGCTACAAGACCGCAATCCTGTCCGGCGGCTTCACCTACTTCGCCAAGCAATTGCAGGCGAAACTGGGCATCGATTACGTGTTCGCCAACGAACTGGAAGTGGTGGACGGCAAGGTTACTGGCGTGGCGGTCGAGCCAATTGTCGATGCCCAGCGCAAGGCGGATCTGCTGAAAGAGCTGGCGCACAAGGAAGGTTTGCGCCTGGAGCAGACCATCGCGGTCGGTGACGGCGCCAACGACCTGCCAATGCTGGCGATTGCCGGGTTGGGCGTGGCGTTTCGGGCCAAGCCGTTGGTCAAGCAGTCGGCAAAACAGGCGATCTCCACCCTTGGGCTGGATGGCGTGCTGTATTTGCTGGGTTTCCGGGATCGTGATGGGCAGCTCTGAGTCTTGTATTGACTGAAAAGGCCTCTTCGCGAGCAAGCCCGCTCCCACAGTTGATTTTTGGTGCTCACAAATGATGTGTTCACAGAAAATCCAATGTGGGAGCGGGCTTGCTCGCGAAGGCTGCGCCGCGGTCTCACAGACTCACAACGACTTCCACAACGAATCAAAATCCTCTTCCACCCCGACCACGCCGTTTCCCGCAGCGTTTTCGGTTTTGCTCGCCTCCAGTGAACGGTAAGCAAACTGGTTGAAGCTGTTGGTGCTGGACACCCGTCGATCCAGCCCGGCACGGCGTTCCTGGCCGTTGGTGTTGATCAGCACTTTATTGCCTTCCTGGAACGGCAGGCGCGGGGCCAGGAGTGTGGCCGGCAGATCAATCGCGCTGATCGCCGGCAGCAACAAGCCACGCAAGTACTGACTGTGATCATCCCGGGTGCGCACCAATTGCAAGCCGCAAGGTTCGGCATACGGCGCAACCTGCTCGATGCCCATCTGCGTTCCGCCACCCCGTACCTGACGAATCCAGCGCACCACGGCGATGCTCCAGCCCTGGCCGGCCGCATCTTCGATCCCGACCATTTCACCGGCCTGCAACTCCGCAGGCACGGCGCCGGGCCACGCCAGGCAATAACCGCCGGGGCTGTGATTGATGATCGGCAGGGCGTAGGTCGGGAAACTCTGATTGCGGTCGGCGGCCTCGTGGCTGTCGTCGTTCTGCAGGTGCGGGTATTCGATTTCTTCGTAGGGCAGCAGAGCGTCGCTGTTGCCATTGGGTGCGGCGTCAAAAGCCTGGCTCCAGTTGTCTTTGCCGCCACTTGCTGGGGATGACGGCGAAAACTGTGCGAGCCGCCCAGCGGGGTTTTTCAGGATGTCACTGAACGAGCGCTGCCCGCCCAGGTAAAAGTGCAGCGCACTCATGCCCACGCACAAGGTCAAGGTGCCGTTGCCGGCCGTGCGCTGGAAACTGCGCTCGGCGGCCTGGCCCCAGGCGGCGTGCAGGTGTTGCAGCGTGTCCAGGGTCAGCCCGGCCGGTACGGACAAGGCGTTGTCGTCCGGATTGAGCAGGCGGGCCTCAATAGCCGCCACCAGCGGTTGCGGATCGATCCCGAGCAATGTCCCTTGCTGTTCGGCGCGGAACTTGGACCGATAGCGCGGCCCGGTGTCAATGTCCGGCGCCACGGCAAACAACTCATTGCCGGGGTTGCCGGGTTGCAGCTTGATCCATTTGCTCCAGGGTTCCAGCACCTCGGCGAGCCGGGCGATCTGGTTCTGGCGCAGTTGATTGCAGCGCGAGGCGCCCAACAGCAGGGCGGCGACGTAGGTCTGTTCGATGCTCAGGTCTTGGGTCTGGCTGGCCAGTTGATCGCGCACACTAATGTTTTGCAGCCGATGCTCGCAGCCGATGCGATACAACTGATGCAGCTCCAGCCACACCCCTTCCGGCACCGGGCAATAGAGTTGGGTCGCGCGGATCAATGGGCCGTTCAGGCAATGGATCGCCCGTTGCAACGCCTGGGTGAGCAGCGGTGCGCGGTCCTTGCTGAAGCGTGGCGCGATGCGCAGGACGATCTGTTTATAGCCAATCGCCAAATGGCTTTGCAGCGCCTGACAAAGGTTGGCGATCTTGCGCGAGCGTTCGTCGAGGACAATCGCCTGATGCAGGAAATGCCGCTCCAGGTGCTTGCAGACGTAATACACCTCAGGTCGCAACAATTCGAGCAATTGCAGGCGATTGTCGCTGGGGGTCAGCAGTTGATTGAGTTCGCTCAAGCCTTGATACAACTGGCGAGCGGTTTCGCCGATGTTGGCTTTGGGCAGGTCGGCGATCCAGCGCTTGAGGTCACGCGGGGTGGGTTCGCAGAATGACAGGCGCAGGGCGGCAGGGATCGGCGCGCGCAGCAACAGTGGGGGAGTGGTCTCATTCATGCCGTGGAAAAACTCCAACCGGGAAATGGGCAGTGAATGACCTGACTGTAGCAGTTATGAGCGGGGGAGGGGCGGTGCGATGTCTGTCCCCGTAGGAGCTGCCGAAGGCTGCGATCTTTTTCGCGAGCGCGCTGAAGATCAAGATCAAAAGATCGCAGCCTTCGGCAGCTCCTACGGGAGAATCGGAGGCGCCGAACCCCGCGAGGGGTTCGGTTCAGGGAATCAAGCGTTCGGCAAACCCAACGCCTGGCCCATCTGCACCGGCGACGTCGCGCCCAGGCCTTCAACCCATTTAACCTGGTCCGGCCCGAACAGCACGACAGCGGTCGAGCCCAGTTTGAAGCGGCCCAGTTCCGCGCCTTTCTCCAAGTGGATCGGCGCACGGGCAGCTTCGTCGTAGCGGAAGGTTTTCAGTTCGCGTTTCGGCGGCGTGACCAGCCCGGCCCACACGGTTTCAATCGACGCCACGATCATCGCGCCCACCAGCACCACGGCCATCGGCCCGCGCTCGGTGTCGAAAATGCACGCTACGCGCTCGTTGCGGGCGAACAGTTCCGGGACGTTTTCGGCGGTGGTCTGGTTGACCGAGAAGATCCGCCCCGGGATGTAGACCATCTCGCGCAGGGTGCCGGCCAGCGGCATGTGCACGCGGTGGTAGTCCTTCGGCGACAGGTAGATCGTCGCGAAATCACCGCCCATGAACGGCGCGGCATTCGCGGCATCGCCACCCAGCAATTCCAGCACGCTGAAGCTGTGGCCCTTGGCCTGGAACACGCGACCGTGTTCGATCGGGCCGAGTTGGCTGACCGCTCCGTCGGCCGGGCTGAGGATCGCGCCCGGGGTTTCGTCCAGTGGACGCGCGCCGTCTTTCAAGGCGCGGGTGAAGAACGCGTTGAAATGCTCGTAGGCAGTCAGGTCTTCAACCAGCGCCTGGGACATGTCCACCTGATAACGCTTGGCGAACCATGCGGTAAAGGCGTTCTTGAACCAGCGCACACGGCATTCGGCGATGCAGCCGGCCAGTCGCGAGAGCAAGTGGTGGGGCAGCAGGTATTGGCTGAGGATAAACAAACGCTTATTCATTAACTGTCCTTAAAAACCTTAAATCTCTACGGGGGTGTCGGGATGGTTGCCCCATTCGCCCCAGGAGCCGGCGTAGCCTTTGACCCGCGGATAACCGAGGGACTTGGCCACTAGATAAGTGAAGCCAGAACGGTGGTGAGTCTGGCAGTGGGTGATGATTTCTTTGTCTTTGGTGATGCCGAGTTGGTCGAGGATCTGCGGCATGTCAGTGCGGATGCGAAGGTGGCGCGACTGATCCATGCCGGCGGTCCATTCGAAATTCACGGCGCCGGGGATGTGCCCAGCCTTGGCGGCCAGGACTTTCTCACCGGAGTATTCCAGCGGCCCACGGGCGTCCCAGATCGCCAGGTCAGCGGCGCCGAGGCGACTTTGCAGGTATTCGCGTGTAGCGGTGGGTTCGTCGTGCAGGGTCAATGCAACAGGACCACCGACCGGGGCCGGGATCTGGATCGACATCGGCAAACCTTCTGCCAGCCACGCCGGCAGACCGCCGTCGATGTAGTGATACTTACTGTGGCCAATCACATCCAGCAACCAGATAAAACGCCCGGCCCAACCGCCGCCTTCGTCGTCATAGACCACGTAGACCGCATCCTTGTTATGCCCCAGTTCACCGAACAACGCTTCGAGCGCAGCCTGCGGCGGCATCAGGCCCGGCGCCGGCGCCTGGCCGAGTTGCGTGCGTTTCGGATCGACAAAGCGCGCACCGGGCAGATGCCCTTCGGCATAGCGGGCGCTGCTGGTCAGGTCCACCAGAATCAGTTCGCGGGCGTCGAGACGCGGGAGCAAGTCGCTCGGCTCGATCACCAGCGGCAAGCCAGAGAAGTCAGACATGTGAGGTCTCCAGAGCACAAAGGGAGGGATTGTAGCGCAGCATCATTGGCCGCGGCTGCTAAAGCTGTGGAGTGCTTTTTCAATGCACTGCCCGGTTTTGCCAAAGGCTTGCACGGTGATTTCCGAGAACGGCCCGCCGCCCTGGTCCGCCACAACGACCATGATCACCCGGCCATTGTTGACCAATGAACGCAGCAACAGGTGTTCGCCACCAAACTGCGCGCGCAGGCTGGCCGGCAGCAGCGCGGAAAACTGGGCATTGTTGGCCGGCGTGATGCGCACCTGGGCCTGTTGCGAGAGCAGGCGTTGCAACACAGAGCTTTGACTGACCACGAAATTCAGGCCAGCGGCGTCTTTCGGCAACCCTGCGATCTGGTGCACCCGCAGATTGGCGTGGGTGCGGTCGGCCATCAGGATCATCACCCGACGCATGCCGCAGGCGACCAGCGCATCCCGCGCCGAAGTGGTCAGGTGCATCGCGTTGGTGAAACGACTCGGCTCCACTAGCAACTCAGCACATTGCTTGCGCCACTTGGTCAGGTCTTCTGTGGTCGGTGCCGGGGCTGGCAGCAGACCGGCATGGACCCGGTTCATTCCCCACGGCCAGAGCAGCGATACTGCCGGGTGCCAGAGGTCCGGCATGGCATGTTGACGAGCGCTGTTGGCGGCTTGTTGGTGCAACTGTTGTTGCACTTCATCCATCGGAATTTGCAGGTAAAGGCTGGTCAGGTACTGCCAGCGTTCACTGTGCGGGCAATCCCAGGCCTGTTGCGCCGACAGCGCCAGACCGTTGGCCAGCAGCACGGTGTTAGCGGGTTGGTTGAGCCAGCGGCGCAAGGTCGGATCGTCATCGAGGCGGTTTTGCTGGCGCAGCGGATGATCGCTGTCCCGGGCAATGCGCAGGACTTTTACCAGCTCCCGCTGTTCGTTCAACAGCAGGCGATAACCCTGCTGCACCCAGATCGGCAACCGCCAGATGTCCACCAGCGCCAGGCAGATTTCCAGCAGGCGTACGCCGAACAACTGCTTTTCGACTTTGCGTGCCGATTCACCTTTATGGATGACCCGCAGTTCCCATTCTTCGAGCAAGTGCGGATGGGTCAGTGCCATCGGCCACAGCGGCGAGAGAAACAGCAGGCTGCCCCAGTGAATGTCCTGCCACAGCCGCGCCAGTCGATTGGCGAAAAAACCGTTGGCCTGTTGCGTCGCGTGCTGGCTGATCAGTTGCAGCTGGCGCAGCGCCGCCGGGATCTCGGACTGCGGTTCGGCGGGGAGGCGGTCGAGCAGTTCTTCGGTGCGTTTCAACCCGAGGCGATTGAGCGCCACATCCAGGTTTTCCGCCGGCTCGGTCATGCTGCCGTGGGTGTGGCGGTTGGCCTCGCGAATCACGCTCAAGGCCAGGGCCGGGCTTTCCTGCATCAATTCGGCAATGTCGCGCAGCGAGCTGCGGTTATTGCGAATGGCTTTGCAGACGCGGTCGTGACTCTCTTGCGGAACCGGCAGGCGCACGCCATCGAGAAGCTTGACCCAGCCTTCGAGAGTGGTCGGTTTCAGAGGTGGAACGTTCGTTTCATTAGCCATGGCTGGACGGGATCATCATTGGCTGTAAACACGCCCGGCGCGGGCTAAATTGGCTTTTCGCCTGAACTGGCTATAGTCTGGCGCAGTTTTGCCGATAAGTAGAAGAAGAGATTTTTTAACTTCCGAATATGACCTTGAACCCGACTCAGTAAGTGCTCTCCTACCTATGGCTAAATTAATCGGCATCATCGTCGTATTCGCGAGCGTGCTCGGCGGATACGTGCTTTCCCATGGCAAAATTGCCGCCCTGATTCAGCCTTTCGAGGTGATGATTATCGGTGGTGCGGCCCTCGGCGCATTCCTGCAGGCCAACCCCGGTTACATGACCATGCACGTGCTCAAGAAATCCTTGGGCATGTTCAGTTCGCGCTTCAACCACACTTTCTATCTTGAAGTGCTGGGCCTGATCTACGAGATCCTCAACAAGAGCCGCCGCGAAGGTATGATGGCCATCGAAGGCGACATCGAAGATGCCGCCGCGAGCCCGATCTTCGCCAAGTACCCGGCGGTCTTGAAAGACGAGCGCATGACCGCGTTCATCTGCGATTACCTGCGCATCATGTCCTCCGGCAACATGGCTCCCCATGAGCTGGAAGGCCTGTTCGACATGGAACTCTACAGCCTCAAGGAAGACCTGGAGCACCCGTCCCACGCGGTGAACGGCATCGCCGACGCCATGCCGGGTTTCGGTATCGTCGCGGCGGTACTCGGTATCGTGGTGACCATGGCTTCCCTGGGCGAAGGCGACCAGAAATCCATCGGCCTGCACGTGGGTGCGGCATTGGTCGGTACCTTCTTCGGTATTCTCGCGGCCTACGGTTTCTTCGGCCCGCTGGCCCATTCCCTGGCCCACGATGCCAAGGAAGAACTGAACGTCTACGAAGCCATCAAGGCCTCGCTGGTGGCGTCGGCTTCCGGCATGCCGCCATCGTTGGCGGTGGAGTTCGGGCGCAAGGTTCTGTACCCGGCGCACCGTCCTAGCTTCGCTGAGCTGGAACAAGCGGTTCGCGGTCGTTAAGTCATGGAAAATAACCAGCCGATAATCATCAAGCGCGTCAAGCGCTACGCCGGCGGGCATCACGGGGGCGCCTGGAAAATCGCCTTCGCTGACTTCGCGACGGCGATGATGGCGTTCTTCCTGGTGTTGTGGCTGCTGTCCACCGCCACGCCGGAACAGAAGATCGCCATCGCCGGTTACTTCAAGGATCCGGTCGGCTTCTCCGAAAGCGGCACGCCGTACATCATCGACCTGGGCGGCACGCCGACCCTGGCGCCGGAGAACACCCTCAATCCCGAGGTGAAATCCCAGCCGCAGCCGGACAAGGTGACGGTCGATACCGACCAGGTCGAAGGCATGGCCGAACAGGTCGAGAAAGAACGCCTGGAACTGTTGCTGCAAGAACTGCAGAACAAGGTTGAAGAGAACCCGCAACTGCAGAAGTTCAAGGACCAGATCCTGTTCGAAATCACGCCGAACGGCTTGCGCATCCAGATCATGGACGCGGACAACCGGCCGATGTTCGACTCGGGTTCGGCGCGTTTGAAGCCTTACTTCGAAGACATTTTGTTGGCCATGGCTGACACCATTAAAGCGGTGCCAAACAAGATCAGCATCAGCGGTCACACCGACGCCAAGCCGTACTCGGGCACCGGTGATTTCGGTAACTGGGAGTTGTCGGCCAACCGTGCCAACGCTGCTCGCCGTGCATTGGTCGCCGGTAGCTACCCGGAATCGCAAGTGGCGCGGGTTGTCGGTTATGCCTCGTCGGCGTTGTTTGATCGGGATAATCCGTTTAACCCGGTTAACCGCCGGATCGACATCGTGGTGCTGACCAAGAAGGCGCAAGCCGCCATCGAAGGGGCGCAAGGGGCTGATCCAACGACGACGCCAGGGCAGGGTGCGCCGGGTGAGGCGCCGAATGCGCCGGCCACGCCGGTTGATCCGAATGCCTTGCCTGCGGACAAGCAGCCGGTGCCGGCGCATGAGCTTCGCGAGCGGTTGAATTTGTTCGAGGATGCGGCGCCGAAGCCGGGTGATCCGGCCAAGCCTGCGGGACCGCCCAAGTAGTGACTCACAACAATCAAGCCGACAGAGATGTCGGCTTTTTTGTGCGGCTTGATTTGTCAGTCGCTTCATTCTGGGCGTGGGCGCGGTCCCTGTGGGAGCGGGCTTGCTCGCGAAGGCGGCCTTATAGCCGACCTGTCTCTTGCAGATTAC
>NZ_JBIWEL010000008.1:188173-205150 GCF_044762525.1 Pseudomonas sp. NPDC096950 | reverse complement strand
TGTACTCGATCAAATTGTGGGAGCGGGCTTGCTCGCGAAGGCGGCCTTATAGCCGACCTGTCTCTTGCAGATGTACTCGATCAAATTGTGGGAGCGGGCTTGCTCGCGAAGGCGGCCTTATAGCCGACCTGTCTCTTGCAGATGTACTCGATCAAATTGTGGGAGCGAGCCTGCTCGCGAAGGCGGCTTTCGAGTCGATCTATTGTTGGATGGTGTACATATCCATTCCTGCGGAACGGCCGCCTAGGGTTTCGCTCTTACAGCGAGTCACTTTCGAAAAGCGCGAAAGTAACCAAAGCGCTTTTGCCCCTTTCGCTCGGTGCCTCGCTGTGGCTCGGCATGCCCTCGCTCCGGTCCTGCTCCGTGGGCCCGCCGCCATCGGCCATCCATGGCCGGGGGCGGCTAACCCGGCATCCATGCCGGGTTGCCCACTGCGCAGAACCTCCACTCGGCCTCTCGAGGGGGCGTGCACCGCAACAGCACCGCGAGGCGGCCTGATAGCCGACCTGGCTAGAGCGCGCGCGTTCTCCTGATCCATTTTCAGCGTGTACGCGGTCCCTGTGGGAGCGAGGCTTGCCCGCGAAGGCGGCCTGATAGCCGACCTGTCTCTTGCAGATGTATACCGATCAAATTGTGGGAGCGAGCCTGCTCGCGAAGGCGGTTTGGTAGCCGACCTGTCTCTTGCAGATGTACACCGATCAAATTGTGGGAGCGGGCTTGCTCGCGAAGGCGGCCTTATAGCCGACCTGTCTCTTGCAGATGTACTCGATCAAATTGTGGGAGCGAGCCTGCTCGCGAAGGCGGCTTTCGAGTCGATCTATTGTTGGATGGTGTACATATCCATTTCTGCGGTAACGGCCGCCTAGGGTTTCGCTCTTACAGCGAGTCACTTTCGAAAAGCGCGAAAGTAACCAAAGCGCTTTTGCCCCTTTCGTTCGGTGCCTCGCCCAGGCTCGGCATGCCCTCGCTCCGGTCCTGCTCCGTGGGCCCGCCGCCATCGGCCATCCATGGCCGGGGGCGGCTAACCCGGCATCCATGCCGGGTTGCCCACTGCGCAGAACCTCCACTCGGCCTCTCGAGGGGGCGTGCACCGCAACAGCGCCGCGAGGCGGCCTGATAGCCGACCTGATTGTTTGGGGTGTGTTTTCCTGTCGGAACCGGTTTGCTGGTGAGATTGGAAGTTGTAGGAACGGTCTGAAATTTCGTGTCGGGGTTCTAAGTCGTAAAGGCTTCTGCCTATAGTTTCGCAGTCGCCGACACTCGGTGATCGACTTTAGCCGGTCGTATCAGATGATGCACAAGCGCCCGTATAATCGCGGCGCTTTTTGCTGCCTGGCATGTATGTCTATGGTGGCTGTGCGTGGGACACCTTCGGGTGTGCCGGGTCATCTGTCCGGTCGGCTAACCCGCGCACAGCTACCACCCCAAATCGTTTAGCCGCGAAAGGGTGGGAGTTTCACCTATCAGATGAGATTCAAGCCATGTCCAAGTACCACCCGCTCCAAGGCAATTTCAGCGTCGGCCCTACCCTGTACATCGACACCGAAGCCAAAGTTTCCGATCTTCTGGAAACCGCCACCCACCGAATCAGAGCCGCCCGCAATCTGCTCAACAGTGTCACTTGCCTGTGTGTCAAAGACGCCGAAGGTCACGACATGGAGCATTTCGCCAATGCTGCGCATATGTTGATTCAGGATGGGTGTGACGCCTTGGATGCGTTGGGCTGGAAGCTGGAAAAAGCAGTACTCTGAAAACCAGAAAGCCGCGAGATGATCGCGGCTTTTTTGTTTCTGCTGAAAGCTGCTGATCATTTTCGCGGCATCACGAAAATGATCAGAACTACTTAATAGCTAGTCTCCGGCAAGCTCGCAATGATCGACCGATAGCTATTCATCCGTTGCTGCTGCACACGCCCATCTTCCAACGCCTTGAGCAACGCACAACCCGGCTCACGATCATGTTTGCAGTCGCGAAAGCGGCAAGTACCGATCAAATCATTGAATTCGATGAAGCCAGCTTCAACGTCGGCACGGCTGACGTGGCCCAGGCCGAATTCGCGGATGCCCGGGGAGTCGATCAGTTCGCCGCCGCCGGGGAAGTGGAACAGTCGCGCGGTGGTCGTGGTGTGGGTGCCTTGGCCGGACAGTTCGGACAGCGGGCCGACGCGGGTTTCGACTTCCGGCAGCAGGCTGTTGACCAGCGACGACTTACCGACGCCGGACTGGCCGACGAAGACGCTGATGCGCCCGTCCAGTTGTTCCTGCAGTTGCTCCATGCCGTTGCCGTGGTGGGCCGACACTTCGAGCACTGGGTAACCCAGCGTGCGGTAGACCGCGAGCAGGGCATTCAGGGCCGGGGCGTTCTGCTCGTCGATCAGGTCGAACTTGTTGAGCAGCAGCAGCGGACGAATCCCGGCGTGTTCCGCAGCGACCAGGTAACGGTCGATCAGGTTGGCGTGGGGCTCGGGCAGCGGGGCGAAGACGATGACGATCATGTCGACGTTGGCAGCCACTGGCTTCAACTGGCCACGGCTGTCCGGGCGGCAGAGTTCGGTTTTGCGCGGCAGTTGCGCCACGATCACACCGATGCCCTGGTTGCCGGCACGCCAGACGACCTGATCGCCGGTCACCAGCGCTGGCAGGTTGGCGCGCAAGTGGCAGCGGAACACCTGGCCGGCCAAATCGCCATCGAGGGCTTCGACTTCGACCTGCACACCGAAGTGGGCGATTACCAGGCCGGTCTGTTCCGGACCCAGGTCGCCGCCTTCAAGTGCCTCGACAGCCGAGGACTCGCGTTTGGCGGCGCGGGCAGCGCGTTCGCCCTGAATCTTTTCGATGCGCCAGTTTTGACGACGATTGAGTTGGCGTTTGGCCATGGGTGTTCCGTATCAAGAATGCAGCGATTAGGTAAAACGGCCGCGAGTTTAGCACGCCCGGCCACTTGCCTAGGCTAAACTGCGCAGCATTGCCTAGGAGCCGACACATGCAAAACCCGCAGAATCTGATCTGGATCGACCTGGAAATGACCGGTCTGAACCCTGATACCGACGTCATCATCGAGATGGCGACCATTGTCACCGACAGTGATCTGAACACTTTGGCCGAAGGCCCGGTGATCGCGATCCACCACAGCGACGCGATTCTCGCCGGCATGGACGAGTGGAACACCCGTCAGCACGGCGGTTCTGGCCTGACCCAACGGGTCCGCGACAGCCGCATCAGCATGGCCGAGGCCGAAGCCGAGACCATCGCCTTCCTGGAAAAATGGGTGCCGAAGGGCAAGTCGCCGATCTGTGGCAACAGCATCTGCCAGGACCGTCGCTTCCTTTATACGCACATGAAATCCCTGGAAAGCTACTTCCACTACCGCAACCTCGACGTGTCGACGCTCAAAGAGCTGGCCGCACGCTGGGCACCGGACGTGCGTGACAGCTTCAAAAAGGGCAGCACGCACTTGGCGCTGGACGATATCCGCGAATCGATTGCCGAGTTGCAGCACTACCGCAAGCATTTCATCAAGTTCTGATCTGGCACCCGGGCCCCTGTAGGAACTGTCGAGTGCAACGAGGCTGCGATCTTTTGATCTTGAAAAATCAACGTCAAACGATCGCAGCCTCGTGTCACTCGACAGCTCCTACAAGGGTGCGCGTAACGGCTGCCCCCTTTTGGGGCTTCAGCGAAGTGAGTAGACTGCGCGCCTTCCTGCCAGGACCGCCGCCATGTTGCTGATGCTCTACCTGATCGCCATTACCGCCGAAGCCATGACCGGAGCCTTGTCTGCCGGCCGTCGCGGCATGGACTGGTTTGGCGTGGTGCTGATCGCCTGCGTCACGGCCCTGGGCGGCGGTTCGGTGCGCGACGTGCTGCTCGGCCACTACCCGCTGACGTGGGTCAAACACCCGGAATACCTGGTGCTGACCTCGGTCGCGGCGATGTTCACGGTGTTCACCGCCCGCTGGATGCGTCACTTGCGCTCGCTGTTCCTGGTGCTCGACGCTGTGGGCCTGGTGGCGTTCACACTGATCGGCTGCATGACCGCCCTGGAAATGGGCCATGGCATGTTGGTGGCGTCGGTCAGCGGCGTAATCACCGGGGTGTTCGGCGGCATCTTGCGGGACATCTTCTGCAACGACATTCCGCTGATCTTCCGTCGCGAACTGTACGCCAGTGTCTCGTTCGCGGCGGCGTGGTGCTACATGCTCTGCATTTACCTGCAATTACCCGGTGAACAGGCGATTTTGATCACCTTGTTTGGCGGGTTTTTGCTGCGGCTGCTGGCGATCCGGTTTCATTGGGAAATGCCGAAGTTCGTCTACAACGACGAAGCCTGATTTACACATCACCCCTGTAGCAGCTGCCGGAGGCTGCGTTCGGCTGCGAAGCAGTCGTAGATGTTCGGGGACGCCGCGAGTCCTGCGGCCTCGAACGCAGCCTTCTGCAGCTGGCTACATGAGGCCGTGTTGTTTCAGGGCCCATTCGACATGCTCACGCACCAACTCCGACGGATACTCGCGCCGCGCTTTCAACGCTTCCAGCACCGGAATGCTCGACGGCGCGTTACCCAGCCCCACCGCCAGATTCCGCAACCAACGCTCATAACCCGCCCGTCGTAACGGCGAACCTTCGGTGCTGCTGAGAAACTTGTCCTCGTCCCACATGAACAGCTCGGCCAATTCAGCATTGTCCAGATTGTGCCGTGGCTTGAAGTCGCTTTCCCCGGACGGACGGGCAAAGCGGTTCCACGGGCAGACGATCTGGCAATCGTCACAGCCGAACACTCGATTGCCGATCAATGGCCGCAAGTCTTCGGGGATCGCGCTTTTCAGTTCGATGGTCAGGTAGGAAATGCAGCGCCGGGCGTCCAGCACATAAGGGCCAACGAAGGCATTGGTCGGACAAATGTCGAGACAGGCAGTGCAGCGACCGCAATGTTCGGTGGAGTGGGGCGGGTCTTCCGGTAGTGGCAGATCGACAAACAGCTCGCTGAGGAAGAAATAACTGCCGGCTTTGCGGTTCAAGACCAGGGTGTTTTTGCCTATCCAGCCAAGACCGGCCTTCTCGGCGATGGCTTTTTCCAGCACCGGGGCGCTGTCGACAAACGCACGGAAACCGAAGGGGCCGATCTCGGCCTGAATTTTATCTGCCAGTTGTTGCACACGTTTACGGATCAATTTGTGGTAATCGCGGCCCAAGGCATAACGGGATACGTAGGCTTTTTCCGGTTGGGCCAGTAATTGCGCCATTTGCGTGTCGCCGGGCAGGTAGTCCATGCGCAGGGACACTACACGCAAAGTGCCGGGCACCAGCTCTTCCGGGTGCGAGCGTTTGCTGCCGTGGGCGCCCATGTAATCCATTTCGCCGTGGTAGCCGGCGGCGAGCCAGCGCTCCAGGTGCTGCTCATGCTCGGCGAGGTCCAGGCCGCTGATGCCGACTTGCTGGAAGCCCAGCTCGCGGCCCCAGTCCTTGATGGATTGGGCGAGGGCGGGCAGGTCTGTGGTAATAGCGGGCATGAGACGAGAGAAACCGGAGCTGAGGTGCGTATAATTCTGCCAGACATCGGAGCCCGAAGACGCATGCCGCACACTAAAGATGATTTACCCGACGCGCTGTATAGCGCCGCGCAAGTGCGAGGGCTCGATGCGAGCCTGATTGCGGCCGGCACGCGGGGCTTCGAATTGATGCAGCGCGCGGCGCGGGCGACCTGGCGTGCGTTGGTCCGGCAATGGCCGACAGCCAACGAACTGACGGTGCTGGCGGGGCACGGCAATAACGCTGGCGACGGTTATCTGGTGGCGGTGCTGGCCCGGCGTGCGGGTTGGCATGTGCGTGTGTTGGCCGCCGGCGATCCCCAGCGTTTGCAGGGTGACGCTGCATCGGCCTACGCCGAAGCCGTGTTCGAAGGCGTCGCGGTTCAAGCCTGGAGCGCCCATTCCGAGTTGCGCGGTATCGTGCTCGATGCCTTGCTCGGCACCGGTTTGACGGGCGAAGTGCGTGAGCCTTATGCCAGTGTCATTGCGGCGATCAATGGCAGTGGCCTGCCGGTGGCGGCGGTGGATATTCCTTCGGGGCTGTGCGCCGATACCGGTCGTCTGTTGGGTGTGGCGGTTCGGGCGGACCTGACCGTGACCTTCATTGGTTTGAAGCTGGGTCTGTTCATTGGCGAAGCGGCGGACGTGGTGGGCGAGTTGGTCTTCAATGATCTGCAAGCCGATCCCGAGGCGTTCAGCGGGGCCGTTATCAGCGCTTGTCGCCTGACGGCCGGTAACCTGCCGCGACTGGCGGCTCGGCCTCCCACTTCACATAAAGGTACATTCGGCCACGTCCTGCTGATTGGTGGTGATCGTGGTTTCGGTGGTGCAATCCTGCTGAGTACGCAAAGCGCGCTGCGCAGCGGTGCGGGCATGGTGTCCGTGGCCACGCGCAGCGAACATGTGTCCGCCGCGTTGGCGAGAATCCCCGAAGCCATGGTGCTCGGCACTTCGTCGGCCAATCAACTGATGGGGTTGCTGGAAAAGGTTTCGGTGTTGGTGGTCGGTCCGGGCCTCGGTCAAGCAGCCTGGGGACGCAGTTTATTGTCGGCTGCGGCCAACGCACCGCTGCCGCAAGTCTGGGATGCCGACGCATTGAATATGTTGGCCGCAGGTCAGGTGAAGCTGCCCGCCGATTGCATCATCACCCCGCATCCCGGCGAAGCGGCGCGCTTGCTGGGGATCAGCACCACCGAAGTGCAAGCTGATCGTCCCGCCGCTGCCCATGCATTGAGCAAAAAATATACAGTCGTAGTGATTCTGAAAGGCGCTGGCAGCCTGATCGCCAGCCCTGATGGACGTCTCTCGGTGTGTCATCAGGGCCATCCAGCGATGGCCACTGCCGGTCTGGGCGATGTGCTGTCCGGTCTGGTCGGTGCCTTACTCGCCCAAGGCATGCAAGCGTTTGACGCGGCGTGCCTGGCGGTCTGGCTACACGCCAATGCCGGCGCGCAACAAGGTAAATCGGGCCGTGGGCTGGCGGCCAGTGATCTGATTCCAGCCATTCGTCAGTTGTTGGAGGAGCAAGCACCGTGTCTGAAGTAACCCTGTACCTGGCTGATGAAGAGGCGATGACCGCATTCGGTGCTCGCATAGCGCAAACCACCCAAGGGCACGGTCTGATTTTTCTCGAAGGCGATCTGGGGGCAGGTAAAACCACGCTGTCCCGGGGCATTATCCGGGGCCTGGGGCATGTGGGTGCGGTAAAAAGTCCGACCTTCACCTTGGTCGAGCCCTACGAGATCGGTGACATCCGTGCCTTCCATTTCGACCTGTACCGACTGGTCGATCCGGAAGAGCTGGAGTACCTCGGCATCCGCGATTACTTCGACGACGATGCGATGTGTTTGATCGAATGGCCCCAGAAGGGTGCAGGCTTTTTGCCAAAGCCCGACCTGACCATTACCATTAGCCCGCAAGACAGCGGGCGTTCGCTGAAAATTTTGTCCCAGGGCTCGCGTGGCGAGTCGTGGTGTGCCGCTTTGGCATTGGAATCCAATTAAATGATGGGGTCAGGTATGCGCTTTCGCGCGATGGTAGCTGCCGTAGGGTTGTTGTTTTTGGCGGTGACCGTCGACGCTGTGGCCGAATCGAAGGTCAACAGCGTTCGCCTGTGGCGAGCTCCGGATAACACACGGCTGGTGTTCGACCTTACGGGGCCGGTGCAACACAGCGTTTTCACCCTGACTTCCCCGGATCGGCTGGTCATCGACATCAATGGCGCAACCCTCGGCGCGCCGCTGAACGTCAACACGTCCAATACGCCGATTACCGCCATGCGTTCGGCCCAGCGCACGCCGACCGACCTGCGGGTGGTCATCGACCTGAAAAAAGCCGTCACGCCGAAAAGCTTCAGCCTGGCGCCGAACGCCCAGTACGGTAATCGCCTGGTGGTCGACCTGTTCGATAGCGCCGAAGCTGCCGCGCCAATTCCGCCACCGCCAACCAACGTCGCGACCGTGGCCCCGGTGCCCGTCACTCCAATCGATCCTCCGGTGAAGCTGCCGCCTGCCCCGGCCGGCAAGCGCGACATCGTTGTGGTGATCGATGCCGGCCACGGTGGCGAAGACCCGGGAGCCTCGGGGTCTCGCGGTCAGCATGAGAAAGACGTGGTGCTGGCTATCGCCCGCGAATTGCAACGCCAGGTCAACGGCATGAAAGGCTTCCGCGCCGAACTGACCCGCACCGGCGACTACTTCATCCCGCTGCGTGGCCGTACCGAAATCGCCCGTAAGAAGGGCGCCGACCTGTTCGTCTCGATCCACGCCGACGCCGCGCCGTCTGCGGCTGCTTTCGGTGCCTCGGTGTTTGCCTTGTCTGATCGCGGCGCTACGTCGGAAACCGCCCGTTGGTTGGCCGACAGCGAAAACCGTTCCGACTTGATCGGTGGGGCCGGCAGCGTCAGCCTCGACGACAAGGACCGCATGCTGGCCGGCGTGCTGCTCGACCTGTCGATGACCGCTTCCCTGACGTCGAGCCTGAACGTTGGCCAGAAAGTCTTGAGCAACATCAGCCGCGTCACGCCGTTGCACAAACAACGAGTGGAGCAGGCCGGGTTCATGGTGCTGAAATCCCCGGATATTCCGTCGATCCTGGTGGAAACCGGCTTCATCTCCAATGCCAACGAAGCCTCGAAACTGTCGGCGGCGAGCCACCAGCAGGCACTTGCGCGTTCGATCAGCGCCGGTGTTCGCCAGTTCTTCCAGCAGAACCCGCCACCAGGCACCTACATTGCCTGGCTGCGTGATTCCGGCAAGATTGCCCAGGGCCCTCGTGACCATCGCGTGAGCCCCGGCGAGACGCTGGCAATGATTGCCGTGCGTTACCAGGTGTCCCCGGCGACCCTGCGCAGCGCCAACAATCTGAAAAGCGACGAGCTGAAAATCGGTCAGACCCTGACCATTCCCGGCACTGAACTGGCGGCCAAAGAATGAACCAGGCGCTGACCAACACTGCTCGCATCGAGCTGCTCAGCCCACGACTGGCGAACCAGATTGCCGCCGGTGAGGTCGTCGAGCGCCCGGCCTCGGTGATCAAGGAGTTGCTGGAAAACAGCCTCGACTCCGGCGCCCGGCGCATTGACGTCGATGTGGAGCAGGGCGGCGTCAAGCTGCTGCGGGTGCGTGACGACGGCAGCGGCATTTCTGCCGATGACCTGCCGCTGGCCCTGGCGCGACACGCCACCAGCAAGATTCGTAACCTCGAAGACCTCGAACAGGTCATGAGCCTCGGGTTTCGCGGTGAAGCCCTGGCATCGATCAGTTCCGTGGCGCGCCTGACGCTGACGTCCCGCACCAAGGACGCCGATCAGGCCTGGCAAGTCGAAACCGAAGGCCGGGACATGGCGCCCCGCGTGCAGCCGGCGGCCCACCCGGTGGGTACTTCGGTGGAAGTGCGCGACCTGTTTTTCAACACTCCGGCCCGGCGCAAGTTTCTCAAGACTGAAAAAACCGAATTCGATCACCTGCAAGAAGTGATCAAACGCCTGGCCCTGGCGCGATTCGACGTGGCGTTCCATTTGCGCCACAACGGCAAGACCATCCTCAGTCTGCACGAGGCCCACGACGATGCGGCCCGCGCCCGGCGTGTGGCGGCGATCTGCGGCTCGGGGTTCCTGGAGCAGGCGCTGCCGATCGAAATCGAACGTAATGGCCTGCATTTGTGGGGTTGGGTCGGGTTGCCGACGTTCAACCGCAGCCAGGCCGACTTGCAGTATTTCTTTGTGAATGGCCGTGCCGTGCGCGACAAACTGGTGGCCCACGCGGTGCGCCAGGCCTATCGAGACGTGCTGTTCAACGGCCGGCACCCAACGTTCGTGCTGTTTTTCGAGGTCGATCCGGCGGGCGTTGACGTCAACGTGCACCCGACCAAGCACGAAGTGCGTTTCCGCGACGGGCGCATGGTTCACGATTTCCTCTACGGCACCTTGCACCGCGCCTTGGGCGATGTGCGGCCGGAAGATCACTTGGCTGCGCCGGTGGCGACGGCCATTGTTCGACCTACCGGCATTGATGCTGGCGAATTCGGCCCGCAAGGCGAAATGCGCCTGGCCGCCAACGCGTTGCTGGAACAGCCTCAAGGGCAGCCGACCTTTAATACGACGGCGGGCTCGGGCGCAGGCGCCGGTTATCAGTATCAATACACGCCGAAGCCTCAGTCCGGCGTGCCGGTGGCGGAAGCTCAAGCGGCGTACCGCGAGTTTTTCGCGCCGTTGCCTGAAGCCAATGCAGTCGCGCTGCCGGCCGGGCAGGACGATATTCCGCCGTTGGGTTATGCGCTGGCGCAGCTCAAGGGCATTTATATCCTTTCGGAAAACGCCCAGGGCCTGGTGCTGGTGGACATGCACGCCGCCCACGAGCGGATCATGTACGAACGCCTGAAAGTCGCCATGGCCAGCGAAGGCCTGAGCGGCCAGCCGTTGCTGGTGCCGGAATCCCTGGCCGTGAGTCAGCGTGAAGCCGATTGCGCCGAAGAGAATGTCGCGTGGTTCCAGCGCCTGGGCTTTGAATTGCAACGCCTGGGCCCGGAAACCCTGGCGATCCGGCAAATTCCGGCGCTGCTCAAGCAGGCGGAAGCCAACCGCTTGGTCAGCGATGTACTGGCGGACCTGATGGAATACGGCACCAGCGACCGGATTCAGGCACACCTCAACGAACTGCTCGGCACCATGGCCTGCCACGGCGCGATCCGGGCCAATCGGCGCCTGGCGCTCCCGGAAATGAACGGCTTGCTGCGGGACATGGAAAACACCGAACGCAGCGGTCAATGCAACCATGGCCGACCGACCTGGACCCAATTGGGCCTGGACGATCTGGACAAACTGTTCTTGCGCGGTCGTTGATGAGCCAGCTCCCTCCAGCGATTTTCCTGATGGGTCCGACCGCTGCGGGCAAGACTGACCTGGCCATCGAATTGACCAAAGTCCTGCCATGCGAGCTGATCAGTGTCGATTCGGCGCTGGTCTATCGTGGCATGGACATCGGCACCGCCAAGCCATCGAAAGAGATTCTGGCCGAATTTCCGCACCGTTTGATCGATATTCTCGACCCCGCCGAGAGCTATTCGGCGGCGGATTTTCGTCGAGATGCCCTTGAGGCGATGGCCGAGATCACTTCCCGTGGAAAAATCCCGCTGCTTGTAGGCGGCACGATGCTCTACTACAAGGCTTTGGTCGAAGGACTGGCGGAAATGCCGGCGGCCGATCCCGAGGTTCGCGCGCAGATTGAAGAAGAGGCTGAACGCCTTGGCTGGCAAGCTCTGCACGACCAATTGGCGGTGATTGATCCGGTGTCGGCAGCGCGAATTCACCCGAACGATCCGCAACGTCTGAGTCGTGCGCTGGAAGTTTACCGTGTGAGCGGTCAGAGCATGACCGAGCTGCGGCTCAGACAATCTGCGCAAAGTACTGAAGCAGCCGCTTCGGGACTGCAACAATTGCCCTATACTGTCGCGAACTTGGCCATTGCACCGGCAAATCGCCAGGTACTGCATGAGCGCATTAAACAAAGATTCACAAATATGTTGGAACAGGGATTCATCGACGAGGTCGTAGCCCTGCGTAAGAGAAGCGACCTGCATTCCGGGTTGCCATCCATACGCGCTGTAGGGTACCGACAAGTCTGGGATTACCTGGATGGCAAGCTGACGCAAGCCGAGATGCAGGAGCGTGGAATCATAGCCACGCGCCAATTGGCAAAGCGCCAGTTCACCTGGCTGCGCAGTTGGGCTGATTTACACTGGCTGGACAGCCTCGATTGCGACAATCTGCCGCGCGCCTTGAAATACCTCGGGACCATCTCCATATTGAGCTGAGTCCTTGCAATTGCCGTCTATCCTTGGGGGTGTGACGGCCCAAGCCATCTGTTTACCTATTTTTTATATTGAATCCTTAAAGGAGTGCGGCACATGTCAAAAGGGCATTCGCTACAAGACCCTTACTTGAATACTTTACGTAAAGAGAAAGTTGGGGTGTCCATCTACCTGGTCAACGGGATCAAACTGCAAGGCACGATCGAGTCTTTCGACCAGTTCGTCATCCTGCTGAAAAACACCGTTAGCCAGATGGTTTACAAACACGCTATCTCTACAGTGGTGCCGGTTCGTCCAATTCGTCTGCCTAGCGCAACCGAATCCGAAGCGGGTGACGCTGAGCCAGGTAACGCCTGATAGGAGTCTCCTTTGTTCTTTGAGCGCCACGGTGGTGGTGAGCGAGTGATCCTCGTTCACTTGGATGGACAGGACCCTGAGGCGCGCGAAGATCCGCAGGAGTTTCAGGAATTGGCTAATTCGGCCGGCGCCGAGACCGTTGCGTTTTTTAACGTGCCGCGTCATCGGCCAACCGCCAAATTCCTGATTGGCAGCGGCAAGGTCGAGGAGCTGCGCGACCTGGTCCATGCCGAAAAGGCCGATCTGGTCATCTTCAATCACATCCTCACGCCCAGTCAGGAACGTAACCTCGAACGTGTTTTCGAGTGTCGCGTGATCGACCGCACCGGTCTGATTCTCGATATTTTCGCCCAGCGCGCCCGTACCCATGAAGGCAAGCTCCAGGTCGAACTGGCCCAGCTTGACCACATGAGCACCCGGCTGGTTCGTGGCTGGACCCACCTTGAGCGTCAGGGTGGCGGTATCGGCATGCGTGGCCCGGGTGAAACCCAGTTGGAAACCGACCGTCGTTTGCTGCGGGTTCGCCTGCGCCAGATCAAGGGCCGGCTGGAAAAAGTGCGCAGTCAGCGCGAACAGTCGCGGCGCGGCCGTTCGCGTGCGGATATTCCTACCGTGTCCCTGGTGGGGTATACCAACGCCGGCAAATCCACGCTCTTCAATAACGTGACGAAATCCGACGTGTACGCGGCTGACCAGTTGTTTGCCACGCTGGACCCGACCTTGCGCCGTCTGGAACTGGACGACCTGGGGCCGATTGTCCTGGCCGACACGGTGGGTTTCATTCGCCACTTGCCCCACAAACTGGTCGAGGCATTTCGGTCTACGCTCGAAGAGTCGAGCAACTCGGACCTGCTTCTGCACGTGATCGATGCGGCCGAACCGGATCGCATGTTGCAGATCGAGCAAGTGATGGTGGTGCTGGGCGAGATCGGAGCCCAGGACTTGCCGATCCTCGAGGTCTATAACAAACTCGATTTGCTTGAAGGCGTTGAGCCACAAATCCAGCGCGACGAAAACGGCAAGCCCCAACGGGTCTGGCTGTCGGCGCGTGATGGCAGTGGTCTGGAATTGCTGGAGCAAGCCATTGCCGAGTTGTTGGGCAGTGATTTGTTTGTAGGCACCTTGCGCTTGCCGCAACGTTTTGCTCGACTGCGTGCGCAGTTTTTCGAACTCGGTGCGGTACAGAAAGAAGAACACGACGAAGAAGGCACCAGCCTGCTGGCCGTTCGCTTGCCCCGAGTCGAGTTGAATCGACTGGTGAGCCGCGAGGGTCTGCAACCGACTGACTTCATCGAGCAACACACTTTGCAATAAAAGCCTGAGAAAGCGGTTGTGCCGCGGTGACAGGCATTCTGTAGCATTGGTCGGCGCGCCGTGGGTGCGTCTTTGCTTTATCAGATGGAGAGCGCTATGGCTTGGAATGAGCCGGGTGGCAACTCGAATAATCAGGATCCTTGGGGTGGCAAGCGCCGCAATAACGGCGACCGCAAGGGACCACCGGATCTCGACGAGGCCTTCCGAAAGCTGCAGGAAAGCCTGAACGGGTTGTTCGGTGGTGGTAAGAAACGCGGTGATGACGGCGGTGGTTCGGGCAAGAGTGGCGGCTTCGGCGGCCTGCTCGGCATCGGACTCGTCGTGCTCGCTGCCGTGTGGTTGTACAGCGCGGTCTACGTGGTCGACGAGCAGGAGCAGGCCGTGGTGCTGCGCTTCGGCAAGTACTACGAAACGGTCGGCCCCGGCCTGAACATCTACTTCCCGCCGATCGACAAGAAGTACATGGAAAACGTCACGCGTGAGCGTGCCTATACCAAGCAGGGCCAGATGCTGACCGAAGACGAGAACATCGTCGAAGTGCCGCTGACCGTGCAGTACAAGATCAGCAACCTGCAGGATTTCGTGCTGAACGTCGATCAGCCGGAAATCAGCCTGCAACACGCGACCGACAGCGCCTTGCGCCATGTGGTGGGTTCCACCGCCATGGACCAGGTCCTGACCGAAGGTCGTGAGTTGATGGCCAGCGAAATCAAGGAGCGTCTGCAACGCTTCCTCGATACCTATCGCACCGGTATCACTGTCACCCAGGTCAACGTTCAGAGCGCAGCTGCACCGCGTGAAGTCCAGGAAGCCTTCGATGACGTGATCCGCGCCCGTGAAGACGAGCAGCGTTCGCGCAACCAGGCTGAAACCTACGCCAACGGCGTCGTGCCGGAAGCCCGTGGTCAGGCCCAGCGCATCCTTGAAGATGCCAACGGCTACCGCGACGAAACGGTATCGCGCGCCAAGGGTGAGGCGGATCGCTTCACCAAACTGGTCGCCGAGTACCGCAAGGCCCCTGAAGTTACCCGTGAGCGTCTGTACCTGGACACCATGCAGGAAGTCTTCACCAACACCAGCAAGGTTCTCGTGACCGGCAACAAGAATGGCCAGAGCAATCTGCTGTACTTGCCGCTGGACAAGATGATCGACAGTGGCCGCAGCACCAGCGCACCGGTAACGGGCGCGGCAGCCAGCAGCAATGAAGCGAATGCGCGTGCCGCAGCTGATCTGCAGCAACAGCAAGCACGTACCAGGGAGAGTCGCTGATGAGCAATAAATCGCTGATCGCCCTTATTGTCGGCGTCGTCGTGGCCATCGCTGCCTGGAACTGCTTCTACATCGTGGCTCAGACCGAGCGTGCGGTATTGCTGCAGTTCGGTCGCGTGGTCCAGGCCGATGTTCAGCCGGGCCTGCATGTGAAAGTGCCTTACGTTAACCAGGTGCGCAAATTCGACGCACGCCTGATGACGCTGGATGCACCGACACAACGCTTCCTGACGCTGGAAAAGAAAGCCGTCATGGTGGATGCCTACGCCAAGTGGCGCGTGAAAGATGCCGAGCGCTTCTACACCGCAACCTCCGGCCTCAAGCAGATTGCCGACGAGCGTCTGTCCCGTCGTCTGGAATCGGGCCTGCGTGACCAGTTTGGTAAGCGCACCCTGCACGAAGTGGTTTCCGGTGAACGTGACGCGTTGATGGCGGACATCACCGCTTCGCTGAACAAGATGGCGGAAAAAGAGCTGGGCATCGAAGTGGTCGATGTTCGGGTCAAGGCCATCGACTTGCCGAAAGAAGTGAACCGTAGCGTGTTCGAACGTATGAGCACCGAGCGTGAGCGTGAAGCTCGCGAGCACCGAGCCAAGGGTAACGAGCTGGCCGAAGGCATCCGTGCCGACGCCGATCGTCAACGCCGCGTGTTGCTGGCCGAAGCCTATCGTGAATCCGAAGAGGTTCGCGGTGATGGTGATGCCCAGGCTGCTTCGATCTACTCCAAGGCCTACGGCCAGGACCAGGAGTTCTACGGTTTCTACCGTAGCCTGCGTGCCTACCGTGAAAGCTTCGCGAACAAAACCGACGTCATGGTCCTGGACCCAAGCAGCGACTTCTTCCGTTACCTGGAAAAAGCCAAGCCTTGATACAGCGTTGACCTGAATCATCCCCCGCCCGGCGGCTAAAACCTCGGGCGGGGTGATCCTTTGGGAAAACGTGTGTATGATGCGGCAGCCGGGAAATTCCCGGCTTTTTTGCGTCTGCACGTTTGATTGTGGTTTTTACGCAGGCGCCCGAGTTGAATGACTCGACAGGTTTTTCGAGGAAAGTGATTGGCGAAGCCGGTTTCAGGCTTTTCGCCACGTCGTTCATGCGCGTGCTTTGCGTATGGGCCGGACATTTTCTGCTTCACTCAAGGCTCGCCCAACGGCTGGCCGCCCGGATCATAGGGGAATGGCGTAATGGCAACGGTAGACCGCTGGCTGCTGCCAGATGGCATCGAAGAAGTACTGCCACCGGAGGCCGCGCGCCTTGTCGTCGTCGCGCAGCCCGATCCAGTTGGGCGCCGAGTTGTACGGCGATGCCAGTCCGAGCAGCGACGTAGAAGTCATCAGCCTGATGCTGGCCATGCTGCAACTGGCCGATGTGCCGGACGTGCACATGGATCTCGGCCATGTCGGTATCTACCGTGGCCTGGCCCGCGCCGCCGGTTTGTCCGGTGAAGTCGAGCAACAGTTGTTCGACGCATTGCAACGTAAGGCCATCGACGAGGTCATTACCTTGACCGAAGGCCTGCCTGCCGATCTGTCGGGCATGCTGCGTGCGTTGGTCGATCTGTGTGGCGGTCGTGAAGTGTTGAACGCTGCCCGTGAGCGTCTGGCGAATGCGCCGGCGCCGGTTCTGGCGGCGCTGGAAGATGTGTTGGCGATTGCCGATCGTCTGTCCGCGCGTTTCCCTGAATTACCGCTTTACTTCGATCTGGGCGAGCTGCGCGGCTACCACTACCACACCGGTGTGGTGTTCGCAGTGTTCGTTCCGGGTGTTGGCCAGTCCATTGCCCAGGGCGGTCGTTACGACGACATCGGCGCCGACTTCGGTCGCGCCCGCCCGGCAACCGGCTTCTCCACCGATTTGAAAACCCTGGTGACCCTGGGGCGTGCTGAGATCGAGTTACCGTCTGGCGGTATCTGGATGCCTGACAGTACGGATGCGGCACTCTGGCAGCAGGTTTGCCAGTTGCGCAGTGAGGGTCAGCGTGTCGTCCAGGCTTTGCCTGGGCAACCATTGGCCGCCGCCCGTGAAGCGGACTGCGACCGGCAATTGATTCAGCAGAACGGGCTTTGGCAAGTATTGCCGCTGGCTTCTTGAGTTTTCCTGCCGGCGGCTGCCGGCACCACGTTTGCGCGAATGAGGACAAGTGTTATGGGTAAGAATGTCGTAGTCCTGGGCACCCAATGGGGTGATGAGGGCAAAGGCAA
>NZ_JBIWEL010000008.1:181918-188163 GCF_044762525.1 Pseudomonas sp. NPDC096950 | reverse complement strand
CTACCAAGGTGGCCACAACGCGGGTCACACCCTGGTGATCGACGGCGAAAAAACCGTCTTGCACCTGATCCCGTCGGGCGTGCTGCGCGAAGGCGTGCAGTGCCTGATCGGCAACGGCGTGGTGGTTGCACCGGACGCTCTATTGCGCGAGATCATCAAGCTGGAAGAGAAAGGTGTACCGGTGCGCGAGCGCCTGCGTATCAGCCCTTCCTGCCCGCTGATCCTGTCCTACCACGTCGCGCTGGACCAGGCGCGTGAAAAGGCCCGTGGCGAGCTGAAGATCGGTACGACCGGTCGCGGCATCGGCCCGGCTTACGAAGATAAAGTCGCCCGTCGCGGTCTGCGCATCGGTGACCTGTTCCATCGTGAGCGTTTCGCCGCCAAGCTGGGCGAGTTGCTGGATTACCACAACTTCGTCCTGGTCAATTACTACAAAGAGCCGGCGATCGACTTCCAGAAGACTCTCGACGAGTGCATGGAATACGCCGAGCTGCTCAAGCCGATGATGCTCGACGTCACCGCCGAGCTGCACGAGCTGCGTCGCGCTGGCAAAGACATCATGTTCGAAGGCGCCCAAGGCTCCCTGCTGGACATCGACCACGGGACCTACCCGTACGTCACCAGCTCCAACACCACCGCGGGCGGCATTGCCACCGGTTCGGGTTTCGGTCCGATGTACCTGGATTACATCCTCGGCATCACCAAGGCCTACACCACTCGCGTCGGTTCGGGTCCGTTCCCGACTGAGCTGTTCGACGACGTTGGCGCGTTCCTGGCCAAGCGTGGCCACGAGTTCGGCGCTACCACCGGCCGTGCCCGTCGTTGCGGCTGGTTTGATGCCGTCATCCTGCGTCGCGCCATCGACGTCAACAGCATCTCGGGCTTGTGCCTGACCAAGCTGGACGTGCTGGACGGCCTGGAAACCATCAACATCTGTGTTGGCTACAAGAACCAGGATGGTGCAGTGATCGACGCACCGACCGACGCCGACAGCTACATCGGCCTCGAGCCAGTGTACGAAGAGATGCCAGGCTGGACCGAATCCACCGTCGGCGCCAAGACCCTGGAAGAGCTGCCGCAAGCCGCTCGCAACTACATCAAACGCGTTGAAGAGTTGGTCGGTGCGCCGATTGACATTATTTCGACGGGCCCGGACCGCAACGAAACCATCGTTCTGCGTCATCCGTTCGCTTAATAAGTCGTTGATGTAAAACACAAAGGCCCCTTAATCGGGGCCTTTGTCGTTTATGCCTGTTGGGCGGCACGACCTTTGCTGTAATTATGCCTTCTGGCGTGCCATCAATTTAATGGCGTCAAAGCAGAGGGATAATCCCGTGTCAGCCATTCTCTCACTGTTACAAAGCCGTCTTCTGCGGCCTGTGTTCGTTACCCTTGGTATCGCCCTTTTGGTGCAAGTGCTGGTCGCCGTCGCCCTGACCCGGAGCACAGTCACCGCGCTGGAGGCCGATCTAGGCGTGCGCCTGGGTGCCGACAGTCAAAAACTCTCCGGCGAACTGGAGCAGGCGGGGCGTGAAGTCACGTCGAGCCTGGACAGCCTTTCGACCAATACCCGTCAGCGACTTACCGCCGGCCTGTCCTCGCGTCTGAAGGACGAGCAGGCGCAATTGCGTGGGACATTGGAAAAAGACCTGAAGGACTCCGCCAATGATATGGCGCAGCTTCTGGCCTCGGTCGCACCCCGCGCCATGTGGGACAGCGACGTTCCAACCCTGTCCGAATTCGCCCGTCGGGCCCAGCGCAATCCGAACGTGTTGTTCGTGATCTACGACGACGCCACCGGACAGCACCTGACCCGCTATTTGAATCGCGAGAACCCGATCAACAAAGCACTGCTGGAGAAAGGCCAGGGCGAGCGCGCGTTGGATAAAGTGCTGGATGCGGCGAAGAACGATCCATCGGTCTACTACCTCGAAGCTTCGATCAGCCCCAATGGCGTGGAAATCGGCAAGGTCTTGATGGGCGTTTCTACCGCTTCGGTGGAAGTCGATCTGGCGGCCCTCGACAAGCGATTCACCGCGCTGATCGCCAGCAGTGATCAACTGGTCGGCGACAGTCTCAAAGGCGCGGCGGCTGATAGCGCAGCGGCGATGGGCGCGCGTCTAAAGTCGGCGCAGTCCACGGCCTCTGAAATGCAGGCCAACACCACCAGCACCGTGCAGCAAGCGGCGGGCACTCTGCGCTGGCGCATCGGCATGGGCCTGGCGGTGGTAGGTTTCGGCGTGTTACTGCTGCTGGCCGTGGTGCTGGGTCGTCGCGTGGTCAATCGCCTGAAAATGCTGATTGCCGCCATGGATGATCTGGCGGCGGGCGAGGGTGACCTGACCAAGCGTGTGCAGATCAACAGCAAGGACGAAATCGGCGACATGGCCTCGGCGGTCAATCGCTTTGTGGATAAGTTGCAGCCGATCGTGCGTGAGGCGGGCGACGTGGCTCAGCGCACCGGCGTGGAAATCGGCGCCATGACCTTGCGCAATGCCGGGGCCGATGCGGCTGCGGGCATGCAGCGCGATGAAGTGGCCGAGAGCCTGCGCGCGTTGTCGCAAATGGCTGATGAGGCGCAGTCGGAAAGCCATGCGATGCAAGCAGCCTTGCAGCAAGTGGTGGATATTCGTTCCGCCACCGATGAGAACACCCGGACCTCGGCGAAAGTCGGCAGCTTGATCGAAGCGTTGGCCGGGCAGGTCGACACCGGAGCGAAGGTGATCGAGCGTCTGGCGCAGCAAAGTGAACAGATTGAAGTGGTGCTGACGGTGATTCACGGGATCGCCGAGCAAACCAACCTGCTGGCGCTGAACGCGGCTATCGAAGCGGCGCGAGCCGGCGAGACCGGTCGCGGATTTGCCGTGGTGGCGGACGAAGTCCGGGCGTTGGCGAGCAAGACGCAAAGCTCTACCGGTGACATCCAGGCGCATATCGTGGCCTTGCAACAAGGCGCGCGTGAGGCGGTAGCGGCGATTGGTCAGGCCGGGCGCCAGGCCAGCGAAGGTTTGCTGGTGTTGCGTGACAGCGCGCGGTTGCAGCAGTCGGTGCAGGCGTCGGTTGAGCAGGTGCACGCGGCGATTGGTTTGGCGACACAAGCAGCGGCGCATCAGGCTCAGGGCGCGCAGGCAGTGCGTGGTCGGGTTGAGACCATTCATGCGCAGGCTGAGAAAGCGGCTCAGGCAGTGGTAGAAACCACGGCCAGCGGCAAGGTGCTGGATGGGTTGGCAGCGCAGTTGAAGGCAAGCCTGGGGCAGTTCAGGGCTTAGGATTTTCTCTGTCTGGGCGGGCCTCTTCGTGAGCAAGCCCGCTCCCACATTGGAATGCATTTCAAATGTGGGAGCGGACTTGCTCGCGAAGGCGATCTCAACGGCTCAAATACATCCGCGTCGTCAGCAGATAAACCGGCAACCCCGACACCAAAATCAACAACGCCGCATAAGGCGCCGCCGCCGCAAACTCCACGTTCGCGGTATGCGCCCAGACTTCCGTCGCCAACGTATTCAACCCGGTCGGGCTCAGCAGCAGCGTTGCCGTCAGTTCCTTCATTGCATCCAGAAACACCAGCGCAAACGCCGCGCCCAATGCCGGGAAGATAATCGGCAAGGTCACCCGGCAAAACGCACTGAGCGACGACGCGCCCAGCGTGCGAGCGGCCTCTTCCAGTTGCGGCGCAGCTTTGTTCAGTGCGGTGCGAATCGGCGCCTGAGCCAGCGGCAGGAACAGCAGCGCATAAGCGATCAGCAACAACATCGACGTCTGGTACAGCGCCGGCAAGTAGTGCAGGGCGAAATACACCAGGGTCAGCGCAATCACCAAACCTGGCAGCGCGTGCAGCAGATAGGGCAGGCGCTCGGCCCAAATGGCCAGTTGGCCTTTGTAGCGCACCACCAGCAACCCAACCGGCACCGCCAGCACCAGACACAACGCCGCGCCACCCAGCGACAACGCCAGGGACGATAGCAATGCCTCGCTGATCGCTGCCACCGGGAAGGCTGCTGAAGAGCCGACTGCCAGCCAATACGCCAGCATCCCCAGCGGAATGCCGCTGCCGATGATCGCCAGCGCCAGACAATAAACCTGTCCGGCGGCGGCCCAACGCCCCAATTGAACCTGTTCCGCATGCCGCGCCGCGCCCTGGCCGGTGCGCACATGTCGGCCCTTGCCGCGAACCCGCAATTCCAGCCACAACAGCACCAGGCACAGCGCCAAAAGTACTGCCGACAGCATCGCGGCATTGGCGTTGCTGAATTCCAGTTCGAACTGTTGATAGATCGCCGTGGTGAAGGTTTGCAGGCCGATGATCGATAGCGCGCCAAACTCCACCAGCATGTGCAGCGCAATCAGCAGCGAGCCGGCCAGAAGTGACGGCCAGAGCAGCGGCAGGGTGATCCGGAAAAACACGCCCCAGCGATTCTGCCCCAGGGTGCGAGCGGACTCTTCCAGCGAAGGATCAAGATTGCGCAAGGTCGCCGCCACCGGCAGAAACACCAACGGATATTTGGACAGGGTCATCACCAGGATCGCCCCGCCCAAGCCTTCGAAATGCGCGCTGAGGGAAACCCAGGTAAAGCTGCTGACAAACGCCGGCACGGCAAACGGCAAGCACAGGATCACGCCCCACAGCCGCCGTCCCTTCAGATTGCTGCGCTCCAGCAGCCAGGCCAGGGACAAACCGATCACGCCACACGCCACGGTGACGCCGACCATCAGCGACAGCGTGTTGCGCAGCAGGCCAAACACATACGGCCGCCACAGCAGATGCAATGCCTCCGCCCAACCGGCCTGCCAGGTCTTGAGTCCGACATACGCCAGCGGCAACAGGCTGAGCACTACCAGCAGCAACACCGGCAGCAGCAACCAGATCGACGGCCGTTTGCGCCGTGGCACGTAACCCCCGCGCGCGGCAGGGGCGGATAGCGACGCACTCATCAGTTCAAGCCAACGTCACGTTCCAGGTCCAGGGCTTCTTCGGCATTGCCGAGGTCGGCTGGCGTGACTTTCGGCGCTTCGAGTTCGCTGAACGGCTTGAGCCCGCGATCCGATTCCATGCCTTTGTGCAGCGGGTATTCGGCGGTGGTCTGGGTGATCACGCGCTGACCTTCTTCGCTGGCCATGTAGGCGAGCAATTGCTGGGCTTCTTTTGGATGTTTGCTGGACTTCAGCACGGCAGCGCTGGAAACCGTGATCAAGCCGCCGACGTCGCCGCCGGTGAAGTAATGCAATTTCGAGTCGAGCTGGCCTTTTTCACGTTGCAGGGCGAACCAGTAATAGTTGTTCACCAGCACGGTGGCGACTTCGCCGTTTTCCACGGCTTTCAGTGCAACCATGTTGTTGCTGTAGACCTTGCCGAACGCGCGCAGGCCGGTCAGCCATTCTTCGGCCGCGTCCATGCCGTGGGTCTTGATGATCGCCACGGCTTGTTCCTGAAACGCACCGCTGGTGGGTACGAAGCCGACCTTGCCTTGCCATTTCGGATCGGAGAATTCCATGACCGACTTGGGCAGATCTTTTTCGTCGATCAGTTTCGGGTTGAAGGCGACTACGCGGACCCGGGCGGTAATGCCGATCCAGGTGCCGTTGCCGGCGACGTAATCTTTCGGCAGGACGGCGAGGGTGGCGGCGTCGGTCTGGGCCAGCAGGCCTTGTTCGCCGAGTTTGTTCAGCGGCGGCGATTCTTCGGTGTAGATCACGTCGGCGGGGGAGCGATCGCCTTCTTCAACGACCTGGCTGGCGAGTTGGTTGCTGCTGCCCTTGCGCACGTTGACGTGAATCCCGGTCTTGGCTTCGAAGGCTTTGGCGACGGCGTCGCCGACTTCCTTGTGTTGACCGTTATAGAGCGTCAGGGCAACCGGGTCGGCGGCTTGGGTGAGGGGAGTGGCGAGAGCCAGGCCGAGGAGGGTAAAGGTCAGTCCTCGGCGCAGGGTATTTCGAAACATCATTCGCAGGGTTCCTCACTGTCGCATTGCAAAAACTTGCAACAATGATAAACGATATTGTTTCTCAAGTGCGCCTTGCGGGGCAGGGAAGGCTCTGCTAGAGCGGTTGTCGCAGTCCTTGTGGGAGAGGGCTTGCTCGCGAAGGCGGCGTGCCGGTCGACATTGATTTGTCTGATACACCGCTTTCGCGAGCAAGCCCGCTCCCACAAGGGGTCGATGTTGGCTGAAAGTTTTTGAAAGCCAGAAACGCAAAAACCCGCTTTCGCGGGTTTTTGTGAAATTCCAGATCGACTCTGAAATTTGAAT
>NZ_JBIWEL010000008.1:177469-181822 GCF_044762525.1 Pseudomonas sp. NPDC096950 | reverse complement strand
GAATTGGTGCCCAGAAGAAGACTCGAACTTCCACGACCTTGCGGTCACCAGCACCTGAAGCTGGCGTGTCTACCAATTTCACCATCTGGGCAGTATCAGCAACGTTGCCGCTGTTGATGTGGCGCACTATACGGAGAGCTTTTTAATCTGTAAACCCCTGATTTGGTTTTAATAAATCAAAAGCCCTGAATGCAAAAAACCCGCTTTCGCGGGTTTTTGTGTGAGCCTTGAAATTGATCTAATCTCAAGCTCGAAATTGGTGCCCAGAAGAAGACTCGAACTTCCACGACCTTGCGGTCACCAGCACCTGAAGCTGGCGTGTCTACCAATTTCACCATCTGGGCAGTATCGGCAACGCTAGTGCGTCGTCGATGGCGCGCACTATACGGAGCGTCTTTTTAACTGTAAACCCCTGCCACCAAAAAAACCTGGAAAATTTCCCCAGCGGCATTTAATTCAGCTTTGCGGTGTCGATAAAGGGCTTTAGATGGGCTCTCATAGCCTGAAATTTCCCGTTTCATTACGCCTATGCCAAACTAACCCGCATATAGACAAGGTGAAAACTCTCTAATGGCCGATTGGCAGTCCCTCGATCCCGAGGCCGCTCGTGAAGCGGAAAAATATGATAACCCTATTCCTAGCCGCGAACTGATCCTTCAGCACCTTGCTGATCGAGGTTCGCCTGCTAACCGCGAGCAGCTGGTCGAGGAGTTTGGTCTGACCACAGAAGACCAGATCGAAGCCCTGCGTCGCCGCCTGCGCGCCATGGAGCGCGATGCTCAACTCATCTATACCCGTCGCGGTACCTACGCGCCTGTGGATAAGCTTGACCTGATCCTGGGCCGCATCAGCGGTCACCGTGACGGCTTCGGCTTCCTGGTTCCGGACGACGGCAGTGACGACCTGTTCATGAGCCCGGCGCAAATGCGCCTGGTGTTCGACGGCGACCGTGCCCTGGCGCGTGTTTCCGGCCTGGACCGTCGCGGTCGCCGCGAAGGCATGATCGTCGAAGTGGTATCCCGTGCCCACGAGACCATCGTCGGCCGCTACTTCGAAGAAGGCGGTATCGGCTTCGTCGTCGCGGATAACCCGAAGATCCAGCAAGAAGTGCTGGTCACCCCGGGCCGCAATGCCAACGCGCAGATCGGTCAGTTCGTCGAAGTGAAGATCACTCACTGGCCGACGCCACGCTTCCAGCCGCAAGGCGACGTGGTTGAAGTCGTGGGTAACTACATGGCGCCGGGCATGGAAATCGATGTCGCCCTGCGCGCGTACGATATCCCGCACGTATGGCCTGAGGCGGTGTTGAAAGAAGCCGCCAAGCTCAAGCCTGAAGTCGAAGAGAAAGACAAAGAGAAGCGCATCGACCTGCGCCATCTGCCGTTCGTGACCATCGACGGTGAAGATGCGCGCGACTTCGATGACGCGGTTTACTGCGAATCCAAACCGGGCAAACTGCGCCTGTTCTCCGGTGGCTGGAAGTTGTACGTGGCGATTGCCGACGTCTCCAGCTACGTGAAGATCGGTTCGGCGCTGGACAACGAATCCCAGGTTCGCGGCAACTCGGTGTACTTCCCCGAGCGCGTCGTGCCGATGCTGCCTGAGCAGCTGTCCAACGGCCTGTGCTCGCTGAACCCGCACGTCGATCGACTGGCCATGGTTTGCGAGATGACCATCTCCAAGTCCGGCGAGATGACCGACTACTGCTTCTACGAAGCGGTGATTCACTCCCACGCTCGCCTGACCTACAACAAAGTCAGCGCGATGCTCGAAACGCCGAAACTCACCGAAGCACGTCAGCTTCGCGGCGAGTACACCGACGTTCTGCCGCACCTGAAGCAGCTTTACGCACTGTACAAAGTGCTGCTGGGCGCTCGTCACGTGCGTGGCGCGATCGATTTCGAAACCCAGGAAACCCGGATCATTTTCGGCACCGAGCGCAAGATTGCTGAAATCCGTCCGACCGTGCGTAACGATGCGCACAAACTGATCGAGGAATGCATGCTGGCGGCCAACGTGGCCACTGCTGAATTCCTGAAGAAACACGAAATTCCTGCGCTGTATCGCGTGCACAACGGTCCGCCACCGGAGCGTCTGGAAAAACTGCGCGCCTTCCTCGGCGAGCTCGGCCTGTCCCTGCACAAAGGCAAGGATGGTCCGTCGCCGAAGGATTACCAGGCATTGCTGGCGAGCATCAAGGACCGTCCGGATTTCCACCTGATCCAGACCGTCATGCTGCGTTCGTTGAGCCAAGCGGTATACAGCGCCGATAACCAGGGCCACTTCGGCCTGAATTACGAAGCCTATACCCACTTCACCTCGCCGATCCGCCGCTACCCGGACTTGCTCACGCACCGGGCGATCCGCAGCGTTATCCACTCCAAGCAAGACACCCCGCACGTTCGCCGTGCCGGTGCGATGACCATTCCGAAAGCGCGGATTTATCCGTACGACGAAGCGGCCCTGGAGCAACTCGGCGAGCAGTGCTCGATGAGCGAGCGCCGTGCCGACGAAGCGACCCGCGACGTGGTGAACTGGCTCAAGTGCGAGTTCATGAAAGACCGCGTGGGTGAATCGTTCCCGGGTGTGATCACCGCCGTGACCGGTTTCGGCCTGTTCGTCGAGCTGACCGACATCTACGTCGAAGGCCTGGTGCACGTCACCGCGCTGCCGGGCGACTACTACCACTTCGATCCTGTGCACCACCGCCTCGCCGGTGAGCGTACCGGTCGCAGCTTCCGCCTGGGCGACACCGTTGAAGTGCGCGTGATGCGCGTCGATCTCGACGAACGCAAGATCGACTTCGAGATGGCTGAAAAGACCATCAGCGCGCCAATTGGTCGCAAGAAGCGCGGAAACGAAAAGGCTGAGCCAGCCGCCAAGACAACCGCTAAAACCGCCGCAGAACCGGCCCCGGCGAAAACCGGTCGTCGTCCTGCCAAGGAAAAAGCGCCGGAAGCCTATCGCCCAAGCGATGCGGCGGCGAAAAACGCCGAGTTGCGTAAAAGCCGTGAACTGAAACAGGCGTTGCTGTCTGAAGCGAAAAGCGGCGGTAAAGCGGCGTCTGGGGGAAAGACCGGACGGTCGGCGCCTGACAAGGCTCCCGGCAGCAAGCCGAGCAAACACCGTAAAGGCCCGCCGAAAGCGGGTTCTGCTCCAGCCAAAAGCGGCGGGGCACGTAAACCTAAGGCCAAGTCATGAGTCAGTTGGAAAAAATCTACGGCGTGCATGCGGTAGAAGCGTTGCTGCGTCACCACCCGAAACGCGTCAAGCAGATCTGGCTGGCTGAAGGCCGCAGCGAACCGCGTGTACAGGCGCTGATTGCGCTGGCGAATGAAAATCGCGTGCCTGTCGGCAACGCCGAGCGTCGTGAGCTCGATGCCTGGGTTGATGGCGTCCACCAGGGCGTGGTCGCGGACGTGAGTCCGAGCCAGGTCTGGGGTGAAGCGATGCTCGACGAGTTGCTCGATCGCTCCGAAGGCGCGCCGTTGCTGCTGGTGCTCGACGGCGTGACCGATCCGCACAACCTCGGCGCTTGCCTGCGTTCGGCCGATGCGGCCGGTGCGCTGGCGGTGATCGTGCCGAAGGACAAGTCGGCTACCCTGACCCCGACGGTGCGTAAAGTGGCCTGCGGCGCGGCGGAAGTGATTCCGTTGGTCGCCGTGACCAACCTGGCGCGCACCCTGGAAAAACTCAAGCAGCGTGGCTTGTGGGTCGTCGGTACGGCGGGCGAGGCTGAGCAGAGCCTGTATCAGCAGGACATGACTGGCCCGACCATCCTGATCATGGGCGCGGAAGGCAGCGGCATGCGCCGCCTGACCCGCGATCTGTGCGACTACCTGGTGCACCTGCCGATGACCGGCAGCGTCAGCAGCCTCAACGTTTCCGTGGCGACGGGCGTTTGCCTGTTCGAAGCCCAACGTCAGCGCAGTGTCAAAGCTGCAGCGGGCGGCAAGAAGTCTTAAGCCGCACGCGATCCAAATGTGGGAGCGGGCTTGCTCGCGAAAGCGGTGTGTCAGTCGACAGAAATGTTTTCTGACACACCGCCTTCGCGAGCAAGCCCGCTCCCACAGTGGTTTGTGGTGAGGCGAAGTTTGGTGGTGTGAGCGAACTGTTCAAATAATCACCAATTGCCTTGCACCTCTCCTGTCCCTTCTCTACAATTGCGCCCCTTGCTGTGACGGCAGGCACGCATGTGTCTATCGCAAGCAAGTCCATAAGTGTCATTCACTCCTTGTCTGACCGCTTTTGAGCGGCAGGCTACAACCCGTAAGGAGCATTCATGCGTCATTACGAAATCATCTTTTTGGTCCACCCGGATCAAAGCGAGCAAGTCGGCGGCATGGTAGAGCG